>NZ_CP095482.1:932767-1243689 GCF_023028225.1 Halorientalis litorea
CTCGAAAGCCGGGGTTGGCCTTCACCTCCGGTTAGTGCCACCCGTATTTAAGCCCGTTCGTAGTAGCAAGTGACACCGTAACCGGACCGCAAGGCGGATTTGTGATGGAGGCCGGTGTCCCGGTGTGACACAGGGAACGTACACCATACTGGTCAACCTTCCGAAAGCGGCGAGGGTCGCCGTGGGCGCGCTCGGCGAGGTCGCGTTCGACGCTGGCTGGTACGCCTACACCGGGAGCGCGTTCGGTCCCGGCGGGTTCGCCCGCGTCGACCGCCACCACGAGATGGCCGCCGGCGACCGCGACACCCGCCACTGGCACGTCGACTACCTCCTCGGGGACACGCCCGCCAGCATCGCCACCGTCGTCCGCACGCCCGAGGACGACATCGAGTGTGCCGTCGCGCGCGCCGTCGGCGAGGTGGGCGCGGCCGTCGACGGGTTCGGAGCCTCCGACTGTGACTGCGCCGCCCACCTCCACTACCACGCCGAGCGGAAACCGTTGCTCGACGCCGTGAAGGGCGCGCACGGGTAGCGGACCGTCGCAGAAAGGTACTTACCGCGGTACATCGTACCACACCGCATGGAACGCGGCACGGAACGCGAGCGCGAAGCCCTCCGCAAGCGGTGGGACGAACTGGCCGCGCGGCGGCGCGCGACGACGCGGTTCCTGCGTGGTCTCGCCGCCGCGGTCGTCGGTCTCGTCGTCCTCTTGCTGGCGGCCGGGAGCGAGGTGTGTCTGTTCACGCCCGGTGGCGCGTCGCGGGCGTGTACCCCCGTCGGGTCGGCCCCGGCCACGCTGGCGTTCGGCGTCGTCGGGAGCCTCGCCCTCGGCGCGGGCCTGTGGGTGTGTCTGACCAGCGTCGGCGCGCTGGCCGACCGCTGACGGTCAGACCGCCGCCCGAACCAGCGACCCGAACAGCGGGAGGCCGAGCGCGCTGGCGACGGCGACGTAACTGACGGGTGCCATCTCCGGGAGGAGTGCGGCGTCCCCGCCGAGCGTGACGGCGAAGACGGCCAACACGAGGCCACCGAACCCGAGTGCCGCGAGGACGCCCCGGCGGAGCGTCGGGGAGACGAGCGCGACGAGTGCCCCGCCCAGAACGAGACCGGCCCAGTGGCTCCGGGCGGCCAGCAGTCCGACTCCGGTCGCCATCGCGAGCGCGGCGAGGTGTTTGGACCGGTCGGCCCGGATGTCGCGGAGCGGCCGCGTGACGCGTGCCACCGGGTCGTCGTCGCTCACGACTCCCCACCCCCGAAGGAGACGCGAGTCTCGCCCGCCATCTCCCGGGTCATCGGCTTCTGCTCGTTCGCCAGCCACGCCCGGAACTGGTCGTCGTAGTGTTCCGAGAAGTAGTCGCCCGAGTTGCCGCCGGGGAGGACGGCCGTCGCCGGTCCGCCGGGTTCGACCACCATCCGCCAACTCGACCCCACGGCCGAGCCGGGCCGGAAGTTCCGCACCGTCGCCCGCGACCCCGGGGCGGGCAGGTCGGGATAGTTCAGGAACGACGCCTGCCCACCGAACGGATGGGTCACGACACCCGTCGAACTCCAGTCGCCGTACGTCTCCCAGCCCTCGTCCTCGATTTCCGCGAGCGCGGCCTCGACGGCCGCGACCAGCGTCTCCTCGCGGGACCGCTCCCCGTAGAACGGGCCGTCCTCGGGGAGACGCGCCAGCACCCAGTCGTTCGGATAGAACGCCTCGTCGAGGGCCGTGCCCTCGAACGCCGGGTCCAGCACCAACCGTCTGAACTGGTCGAGAAAGCGCGCAAAGAGGAGCGCGCCCCGCGAGTCGGGGACCATCCGACGGTCCCACGAATCGAGCGTCTCGGTCGCGTCGGTCACGCGCTCGCTCGCGTCGGCATCTGCGACGGCCGCGAGCAGGTCCGGCAGGAAGTCCGCGGCGCGTCCGTCGCGGGTATCGCGCTGGAGGTCACGGTGGAACGCGGGCGTCACCGGGTCGTCGCTCGCGACCCGCCGGTCGAGTCGCTCGTAGATGCGCGCGCCGCGGTACGGCATCGCGTAGTCGACACCGACGTACGGGTCCCGGGCGTCGGTGACCCGCTGGTTCGCCGTCGCCAGCACGTCCGGGTCGATGGCGTGGGGCTTGTCCTCGAAGGGGACGAACCCGTCCCACGACGACTCTCCGAAGGGGGTGAACCCCTCGCCCCACTCGCCCTCGCCCGCCGACCCGTCGAACACGCGGTCCCCGCGGACCTCCTCCCCGTCGGTCCGCCGGACCGGGAGTTGCCCCGTCGCGTAGTACATCGTCCGGCCGTCCGCGTCGGCGTAGACGAGGTTCTGTGTCGGCAGGTCGAACTTCCGGGTCGATTCGCGGAGGTCTGCCAAGCCCTCACTCTTTCCGTACTCGTAGATGGCTTCGGTGGTTCGGGTCGCCGTGTGGCCGACCCACGCCACCCCCACCGTCTCGCCCTCGCGTTCGAGGACCGGCCCGTGGACCGTCTTGCGGACGGTCTGTGTGCGGTCCTCGCCGTCGGCGACGGGGATGGTCACCTCTTCCGTCTCGAACTCGCGCCACTCGCCCCGGTAGCGGTACCGCTCGCCAGCCTCGTCTATCTCGTAGCGGTAGCAGTCCAGTACGTCCGCGCCGACGTTCGTGAACGACCAGACGCCGGTGTCGTTGGCCCCCGCGATGACGAACGGGACGCCCGGGAACGTGGCCCCGCGGACGGACCGCTCGGGGGTCTCGACGTGTTGTTCGTACCACACCGGCGGGGCCATCAGCGAGAGGTGCGGGTCGTAGGCGAGTAGGGGAGTCCCGCTCTCGGTGTGGTCGCCGGAGACGACCCAACTGTTCGACCCGACGCCCGGCGGTGACTCGAACTGCGAGAAGTAGCGCGCCACGTCCGCGCTGACCGCCCGTGACTGGTCGGGACCGGCACTCTCGTCCCCCGCGTCACGGTCGACGGACTCCCGCAGAATCGGGGTGTCGTGGTCGAGGCGTCGGGGGAACAGCGCGGCCGCCGCCTCGGGGCCGAGTTCGTCGGCGGCCACGGCCGCCCGGAGCGACCGGAAGCTCCCCGTGAGGTTCCACGCTATCTGTTTCGCCATCAGCATCGAGTCCGTCGGCGTCCACGCCCGTGGCTCGTAGTCGAGCAGTCTGAACTCGATGGGGAGCGGTTCGTTCTCGATGGCCGCGTTCACGCCGTCGGCGTACGCCTCGGCCAGCGGGGCCGCCTCGGTCTCTGAGACACGCTCGGTCCACGTCGCCTCGGCGGCCCCCGCGAAGTCCATGGCGACGTTGAACTCGTCGCTCTCCAGCGTCGCCTCGCCGGCCACCTCCGAGAGTCGGCCCCGCATCACCCGCCGCTGGAGGTCCATCTGGAAGAGTCGCTGAAACGCCTGCACGTACCCGACGGCAAAGTACGCCGCCGGTTCGGCGTCGGCTTCGACGTGTGGCACCCCGTCGTCGTCCACCCGGAGCGTCGCCGGGCCGTGGGGGCTCTCCACCGAGTCGGGGAGCGTCCGCCCCGCCGACTCCCACACGTCGCCCGACGGCACCGAGAACCTATCGAGGAGGCTCTCCGCCGAGGAGAACGTCAGCCCACCGATACCCGCCGCGAGGGCCGCCGCAACGACGGCCCGCCGTGTTGTCGAGACTGTCAATACTGCGTCCAGCAGTCCATGGCTATTGATTGTTATGTCCAGATTGGACGGCGACCCGTGGACTCAGAGGTAGCCCAGACTCTCGAGTCGCGCTTCGAGGTCGACGTCTTCGAACTCGTCGGTCTCGTACTCGGCCATGTCGGCCTCGCCCTCGGCGAGCGGTGAGATGTCGAGATGTTCGCTCCGCTCGGCGACGGCGTCGATGACGGCCGTTGGGTGGGCCTCGATGGTCCGCTCGTCGGTCACCTCCGCACGGCGGCCGCGGACGACGGCACTGTAGGTGTCCTCCCCCCACGCCGCACGCTTGTACACCGTGTCGCCGGGGCCGTCCTCGTAGACGATTGCCGCCGGGCGGCGGAACCGCTCGGGGTGGTCGGTGTGTTGGTCTGCCTTCGCCGCCGTCTGCCCGTCCGGCGGTGCTTGGTACGCCGTCGTCCGGCCGTTCTCGGGGACGAACCAGCCCGCGTCGTCCGTCGCGCCGTCGAACGCGGCGAGGACGGCGTCGGGGAAGTTCGCGAGCGTCGCGAGCGAGGTAACGGTCCGCCCCCGCGACTGGCCGGGTGCTTTCACCACGAGCGGGACGTGGAACAGTTCCTCGTGGGTCCCCATCCCGTGCATGATGGCGGGTGGCTCGGCGGGGACGTGGGCCGGTTCGCCGAACCCGTCGCCGTGGTCCGCGGTGACGACGACGAGCGTGTCGTCCAGTTCGGCCCGGGCGTCGAGTGCCCCGAGGAGTCGCTTCAGGACGGCGTCGGCCTGCCTGATGGCACCGTCGTAGAGCGGTTCGAGGAGGCTCCCGACGACGGGCGGGATGCGACCACCGTAGACGCCCCACTCCCACTTGATCGGGAGTTCGTCGTGGACGCGCCGGGAGAGGGGGTCGCTCCACTCGTCGGACGCCTCACGCGTCTCGTATGGCGTGTGCGCGTCCATGAGGTTGACGCAGGCGGCCCACGGCCCCGCCCGGTCGTCGACCCACTCGGTGAACCGGTCGGCGTACCAGAACCCGTCGACGCGCTTCCGTGTCTCGTCCGGGTCGTCCACGTCCGTCGAGTCGGGCCGTTCGGTGACGACGTTCTCGAAGCAGGCCCGCAGGTTCGACGGGTGAATCGTGAGATAGGGGTTCTCGGTGAACACCCCGGTGTCGTACCCCTCCCCGGCGAGGAAGTCGAAGACGGTCTGGCCGGGTTCGAGTCGCTCCGTGATGCAGAGTCGATGCCCCTCCGAGGGGACGCCGGTGAACAGGCTCGCGTGTGCCGGGAGCGACCAACTCGCCGTCGTCCGGGCCTGCGTGTACGTCGTCGCCGATTCGGCGAACGTCGAGAGAAACGGCGTCGTCTCGCGCCGGTGTCCGAGCAACGAGGTATTCTTCGCGCGAACACAGTCAAGCACGACGAGCAACACGTTCGGCGCGTCCATTCGGTATTCGTTGACAGGCGTCTGACGAGCATACCTGTTTCGTCCTCGGAACAGTCGTTACGGCGACACGTCCGCCGGGGCAACCGTGGACGACGGCGGTGACGGCTACGCCTCCTCACCGTGAGGAGCGGGCAACAGCAGCGTGGCGAGCGTGGCGACCAGCGCGAGGCCAGCGAGCAGGAAAAAGGCCTCGTCGAACAGGTCCGCGTCGGCGAGTATCCCGACGGCCGTCGACCCGAGTGCCCCGACGAGCAGGTAGAACGTCCGGAGCAGACCCAGGCCACTGGCCTGTCCCTCGTCGGGCAGTGCCGCGACGGTGTAGGAGAAGACGATGGGCCAGAACCCCAACTGCACGCTCAACGCGAGGACCAGCGGGACCAACACGAGTCCGCTGGGGACGAACGGGAGCGAGAACACCGTCACGGCACTGGCGAACAGGAGGCCCGTCATCGCCCGCCGCTGGCCGAACCGGTCACCGAGGTTGCCGCCGACGACTTGGAAGACGACGCCGCCGGCGAAAAAGAGGCCGAACAGCGTCGCCGCCACCTGTTCGGAGACCGATTTCGCCTCGACCAAGTACGTCGGGAGGAACGCCGTCACCCCTTGATAGGTGAAGAACATCACCGTCATGATGGCCGTCGCGAGCAAGACCCGCCGGTCGCCGATACCCGCGAGGACAGTCCGTGCGTCCTCCCGGAACGACGTGGTGCCGTCGGCCTTCCCGGCCGCCGCCGGGACGAACCGCCAGACGAGACCGAGGCCGAGTACGAGCAACGGCACCGCGAACCAGAACCCGTACGCCCAGCCGACGGCCGCGGCGAGGCTCCCGGCGACGACCGGTAAGAGCGTGGTGCCGGCGTTGCCCGCGGCCGAGACGAGGCCGATTGCCGTCCCGTCCCGGTCGGGGTAGACGGCCGAGAGGACGGTCACGCGCGGCGTCCCGTAGATGCCGGTTCCGGCACCGAACAGGACGATACCGAGGACGAACGCTGCGACGGTGGGTGCGGCCGCGAGGAGCGTCACGCCGCCCACGCCAGCACCGATGCCGAGCAGCAGGACCGACCGCCCGCCGACCCGGTCGGCGATGATACCGCCCGGCAACTGCAACAGGGCGGCGACGCCGAGGAGGAGCGTGTAGAGCGAGCCGGCGATGGCGTTCGAGAACGCGAACTCCGCGCGGATGTTCGGGAGAAGCGCGGGGATGACGAGCCGCGTCCCCAACAGGAGGAACCACCCGAACCCGACGGCCACGAGTACGCCAAGTCGCTCGTCGACCAGCGGCCGCGTCCGGACGTATCGCTCGACCCGTCGCAGGCCTGAGAACACTGTTTTCCTGTCCCGGTCACGGGGCTTGAATCTTGCTCTCCCCAGTGTGAACGCGCTCCGGGTTGTGACCCGGCAAATCCGCTCGGCGGCATCGTTTTGCCACTCACGGATTGTTCGTCGCTCCGCTCCTCGGTTGCGTCGCGGAAAACGTGGGCCACTCCGGATTCGAACAACGCGAAGACGGTCCTGCTCACGATGTTGCGCGGGCTGCGACTTCTCTCGTTCAAATCCTCCTGGCTGCATCGTTTTGCCACTCACGAGGTGTTCGTGGCAAAAACGTGGGCCACTCCGGATTTGAACCGAAGACCTCCCGGTTATCAGCCCCGCACTGCTCGGGACCACTCGGTCACGTACGAGTCGGACTCACCACCGCCGACAGAACCAGATTCACGCTACTCCCGAGAAAGATTGCTGCGCTAAGTACCTAGCCGAGCGGTGCTCAGTGATTGCTATCTGGATTTGAGGTTGAGCTACAGGCTGTCTCGGTATAATCTGGCGATGCAGAGTCTGACCCTGTTCAACACCACCTAGTGATGTGTCTCAGGAACGCTGCTGAATAGAACGGACGTAGTCAACACGTTTGGATCCCACTCAAGCGCAGTGGCGATTGCGTATTGACAGGGAACATCCTGTAACTCGGATGTTGTCGGACGGCTGAGATGGTTCAGTGATTGAATAACTCTAGACGAGAGCGGGACCATCTGATGGTTCGTCACATCTCGGTCGAGTCGGTAGCCACGTGGGTGTGAGAAGTTATCTGCTGTCAGGAGGAGTTTCGAGATTCGCGGAGGGTCCCAATCGCTGGTCATTTATTTCACCTGTCTGGACAGCACTTCGGATGCGGAGTTCCGCGATGTTGCCGCCGGTCTCCGCAGTCCGTCGAAGACTGTCCATTGCGCGTACCAATCGGGGAGAGATGGTCCCGGCGTCAAGCAGGTTCGACTGTAGGGTGTCGAGCTCGTCTAACAGGTCGTCTTTGGCCGCCAGTACCTCGTAGGCGGTCTCGATGGCACCGTCGTCGATGACACACTGACTGGCGTCTTCTACGATCGTCCGTGTCGACTCGGCGATGGGTCGAACGTCCGCCGCCAAGGACTCGTCGACTGGCTCGTCGAGACGGCGTGTGACCGTCGCGATACGCTCGGCGTGGTCTGCGACACGGTCGAGTTCGCGGGCAATGGTCCGTGCCCTGAACAGTTCTGTGCGGGTCAGGTCGAGCGCGTCGACCTCGTCGAGTCGTGACAGCGACCGGTCGAAGTGGCGGTCAACGATGGCGAACAACCGGTCGGCGTCGTCGTCCCGGTGCAAAACACTGTCCGCCGTCCTCTCCCCGAGGAGGGCGGCAGTGGCTTCACGGTACATCGACAGTGTCACGAACTTGAGTTGGCGAACGGACTGCCAGATGGAAACCTCCTCGGCATCAAGCAACGTCCTGACGTGGAGGTGTGACTCCGTCCCTCCGTCGAGTGTAACCCCAGCCAGTTCGCTGGCCGCCCGGTTCACCACTCGTCGCTGGTCTCTAGTAAACGAGTCGGCGGCGACGAAGCGTATCTCTTCGGCACCAGCACTGTAGGCCGCCCGGAGCGTGTGTTCGAGACGGGCCGTCTCGTCGTGGTCCACCCGGACGCGTGCCCGGAGTGTCGCATCGTCACTGTGGCCACGTGGCTGGACGACGAGCAGGTCGTCGATGTGCGTGTGAATGTCGACGACGGATCCGGCCTCGATAGCTTGGGTGTCGGCCCACGACCGCGGGAGCGAAACCGTGTACGTGCCGCCACCGACCTCCTGTACCTTGCGCGATTCCATCAGTAGATGAGGGCAGGGTCGCTCTCGGTCATGTACAGCGTGCGAGCGGCGATGTTGGCCGCGTGGTCGCCTTCCCGGAGGGCTCGGAGCACCGTTTCGACCCGGTCGGTCACGAGGCCACCCACTGTGACCACGTCGGCGTGGAAGTCCTCGGGTGCCTCTTGGTAGATTTCGCGTGCCATAGTGTCACCCGAACTTCCCGGTGATGTAGTCCTCGACGCGTTGGCTCTCGGGGTTCTCGAATATCTTGTCGGTGTCGCCGAACTCGACGAGTTCGCCGCCGGTCAGGAAGACGGCGGTCTGGTCGGAGATGCGGGCGGCCTGTTGCATGTTGTGGGTGACGATGACGACGGTGTAGTCTTCGGCCAAGTCGTGGATGAGGTCCTCTATCTTGGCTGTGGCGATGGGGTCGAGCGCGGAGGCCGGTTCGTCCATCAGGATGACATCGGGGTCGACCGACAGACACCGGGCGATACAGAGTCGTTGTTGCTGCCCGCCCGAGAGCCCCATCGCGTTGTCGTCGAGTCGGTCTGCGACCTCCTCCCAGAGGGCGGCCTGCCGGAGCGACTGCTCGACGAGTGACTCCGCCTCGTCGCGGTCGTCGCGGCCGAGCAGACGAGCCAGCAGGCCGGTCTCGATGTCGCCGTGCTTGCGTGGGCCGTAAGTGATGTTGTCCCGGATAGACTTGGGGAAGGGGTTGGGCGACTGGAACACCATGCCGATGCGCTTGCGGAGTTCGACAAGGTCGACACCGTCTTGATAGACCTCCTTGTCGTCGAGCCGGACCGACCCGTCGACCCGGGCCGATCGGATGCGGTCGTTCATGCGGTTGAGCGAGCGCAGGAACGTCGACTTCCCGCACCCGGAGGGGCCGATGAGGGCCGTGACGCTCTGTTCGGGTATCTGCATGGTGACGCCTTTGAGGGCGTGGTCCTCACCGTAGTAGACATCTAGGTCCTCGGTGACGAGTTTTGCCTCGCCCTCGAACTGGTAGTTTGTCCAAGCGTCGCGTATCTCCTCTGCTGTCTCGCCCGTCGTCGTCTGGGGCGGGCGGTCGGTGTCGACTGTCTCTGACTGTGTGGTTTCGCTCATTGTCACTCGTACTGTAGTTTCCGCCTGAAGTAGTACCGCGCCCCGATGCCCACCGCGTAGAACGACAGGACGACGAGGAGCAGGACCAATGCCGTCGCCCACCGGAAGCTATCGGGGTTGGCGACGTTCTGGCCCAGTCCCACGCCCGCGGTGATGAGCGCGAACAGCTGGTACGGCAGTGCCGATGTCGCTTGCAGGAGTTCGGGGTTGGCGACGAACGGCGGTGCCGCGGTGAACTCGAAGCCGCCGATGACGTCGACGGTCTGTCCCCCGGGGACGAACGTCCCGCCCGCCATCGTCAGCAGGATGGGGGCCGTCTCGCCGGCGATGCGGCCCACGCCGAGGATGACGCCGGTGACGACTCCGGGCAAAGCCGCCGGGAGGACGACACTGCGGATTGTCTGCCACTTGGTCACGCCGAGGGCGGCACTAGCGTCGCGGTACTCGTCGGGGACCGACAGCATCGCCTCGCGACTCGTGATGAGCACGAGCGGCAACAGCATGAACCCGAGCGTGAGCATCCCCGACAGCAGCGACTTGCCGTTTCCGAATCGCGGGATGAGGAAGGCGAACCCGAACAGGCCGAAGACGATGCTCGGGGTGCTCCAGAGGCCGTTGGTGGCGACCTCGACGGCCTGGGTGAACCGCCCGCGTTCGGCGTACTCCGTGAGGAATATCGCTGCCCCGATCCCCAGCGGCACCGCGAACAGGACGGCCCCGACGACCAGCCAGAACGTCCCAACGATGGCGGGCAACACGCCCTGAAAGTCGTTCAGCAGTGCCACGCCATTCATCACGAACGGCAGCGACACCGGCAACTGGAACGAGAAGCCGAACAGCGTCACCGTAGGCCCGACTCCGAGTCCAAATTCCGCGCCTGCGAACACACCGGGGAGGCCACGGAAGACGGTGAACGCCACCAGAACGACTAGCACGCCGACGATGGAGAGCGCGTTCAGGTAGACGAGGACGAACGCGCCGGTACGGCGACCGCTGGCTCCGAACCCGCCGTAGGCCTTCGCGGCCGCCCACCCGACGAACAGCGAGGTGGCGAGCGTAATCGTCGGGACGACGAACCCGCCCGTCAGCGACGCCTGCTGTTCCCAGCCGAGGTTCCAGAGCCACTCCGCCCCGACGACGCCGGTGAACAGGACCAGTCCGGCTAGTATCGAAAGGGTTCCAACTGGGAGCGTAGACCCGATATCCTCACGTGGGAGCGCGGTGGCCGCGAACGCGATGGCGGCGGTGACGAGGCCGACGACGGACCCGCCGCCGGTACCGAACCCGAGCGTGACGGCTCCGACGCTAGCACCAGCGACGAACCACGGTACTGCGGCGGCGAAAGCCGCCACGAGGCCGGCACTCGGGCTCGGCGACGTGTCCACTGCATCGAGGTACGAGCCAACCCCGAACGTGACGACTGCCGTCCCGAGGAGCACCAGCAGACCGCCGAACAGGCCGACGACCGGCACGCCAGCGAGGCTGCCGGTGACCGACACTTGCCCGAAGAACGCGGCCAGCGAGAGCGCGAACAGGACGGTGGCGAGGCCGACGGTCCCGGCGGCGACGGCCTCCGTCACGTCGGTCCGGTCACTGACGAGTTCCGACTCGGCCGCGCCGGCCATCAGACCTCACCCCCGAGTTTCTCCCGCATCCGCCACTCGATGTACTGCGACCCGACGGAGATAATCAGGACGGTGACGAACAGGATGACGCCGGCGACGAACAGGGCGTCCATCTGGAGACCGTCTGCATTCCCGTAGTTGCGGGCGATGAGCGACGTGAGCGTCTCCTGGCCGTAGAAGACGTTGACCAGCGGGTCGGTGAGCCGCGGGACGCCCCGGAGCATCACCGTCGCCGCCATGGTCTCGCCGATGGCCCGGCCCACGCCCAGCAGGACCGCCGCCGAGACGCCCGAGAACGCCGCGGGGAGCGTGATGGAGGTCATCGTCTGCCAGTCGGTCGTCCCCATCGCCAGCGACCCGCTCTTCATCGACTCGGGAACGCTGCTAAGCGCGTCCTCGGCGACCGAGACCACCGTCGGCAGTGCCATCAGGCCGACGACGATGCCGACGAAGAGGTACGTCCCTTGGCCGGTCGTCCGGAACTGGTCGCTGGCCCACGGGCTCAGCAGGGTGAACCCGATGAACCCGTAGACGATGGAAGGGATGCCGGCCAAAATCTCGATACCGGGCTTGACGGCCTCCCGGACCGTCGGCGGGGCGATCTCCGAGAGGAACAGGGCGGCGGCGACGCCGAGCGGTGCGGCAACTACCGTCGCGATAACCGTCACCAGCAGCGTCCCGTGGATCATCGGGACCATCGAGTACCGGACCGGGTCGGTCACCGCGTCCCACCGGGTCTGGACGAACATCCGGACGCCCGGGACCTCGATTCCGAAAACGGTCGCCGTCTCGTAGCGCACGACCGGGACGGACTCCCGGAAGATGAACACGACGATGAGGCCGAGGATGAGCAGCGTCGAGGCGGTCATCGTCATCGTCAGTGCCCGGGCGGTCAGTTCCTGGTGTCGGAGCCACCCGTACCCGGCGGCGACCAAGAACACCGCGAAGGGGCCGACCGTCAGCGACGAGACGGCGAGAAAGCCGCCGAGGGCGGCCAGCAGTGCCACCATCATCACCGAGACAGTGACCAGCGCGCTCGTCTCCGTACGGTCGATGAACCGCCGTGCCTGCCTTCGCCAGCGTCCAATCCGCGTGCTGACCGTCGTCTCGTCGGGTTTCCGTGTCATATCGTGTAGCGTTCGGTGTGTCGTCGTCTCGTATCCAAAGAGGTAGTTCGGCTCGGTAGGTGCGCCCGCGACGGGCCGACCGTCAGGGCTTGAGTTCGTTGACCTTGCTCTTCATCTCCTCGAGGTCGGAGGTCGGCAGCGGAATGTAGTTGTTGTCCTCGACGAAGGTGACCTGTCCGAACTCTGTGAGGAACATACTGAGGAACGCCGCCTCGCGCCGGTCGAGGCCCCCGCCGTTGGGGTTGCTGTCCTCAACGAGCGTGTACATGTGGAGGTTCCGGTTCAGCGGGTAGTCGCTGTCGAAGATGGTGTTCTCGGCGTCCGGGTCGGGTTCGTAGAGCGTCCCGTCGAAGTCGATGCCGATGGGTTGAACCTGGTCGCTCGTGAACGCCAGTGCCATGTACGCGATGGCACCCTGGTTCTGGGAGACGAGCTGGGCCACCTGCTGATTCTGGCCCTGGCGGGTGTCGACCTCCATCGGCGCGTCGGCGTCACCGAGCATGTTCAGCCGGAAGGAGGTGTCCGTCCCGGAGCCCTCGGCGCGACCGATGACGTAGATTTCCTGGTCGTAGTCGACGCCGTCGAGGTCGCTCCAGTTGTCGACCTCGCCCTGGTAGATGGCGCGGATCTGGTCGCCGGTGAGCTGGGAGACGCCGGCATCGGAGACGTCGCTGCTGACGACGACCGGCTGGCCGTCCCGACCGACGACGTTGTCGACGACCGTCTCTTGGGCCCGCTGTTCGCTCCAGTCCAGTTCTGCCGTGATGGGACCGGAGGAATTGCCGATGTCGACTAGGCCGTCGACGACGGCCTCACAGCCGGTGCCGGAGTGGCTCAGGCCGACCGTAGTCTGGAACGGCGGGTCAGAGCGTTGGTCGGTCGCCTCGAAGCCGAACTGGCTGGCGAAGTAGTCGGCGATGAGCATGTCGGTGTCGATTTCGTCCCAGCCGGGGACGCTCCCCTCGTCGTTGGCCCCCCAGTACTCGCCGTCGCTCGGCGGCGCGTTGGAGTTCCAGTAAGAACTACCCTTGTTCGAGATGGGGTACACCGTCGAGGACCCCTCGGCGTTGAGCAGCGACGTTTCGCTCCCGCCGCCTCCAGAGGAGCCCTCGTTCTGGCTCCCACCATCGCTGGACCCGTCGCCGGACCCGTCACCGTCACCGTCGGATCCGTCGCCGTCGGACTGTGAGTTACAGCCGGCCAAGCCGGCCGCACCAACCACACCCGACGTGACGAGGAACTTCCGTCGTGACAGCCGTTTCGACAGTTTACTGTCTGATGTCATCATCTGAGCCAGGTTGGGGGACAATAAAACCGGTTTATAATACCGAGGTGTTAGGCTCTTTACGGCCCCTGAACACACTGTACGGGTATATCGTATTTGTACCCGAACAGTTCGCTATTGCGTCTATATATTTGGCGACGGAAAGGATGATACAGTTCCGTACCGACCGGTCGTCCATGAGTCGCGTACACGGCCGTGACCTGACTGGCCGGCCGATTGCCGACGCCGTCGACACCGTGGTTTCGGGCAGCGACGCCGAACGAGAGACGGTCCGGCACACGCTCGACCGTGTGCTCGAGGACGGAGTCGTGACCGCGGCGGCATTCGAGGACACCGTGGGTCAGACGGCGAAGGTCCTCGCCACCGCGGAGACGCGAGCAGAGTTGGCCAGAACGGCTCTCGAGGAGGCACGGACGACAGCCGAGCCGGTCACGGAGGTGTCGCTGGTCCGGACCCGTCTCGACAGCCTCGCGGCGACCGTCGACTCGGTCGAAGAGGATCTAGCCGCTGTCCAGCGGACCCTAGGGAGCGTCATGGGTCAGGACGACGGCGTGACCTACGAAGCTGTCCGTGATTTGCGCGAGGTCCACGAGGAGGCGACGGGGGTCCAACACCGGGCCGACGAGGTACAGGTGGCACTCGAGGAGTTCGAGACGTGGGTGAACAACGAGGACGAACGCGCCGCGACCCTGCGCGGGGACGTCGACGACCTCGCCACGGCGGTCGACGCGCTCGAGGGCGCGGCCGAGGACGTCGCTGCGGACGGCGACGCGGCGACATGGGCCGACGCGGCGATGCAGCACGCATCGCTCGCCCTCCTCGTGGCGGACCTCCGGGCCGAACTGGACACGCTCCGGTCGTGGCCGGTCGCGACGGACGGAAACCCCGACTGGGACGCCGTCGCGGGGCGACTCGACACGCTCGAGGACCGCGTGACCGACGTGGCCGAGACGTTGGAACGGGCCTGCCAACCGGCGTGGCAGGACCGTTACGGTGCGTCCGTCGACGCGGTGCAACAGGTACTGGCGGACCGCGAACCCCCTGTCGACTGGGCCGCCGTACATTCGGTGCTCGACGTACATCGGCCGGCCGGTGCCACGACGTGACTGCTTCGAGAGTCGGCACGCCCATCGCCGAGATGGCCACACAGCGGGACCATCACGGCGACATTGGCTGACGAAACCACCCCGCAGTTCCGGTTCGACATTCGGGAGTGTAAGCGACTCTCGCCCGGAGGAGGCGGGCGGTTCCAGTTTCCAGAAACAACCACTGAGACGTACTGCGGCAGGATTCGTTCAACCCGTGAAAGAACGACCTCACTGCCCGTATTCACTTTTCGCGGTTGTCTCCGCTTCTGAAGCCCGTTAGCGGCACACTCTTCGTCGTGTCTCCTACGGTGTTACGTTCAGTTCCGAACAATCCCGTCTGATGAGGCTGCACTCCCGGGGATTAACCACATCCACCTCGGACGGGGAAATTTCAACACTCACCCCATTGTCCGCAGAGCCAGAACAACCGCTCTGGCTTGGCAGGTGCTTGTCGTGCCGCTGAATACAGAGCGCGTACGTTGCAGAGCAAGTGAACCTGAAACCGCCAGTCTCCCGACCTCGTCTCCGGTCACCTAGCTGGCTATGCGAGGGTCTGAAGAAAGGAGCAGGGCCTGATGGCGCGAGAAGTTCCCACCCATGTCATAAATCACATATTTTCGAATGTGGGTTGTCACTCCATCGTAACGTGTTGGCAGTCCGCTTCGAGTCGAACCGTTGGTGACCCGTCTTCAGCGTTCTCAATCCATAGCTCGATGCCACTCGAGTTCTGGCCGCTACAGGGGAGTTGTCGCTGCTCAAAGCCCGGCCAATCGCGTTCGAACTGGGTTCCGTCAACCGATACTTTGACACTTTCGGGGTCGGTTGATTCTGGGAATGGTGCGTCTTCGTTGGCCTCGTTACTATCAGAGAGATGATACTCTTTCTCGAAGAGCGTCTCCCCGCCGCTGTTTGTCACTGTGACCGTAACGTTGTGTGTTTCCTCCCGCTCACCCAGGTAGACGGTTACCCAATGGGCAGGCGTTGGATAGGATTGTAAGGCCGTACACCCGCTGGCGGCGAGTGGTGTCGCGCTCAGACTGATGAGGAACGCACGTCAAGTAATGGAGGGCATTCGAATCAGAATTGCCGAATCAGACTCTAATAAACCCGACTATTAATACTATATATTTGTCTCGTACTGACTGGTGTGACGTATGGGGCAGTCCGGGCGTGCGGCTCGCTCCGCTCGCCGTTCCGGGCTGTGACTTTCAGGGTACAAATGCCGTTTAGGAGCGTTTTCACGCTCGCAGACTCGTCGCTTCGCTCCTCGGTTGCGTCGCGGAGAACGTGGGCCACTCCGGATTCGAACAACGGCGAAGACGGTCCTGCTCACGATGCTGCGCGGGCTGCGACTTCTCTCGTTCAAATCCGTCCTGCGGCACGATGCGTCGCTCGCGGGTTGCGAGCGACAGAATAGTGGGCCAATCCGGATTTGAACCGGAGACCTCCCGGTTATCAGCCGAGCGCTCAACCTAACTGAGCTATTGGCCCGCACTGAGCGCGTCAGGATGTTCCGCCGTGGTTGTGTTAAGCGTTTCTTTTCAGCCGAGGCGAGACAGGCCACGGGAACCGGGAGACGGGACCCGCGTCTCCGGCCGTGAGCGCGTTACTGGCGGGTGTCGTCGTCGTCCTCGAAGTCCACGTCGTAGGCGTCCTCGTCCACGTCGTAGGTGTCGCCCTGTCCGCCCTGCCGGGGGCCGGCGGCGTCGGCGTCGCCGCCCGGGAAGCCGCCGGTGTAGACGTTCCCGGTGACGAACCCGCGGCCCTTCGCGTCGGCGTAGGGGACGACGACCCACTTCTTGACGGCGACGCGGATGGGGTACCGCGTGAGCGGGACGACCAGCACGAGCCCCACGAGGTCCGTCACGAGGCCGGGGGTGAGCAGGAGCGTCCCCGAAATCAGCAGGAGGCCGCCGTCGATGAGTTCGTCGGTCGGCGGTTCGCCCTGTCCGAGTTTGGCCTGTATCTTCCGGAGGGTGTTCCGCCCCTCCGCACGGACGAGCATGAGGCCCACGAGTGCCGTCAGAACGACCAAGGCGACGGTTGGCACCGCTCCCAGAAAGCCCGCCACCACGAACAACAGCATGATGTCGAGCAGGGGGATGAGCAGCAACACCGCGAGGATGCGGAGCATACCCACCGTAGCAGGCCGCGACTCAAAATAGGACCGCTTCCGACCGGTCTGCCCCGCGCTCGCAGTCGGCGGTCGGTGACGCAGGATTGATGCGTCGTGGTCGCCGACCCCTCGGTATGGACGACGCGGCGGCACGGACGAAAGTCGAGTGGCGCGAGTGGGGCGAGGACGCCTTTGCAGCCGCAGCGCGCGCGGGCAAGCCCGTCCTGCTCTCGCTGTCCGCCCCGTGGTGTACGCACTGCCACCGGATGGACGCGACGACCTACAGCGAGCCACGCATCGCAGCCAACATCAACGACGGGTTCGTTCCGGTCCGCGTGGACGCCGACCGCCACCCCCGAGTTCGGGAGCGGTACAACATGGGCGGCTTTCCGTCGACGGTATTCTGTACGCCCGACGGCGAGATACTGACCGGTGCGGGCTTTCTCGGCGTCGACGGCTTCCGGGACATCCTCGACTCCGTCCGAGGGACGTGGGACGCGAAGGGCACCGACGCCGGGCGCGTGCCGCGGGCACTCCGTGACGGCACGCCGCCGGGGGGCGACCTGACCGCGCGCGCAGAGGAACACATGGTCGAGCAGTTGCTCGCGGCCTTCGACGACGAGTTCGGCGGGTGGGGGACCGACGCGAAGTTCCCGTTCCCACAGACAGTCGAGTTCGCCTTGGTCCGGGCGCGCGACCAGGCGACGCGGACGCTCGAAGCAGTTCGGACGCACCTGCTCGACACCTACGACGGTGGCTTCTATCGCTACGCCGGGGCGCGTGACTGGAGCAGTCCGAGCCGCGAGAAACTCCTCGACGACAACGCGAGCGTCGTGCGAGCGTTCGCCCGGGCGTACCGCTACACCGGGGAAGAGGCGTACCGGACCCCCGCGGCACAGACCGTCGAGTACCTGACGACGACGCTGTGGAACGACGAGCGCGACGCTTTCGCGGCCAGTCAGGCCGGTGACGACGACTACTACCGCATGGGGCCGAGCGACCGCGAGTCGGCCGACCCGCCACACGTCGACCCGACGGTGTTCGCGGACCGCAACGGCCTCGCCGTCGAGGCACTGCTGGTCTTCGCCGCCTACACCGACGACGAACCCGCACGCCGGTACGCCGAGCGCGCACTCGAAACGGTGCTCGCGGACCTCGTCGAGGACGGTGCGGTGACCCACTACCGGGACCCGGACGGCGAGACGGGGGAGTCCGGTCTTCTGGTCGACCAAGCGCGACTGCTCGCGGGGTTGACAACCGCCGGGCAGGTCCTCGGGGACCACACTGAGACGGCCGAGACAGTTGCGACGTACACCATCGAGACGCTCCGGGACGAGACGGGCGCGTTCCGAGACGGGCCGCTCGACGGGTCGGGGCTCTGTGACCGGGCACTGTACCCGCTCGATACGAACGTCGAACTGGCGGACGCGCTGGTCGACTTGGCGGCCCTGACCGGCGACGACGAGTACCGGGATGTCGCGCGCGACGCCGTGACAGCGTTCGCGGGAGCAGCCGAGCGGCTGGGGGTCGAAGTCGCGGGATACGCCACGGTGGCCGCCCGGCTCGACGCACCCCGGACGTTCCGCGTCGGGGCTCCCGCAGGCAGTGACCTCCACCGCGCCGCACTCCGGGTGGCCGACCACGAGGCCGTCGTCGTTCCGGGCGCGGACGTGCCCGACGGTGAAGTCCACCTGTTCGACGACGGCGACCAGACCGGGACGGCCGACACGCCCGACGCCCTCGCGACGCTCGCAACCGGCGACGACTGAACTCGCCGCGGCCACACCCCCGACTCCGGTCCCGGACCGCCAAACCACGGCCGAGTTGCCGGGACACGACGGTAAACTTGCGATGCGTTTATATTCCCCCCATCCGACCGACACACAATGGCAAGTCTGAGAGACTTGGGGTTGTCCGAGTACGAGGCACGCGCCTATCGGGCACTACTGAAGACAGGTCCGACAACTGCCAAAGAGTTGTCACGTGTCAGCGACGTCCCCATGGGGCGTATCTACGACGTACTCAACAGTATCGAGACGTACAATTTGGTCCGGAGTCAGAGCGCGAGTCGGCCCAAGAAGTACGTCGCCGTCGAGCCGGGAACGGCACTCGACCGGCTGTTGGAGGACAAGAAACGAGAGTTACAGGAGAAAGCGACCCAGTACGAGGACATCGTCGACGACCTCGTGGGCGAACTCGAAACCTCGGAGCCGGTCGAGGAGACGTTCTGGACAGCCGCCGTCGGTCCCGACGAGACGGTCGATTTGCTGGTCGAGCGGATGGCCGCGGCCGACGAGCGCATCGTCATGGTCGCCTCGACGCTCTCCCAGCAGTTCGACATCGACACCGTCGGCGACCTGTTCGTGGAGGAACTGTCGGAAGCACTCGACCGGGGTGTCGAGGTGTCGCTGTTGATGCGCCCGGAACTCATCGATTCGCTCCCCGAAAGTGTCGGTGAACGCTACCAGTCTCAGTTGGCCCGACACGACCAGTTCAGCGTCCGCACGTCGAGCAACGTCACGGGGACCTTCGAGTTGGTCGACGACGCCGAGGTGTGTATCGAGGTCCCGCACCCGCTCAACGCCGACGAGACGTTCGCCGTCATCGACCTCAAGGACCGCGAGTTCGCGTCCAACGTCCGCTCGGAGTTCGAGCCACGGTGGGCCGACGCCGAGAGCCTCATGCTCTAGCGCGGTTGCGGACGGGGCGAGACGAGGTCCGCGAAACTGCGGATTTGGCCGGTTAGGACGCATTTACCGGCCATAAGCAGTGTATAGATATGTAGCGTGGCCGGGACGTGGGGGGTATGGTTCGACAGGCAACCCGGCGGCGGTTCCTGCAGGTCGCGGGCGTGGCAGGTATCGCGGGACTCGCTGGCTGTGGGCAGAACGGGGACGGCGATGACGGGGACGGCGACGGGAACGGTACCGAAACGGAGACACCGGCGGACGGTGACGGTGGCGGCGACGGGGCGACCCGTCTCACGTGGCACGCGGGCGGGACGGGCGGGACGTACTTCCCGCTCTCGAACGAGTTCAAGACCGTCGTCGAGGACAACACGGAGTTTACGCTGAACGTACAGTCGACCGGCGCGAGCGTCGAGAACGTCGGGAGCCTCGCGAACGGGGACGCGGACTTCGCGCTCATCCAGAACGACATCGCCTTCTTCGCCAAGAACGGCACCGGCATCGACGTGTTCCAGGACAACGCCATCGAGAGCATCCGAGGCGTCGCCACGCTGTACCCGGAGACGATTACCCTCGTGACGCTGTCGGATACGGGCATCACGCAACTGTCCGACCTCGAAGGGGCGACCATCAACACCGGCGACCTCGGGTCGGGGACGCAGGTCAACGCACAGCAGATACTCGACGCCGTCGGCATCGGCGAGAACTACACCGAGCAGAACGCCTCGTTCTCACAGGCCGCAGACCAGTTGCGCAACGGCGACATCGACGCCGCGTTCGTCGTCGGCGGGTGGCCAGTCGGTGCTATCGAGGACCTCGCCAACACCAACGACATCGTTATCGTCCCCATCGCGGGCGACAACCGCGAGGCCGTCAAGGACGCCGCGTCGTGGTTCGCCGACGACACTATCCCCGGTGGAACCTACACCGGCGTCGGGGACGACGTGGAGACTGTCGCGGTGCAGGCGATGATTGCGACCCGCGAGGGCGTGCCCGCCGACACCGTCGAGGGAGTCACGGCCGCCATCTTCGACAACGTGGACGACCTGACCATCAAGACGGACTTCATCAGCCGCGAGAGTGCTCAAGACGGCATGTCCATCGAACTCCACGAGGGTTCACAGGCGTACTTCAGTGACATGATGACCGAGACGGAGATGGGCTAACACCACGCCGACCACTCACTCGATGCTCCCACTCGTCAGCCCCGGCCGCGTGTTAGTGGTGGGAGCGGTGGCGCTACTCGTCTCCGCGGGCGTCGTCGCCGGCATCGGGCCACAGCGCGCGCTCGTCGTCGACGGCGCCGAGAGCGGGACCACGCTGCTCGCCGTCCCCGTCGAGAACGGGACCGAGGTCGGCCTCGAATACACCCACAGCGTCGAGCGGTCGCGGGTCTACGACGGCTACACGGTTCGGGGCGACCGATTGGAGAACACCCGGATGGCCTTCGAGTCCTACGGCTGGGGGCTCCCGTCGCGGGCGAACGTCAGCCGGGAGAACGGGACGCTGGTCTACGACCCGCCCGGCACGTTCACGGAGGTGTACGTCCACCCGGGGGACATCGCCGACCACACGCTCGTCGTCGGGGAGCGGGCGTACAATCTCACCGCCGTCGCGGGCGGCGACTCGGTCCGACTCCACCTCCGGAAACGGTCCGGCGTCGAGCGGATTCGCGGGGTTGTGGGGTGAGCGATGACGGTGGAATCGCCGGACGACGCCGACGACGATAGGGACCCCGAGGAGTTCCGGCAGGAGGCCGAGGAACTCATCCAAGAGATAGAGCGGCGGCGGTCGCTCCGTGGCGCGGGTGCCGTCGTCGTCGCCCTCATCGGGTTCCTGTTTTCGACGTACCAGATACTACTCGCCTCACAGGGGTTCGAGTTCGTGTTCGACGTGCCCTTCGTCGGTCCAATCGAACTCGCCTCGCTCCAGTTGCTCCAAGCCAACGCAGTCCACGTCGGGTTCGCGCTCGTCCTCGCCTTCCTCGTCTTTCCCCCCTCCCGAGGCGACGGGTTCGTCTCCCGGCGATTCGGCCGGGTGACGCCGGCAGTTCGCGCCCGGGTCGGTGCCGAGAGTCCGGTCACACGGGTCACGGAACTGGCGCGCCGTGCCGTCCGGTGGGTCGCCGTCGACCCGGACATGGACCGCGTGACGCCGGTCGATTTCGTCCTCGTCGTCCTGTCGATACTCGCGACTGCCTACCACGTCACCGACTTCGGCGAGATACGACGGATGCGCGTGTTCGGCCTCGAAGCGGGCCGTCCAATACAGGAGGTGTTCACATTCCTCGACCCGGTGTCCGTCCTGCTCGGGCCGCTGACCGGCGTCTCCTACGCGTTCCTGCTGGGCGTTCTCGGCGTCCTCCTCGTGTTGGAGGCGACCCGCCGGACCATCGGGTTCCCGCTGATGGTCATCGTCGCCTCGTTCATCGTCTACGCCCGCTACGGCGTACTCATCCCGCAGAACATGCCGTTCCTCGGCATCCTCTCCATCCCCGAGTTGAGTTGGCCCTCTATCATCCAGAACCTCTGGTACAACACCGAGAACGGGGTGTTCGGCATCCCCGTCACCGTCTCGGTACAGTTCATCTACATCTTCATCCTCTTCGGGGCGTTCCTCGAGATGAGCGGTGCAGGCCAGTGGTTCATCGACCTCGCGTACGCCGCGACGGGCACCCGGAAGGGCGGCCCCGCCAAGGCGTCTATCCTCGCCAGCGGGTTCATGGGCACCATCTCCGGGTCCTCCATCGCCAACACGGTCACGACGGGCGCGTTCACCATCCCGCTGATGAAGCGGTCGGGCTACCGACCGGAGTTCGCGGGTGCGGTCGAGGCGGCGGCCTCCTCCGGCGGGCAGATTCTCCCACCCGTGATGGGTGCGGCCGCGTTCCTCATCGTCCAGTACACCCAGACCCCCTTCGCCGACGTCATCATCGCCGCCACCATCCCCGCCGTCGTCTTCTTCTTCGGCGTGTGGGTGATGGTCCACTTGGAGGCGTCCCGGCAGGGCATCGGCGGCCTCGACCCGAGCGAACTCGTCGACATAGGGCCACACCTCCGGCACGGGTGGTTCTACATCGCGCCGCTCGGCCTGCTCCTGTACTACCTCATCATAGAACGGCTCTCCGTGGCCCGGTCAGCGTGGTTCACCGTCCTCGCCGTCGTCGCGCTCATCACGCTCGTGGCGGCCTACAGCGAGGACACGAGACTGCCGCTCGCGGGGGCGTTGCTGGCCATCAGCGGTGCCGAGTTCCTCGCGCACCTCCTCGCGGGCGTCGGCGTCGTCGGTCTCCTCACCGGGACCGGTGGCGCGGGCGTCCCACCCGGCGCGGCGTTCGCCATCGTCCTCGGAAACGCCGGCTGGTACGCCATCGGTGCGGGGCTGTTGGTCCTCGCGTTCAACCCGCGCATGACGGCGAGTATGTTGGAACTCGACCCGAAGGTACAGGACGCCGCCGACAGAGGGGCGGCCGCCGCCAACCGCCCCTCGCTCGCCGAGAACCGCCTGTACCGCGTGCTGATGTTCGGCGGGAAGTCGATGGAGGCCGGTGCGCGGACGGCCGTGCCGGTGGTCATCGCCGTCGCCGCCGCGGGTATCATCCCCGGCGTCATCAGTGTCTCCGGTCTCGGCCCGAACCTCGTGTCGCTCATCCGGGCCGTCGCAGCCGGGTCGCTGTTCCTGATGTTGACGCTGACCGCCGTCTCCTCCATCATTCTCGGGATGGGGATGCCGACCACCGTGACCTACATCATCCTCGTGTCGCTGCTCGGACCGGCACTGGTCACCTTCGGCATCCCCCTGCTGGCCGCGCACCTGTTCATCCTCTACTTCGGCGTCATCGCCGACATCACGCCGCCCGTCGCCGTGGCGGCCTACGCGGCCTCCGGCGTCGCGCAGTCGGACCCGTTCCAGACCGGCGTCGAGGCGTTCTCGCTGTCGCTCAACAAGGCCATCGTCCCGTTCGCCTTCGTCCTCGCACCGGGCATCGTCCTCCTGCGGACCGGAGTGGTGGTGCCCAACTCCGACAAGACATACCGCGTCGTCAACACCGCCGACCTCACCGACCCCACTTTCGCCATCCCCGAGGTGCTGATTCCGGTCCTCGGCGTGTTCGTCGGCGTCGTCGCCCTCGCGGCGACGGTCATCGGGTTCCTCTACACGACCGTCAGCAGAGCCGAACGGGCCGCCTTCGCCGTCAGTTCGCTCCTGCTCATGGCTCCGGGTCTCCTGCTGGACGTAGTCTTCGACCTGCTCGAACTCGCCGGCGTCGCCGTCTCGCCGGACACGTTCCTCCTCGATATTGGCCTCCGCGCCGTCGGCCTCGTGGTGTTCGTCGCGCTGGTCGTCAAGAACAGGCGAGAGGCCGACGCGGAACCGACGCATGCCGAGGCCGCCGAGCCAGCCTGACCCGCCGTCAGTACCCCTCGAACGCGGGGTCCCGGTCCTCGAGGAACGCCGCCATCGCCTCGTGTTGGTCGTGGGTGTCGAAGCAGGACGCGATAGTCTCGAAACTGTGCTGGATGCCGGCCTCGATGCCGTTCGACCGCCACGCCCGGAACACCTCCGACTGGCGGCGGGCGATGACCGGGCTCTTCGCCGATAGTTTCCCCACGAGGGTATCGACGGCGTCGTCGTACGCTTCGGGCGGCACCGCCCGGTTGACCAGCCCCAACTCCTCGGCCTCGGTCCCGGACACCGGGTCACCCGTGTAAATCATCTCCTTTGCGGCCTGAAGGCCGACGAGTCGAATCAGCAGGCCGCCCTGAATCCCCGTGACCAACCCCGCGTTGATCTCCGGCAGACCCAACGCCGCCTCCTCGGTCGCGACCCGGAAGTCACACGACATCGCCAGTTCCAGTCCCGCACCGAGGGCGTACTCGCCGCAGGCACAGACCGTCACCGCGTCCTGATTCCGCACCGCCGCGTTCGCGTCTCGGAGCGTCCCGATGAGTTCCCGGGCCTCCGACGCGGAGAAGTCCTTCACCGCGTCGAGTTGTAACCCGGCCGTCAGCCCGCCGATTCCGTCGGCGGCGTCCGGGCCGACGGTCAGAACGGACACGTCGTCCGGGACCGACTGCGCGGCGTCGCGGAGGTCACCGATGGCGTCGGGCGAGAGGAGGTTCAGGTCGCCGGTGTCGATACGCAGGTGTGCGACCCGGTCGTTCTCCGGGTCGCGAGAGGTTGTCACGGGCATCGACCCGGGTTCGTGGACCGGGGTAATAAACACGGGACCCGATTCGGTTCAATCCGGTGAAACGCATCCGCCGGTTCGGCACCGTACTCCCCGTTCACTTCCTGCTTCAGGTCCCGCAACTCCGCCACTCGCTCGGCGTGGGCGTCACACTCCACCGTTTTCTTCGTCGGGTGGCCTCACAAACTCGGCCACCGCTCCTCGAAAACCGTGGGGGAAAACCCGGACCCTCACTTCGTTCGGTCCCGCGAACCGTCTTACTCCCCGTTCACTTCCTGCTTCAGGTCCCGCAACTCCGCCACTCGCTCGGCGTGGGCGTTGTGCTGGTGGATGGACTCGTCGTTCGACTGTTTCATCGTCACGATGGCGTCGTCGGGTAGGTCCGGGAACTCCTTGACCACGGCCTCGGCCATCGAGCGCACGCAGTCCTCGACGAACTTGGCGTTTTTGTGGGACTCGTAGGTCATGTGGTCCTCGTCGGGACGCTTGGCGAGGTTGTAGATGCGCGCGCTCATTGACTCCCGGGCCACCTCGATGATGTCGTTGAGGTTGGCCTCGGGCGCGCCCTCGCTCTCGATGGTCAGCGTGGCGTGGCCGCGCTGGGAGTGGCCGGGTTGGGGCACCTCCGCGAGGAAGTCGTCGATGACGCCGTCCTCGACACCCAAGCCGCGGAGCGTCTCGCGGGCACGGGATGTCGACATTCCCTGCGAACAGGGACAGACAGTCATGCCGGTGACGCGGGCACCGATTTCCTCGTGCGTTCCCTCCTCGGTGGCGGTTGCCGACGCGATGATGTCGGCCGTCGACTGGGTGGGCCGGTCGCTCTCGGGCGTCTGCTCGCGGGTGACGTACTCCGCTTCCATCCGCACCTCGGCTTTGGTCGTGTAGTCGTGTTTGTCTATCAGCCGTTCTGCGGCCTCACCACATACGTCCTCGACGCGGCAGACCTCCTGAGAGACGGCGGCTTCCAGCGTTTCGTCGACGACTTCCATGTTCCGAGACATGTCTGCCCCCTTCCGCCACGATGGTAAGTCGACGAACACCTCGAACTCCGCCATCAGGACGATTGGACGGTCGTCGGTACGGCCGAGTTTCACGAGTTTTTCGACGCCGGTGACGCCGACGCGGTTCAGTCCGACGGAGACCTCCGGACTCGACGCCTGCACGTCCGGCAGTTGCTGGCTCATCGGAGCATCCTTAGGGCTGTATCCTGATTAGTGCTTTCGAAAGGGAGTGTCACGACGGGTCACGCCGGGCCGAGGACTGTCGACGGAAGTCGATGCCGATGTCGAGGTCCTCGACGGGCGACTTCACGGCGTCCTCGGGTGACCCATCGACCGCAGGGAGTCGAAGCGTGACGACGCTGCCACCGCGGTCGTTCTCGTCGAAGGCGATGGTCCCCCCGGATTCGGTCACTATCCAGTTGATGAGCCAGAGACCGAGGCCGCTGACGTGGTCCAGTTGCGTCTCGCGGCCGCGCAGCAACACCGCGCGCTCGCTCTTCGGGATGCCGGGGCCGTTGTCCGCGATTTCGACGACGATTTCGTCGTCCGCCGTCTCCCGAACCGAGACGGACACCTCGACGAACGTGTCGGGGTTGTCGTTGTGTTCGATTGCGTTCTCCACGGCGTTCGTCACGGCGGCGTCGACCAGTTCGATGGCCGACGCGTACGCACCGGGTTCGAGGTCGGTCTCGATGTCGACGGTCGGCCGGTCGGCCGTGACCTCGTCGATGACCCGCTCGACCATCGCCGATACGTCCACGACCGTCGACTCGACGTTCTCGCCGTCGAGTGCTTGCTCTAGCTGTCGTACCGTTACGCTCAACTCGACCAACCCCTCGACGTGTTCCTTGATTGCATCGACCCACTCGGCGTCTGGGTGTTCGCGCTTGCCGAGTTCGGCGTATCCGAGGATGACGTTCGCCTCGTTTCGCAGGTCGTGGCGGAGCGTCCGGTTGAGCACGTCGAGACGCTGTTCGCGTTGGCGGCGTTCGGTCACGTCGCGGAGACTGACGAGGTGGCCCCGCAACAGGCCGCCGCCGCGGTGCAGGTCCGAGATGCGCACGTCGTAGTACCGCAAGTCGTCGTTCCGGAGTGCGATTTCCGTCTCGTACCGCCCGTCGGAGGCGTCCGCCGCGGCCTCGGCCACGTCGTCGAGGGCCGGGAGGGTCGCCGACAGGTCCCGGCCGATTATCTCGTCTCGGTCGATGCCGGCGATATCGCTGGCGTGAGCGTTGCAGTCGATGACCGTCCGCCGGTCGTCGACGATGAGGACGGCCTCCGCGAGGTTGTCCATGAGTTCGTCGCGCGCGACTTCGCGGGCGACCGGAACGAGTTCCAGCAGTTTGTGGCGGTAGATGGCGACGAGAAAGAGCGCGGCACTGGCCGCGAACGCCGCCGGCGTCGGGTCGAACGGCGGGCGGTAGTACCCGCTGATGTACGCGGCGTTGACCGCCCACGGGATGAAGATTCCCAGCGCGATGGCGGCAGTCTGTCCGCGGTAGTGGTGGTCGGCGATGAGCAGCATCCGAACGAGGAGAAACGACCCGACGAACAGGAGGAGATACGAGTAGCCGCTGTGGACCCAGAACCACGGGCCGAAGTCGAGCGAGAGGGCCGCGTATCCACCGACCTGCACGAGTTCCCGTCCCGCCCACATCAGGTCGTGGACGCCGTTCGTCCACGCGATGACCTGCGTGAGTGCGGGGACGACGAGCAAGGGGACCGGGCCGTACCGCGTCAGCACCGTCCTGTTCCCGGTGTACTCCTCGGCGAAGTAGAGAAACGCGACGGGGACGAGCGCGATGGGCAGGTACGTCAGGCTATCGAAGAGGCGCGAATAGAAGAGATCGGCACTGAACATCCGTCCGGCAGCCAGCCCGACCCACACGGAACTCAGTGAGGTCAGCCACACCAGCGGTGCGACACCCGGCGTGTCGCGGTGCCGGTACGCGACGGCCCCGAGTGCCGCGACCACGACGGTAATCCCGACGTGGATGATTGCGTACGGGCTGTATTGCCAAACCATACCCCACGGTCAGGGCTGTTGCTGACCCGGGGAGTCGCTGTCACTCCCGGACGAGAACAACGCGTCCATGTCGCCCCCCTCTAGGTCGAACATCGCTTCATCGAGGGCCCCCTCAAGCTCCTCGATGCGGTCTGTCAGTTCCTGATACTCGTCGCTCGCCTCCAGCGTCGACTTGCTCTTTGCGGACTGGAGTGCCGCGCGCTTCGAGACGAGACGGTAGTACTCCTCGAACGTCTCGTCGTACTCGGCATAGGAGAGCAGTTTGTCTACCGTCTCGTAGAGGTCGTCCCGCGAAATCGGCTTGACCAGATAGTCGTCGAACCCCATGTCCAAGATATCGAAGTCGGGGTCGACTGCCGTCACCATCGCCACGCGCACGTCGAGGCCCTCGGCACGTATCTGTTCGAGCACCTCGTCGCCCGACATCCCGGGCATCCGCCGGTCTAGGAAGGCGATATCAACATCCTCGTCCAGTTTTTCGAGTGCCTCTTCACCACCGTATGCGATGCGAACATCGTACTCTACCTCCAGATGCGCGCCATAGATGTCCGCAACCGCTTGCTCGTCGTCGACGATGAGGATTGTTATCTCGCCCAAACCTACTCACTCATCATATCTGAGAGAAACGAGAGTAAAAAGCTTTTCCGCAGATTAGGCAGTGTGAAACGGGCCGGCCGCCCCCACATCACAACGGTATTGCTCACTCTTCGGTCACGCCATGTGCGACTTCGCCCCGCTCGTGTATCTCCCGGAACACCGTCGCGAAGTGGCGGTCCTCGAACTTGTCGACGGTATCTTCGAGTTGCTCCCTGAGCGCGTCCCGTTTCCGTTCCAGTTCCTCGAACTCCTCGCTGTTTTCGAGTGCGGTCGCACTCTTGTTCGCCAAGAGCGTCGCGTACTTCGAAGTCGTCCGGTAGTAGTCCTGTAACAGGTCCTCGTACTCCGCACAGGTGAGCAGTCGCTCGATAGTGTCGACCAAGTCCGATCTCGAAACGGGCTTGGTCACGTAATCGTCGAACGGCATCTCGATGATGTCGAACCCGGGGTCGACTGCCGTCACCATCGCCACGCGCACGTCGAGACCCTCGGTGCGGATGCGTTCCAGCACCTCGTCGCCGGACAACCCCGGCATCCGGCGGTCGAGCAGCACGATGTCCGTCTCCGCATCGAGCGTGTCCAGTGCCTCCTCACCGCTGTAGGCCACGTCGACCCGAAACGACTGTTCCAACTGTGCGGCGTACGCGTCGGCCACGTCGGCCTCGTCGTCGACCACCAGTACAGTGGGGAGGTCACCGGATGTCATCTGACCGTATGTCTCTTGGCCAAAAGAGATAGATAAGCGTTCCGGGCGTTTTAGATCCGGAGTCCCGACGAACGCGTCGACCACCACCCCGACCGTACCCCCCAGTCGTTACTCCCCGACAACATGCGACCACCTTTTTGCCCTCGCGTGGCCTCGTCACCTCGGCCACGCTCGCCGAAAAGGCTGGAGCAAAAACCCCGACCGTACCCCCCGGTCGTTACTCCCCGACAATATCGTCGTACCGTGCCCCTGTCTGTTTCAGCGTCTCCGTCGAGTAGAGCCGCTCGTGGTCGACGGGCAGGTAGTCGGCTGCTAACTCGTCTATCTTCGCGTCGACAGCGTCCGTCTCACGGCCGTGTACCATCGTGAACAGGTTGTACTCCCAGTCCTGCTCCGGGCGGCGTGGACGGTGGTAACAGAGCGTGACGTACGGCAGAGAGCCGACAGTCTCGCCGCGCGCGTCGAGTTCGTCGTCGGGTACGTCCCAGACGACCATGCAGTTGCTGTCGAACCCGGTCACGACGTGGTTGACGACACAGCCGACGCGCTTGATACAGCCGTCGGCTACCAGTCGCTCGATGGCGTCGAGGACGGCGGCCACGTCGGCGTCCACCGCGTCCGCGATATCGCGGTACGGCGTCGCGGTGAGCGGGAACCCGCCCTGGATTTCCAGCAGGAGACGGCGGTCGAGGGCCGAAAAGTCCGCCGCCGCGTCCTCGCTGATGCGGGTCGCGGAAGCGTCCGTTCCGGAGACGGACTCGCGTGCGAACCGGTCGCCGTTGACCACCGGGAATTCGAGGTCGATGTAGTAGTCGGTCAACATCGGGAGGACTAGCACGCTCAACCCCGTCTCCGCCTCGATGTCCGCGATGATTTCGTCGCGTGTCTCGCGGGACCCGGCGGTGACGACGAACCACATGTTCCACTCGTGGTCGCGTCGGTAGTTGTGGTTGACCTGCCGGTGGCCGTTTATCACTTCGGCTACCTCCTCGAAGCGGTCCTCGGGGGCGGACACCGCGGCGAGCGTCGAAGAGCCGATGACCGGCGGGTTGAGGACCGCCCCGAACCGCCGGAAGATACCCGTCTCGCGCAACCGCTCGACGCGGGCCAACGCGTCGTCCTCGGAGATATCGAGGTCGGCGGCGACAGTTCGGAACGGCCGTTCGGTGACGGGGAATCCGCTCTGGTATCCGTCGACCAGTGCGGCGTCCACCTCGTCGAGGCCCTCGCGCCAGTCACCCGACTGGAGACTCATTGTTCGGTTTTAGTGCTACCACGGCCTAATCCTGTCGCTTCCGGTCGGTCGATGTCGGGGCTGTCCCGGACAGGGGAAAACTGCTCCGAGACGCCTATGTACCACCCCGCCGTGCCTCGCGACATGACCCGCTACTTCGAGGACATCGCAGTCGGCGACACGACCACTCACGGCAGTTACACGGTCACGGAAGACGAGATAATCGAGTTCGCCGAGCAGTACGACCCGCAACCGTTCCACACGGACCCCGAGGCGGCCGAAGATTCGATGTTCGGCGGCCTCGCGGCCAGCGGGTGGCACACCGCCGCCGCCTGCATGCGCCTGCTGGTCGAGACGATGGAGCGCGAGGAGTGGGCCTCACAGGGTGCCCGGGGTATCGACGAACTCCGGTGGATTCGCCCCGTCCGCCCCGGTGACGACCTCTCCATCGAACTCGAAGTCGTCGAGAAACGCGAGAGCGACCGCTCCGGCCTCGGCGAAGTTGACAACCGCATGACTGGGTACGTCGACGACGAGGCCGTCATCTCGTGGATCGGACTGGGCCTGATAGCGAAGCGAGACGCATAGAAACGCCCCGGTCGCGGTCCCAGAGACTGGGAACGAGTCGCAGGGTATTTCGTCGCGCCGTCCCGAAGGTGTTCGTATGGCACAAGCGACTCGCGAGTTCGGGGAGTGGCCGCTCAAGCGACTGATGACCGAGGTGGTCGGTTCGGGCCACAAGTCCGCCGACGACATGGACCGCGGGCAGGCACGGGAGGCGTTCCAGCGGATTCTCGCCGACGAACCCGACCACACGACGCTGGGTGCGTTCCTGCTGGCGAACCGCTGGAAGCGCAACACGCCCGAGGAACTGGCCGCGTTCGTCGACGTGATGCGCGAGGAGAGCGTCGAGACGGCCGAACCCGACGCCGACCCCGTCGACTGCGGCGCGAACTACGACGGCAAGCACTCGACGGCCATCCTCGGTGTCGCCGCGGGCGTCGTCGCCGCCGCCGCCGGGACGCCCGTCGTCGTCCACTCGGGCGACCGCGTCCCCACGCAGAAACTCGACGCCTACAAGCACGTCCTCGAGGCGTTGGGCGTCGAGACGGACCTCACGCCCGCCGAGAGCGCGGACATGGTGGACGAGGTCGGTTTCGGCTACTACTACCAGCCCAACTTCAACCCCGGCGTGGACGACCTGTGGGAGCGCAGGGACAACATGGGCGTGCGCACGTTCGTGAACACCGTCGAGACGCTGGCGAACCCGGCCAACGCCGACGTTCACCTCGGGAGTTTCTACCACCTGCCCTTCGCCGTGCGGATGATAGAGACGCTCCAAACCGCCGAGACGCAGTCCGTCGACCGCGTGCTGATGTTCCAAGGGTTGGAGGGGTACGACGATATCCGCCCCGGGTCGACCGTGGTGGCGGAATGGACGGAGGGGGACGACGAGGTCTCGGACTTCGAAATAGAGACGCCCAACTACGGGATGGACTTCGAGAGCGAGGACATAGAGGTCGACCCCGTCGCCGGCGAGTCCGCGACAATCACCGAGGAGGTCCTCGCCGGGGAGCGCGACGACCAGTTCGCCGACGCCGTGGCACTCAACGCCGCGCTCCGCCTCTATGCCCGCGAGGACGCCGACTCGCTGGACGAGGGACTCGAAACCGCCCGCGACACCATCGAGAGCGGCGACGCGGCGGCGGTCTTAGAGGACCTGCAGGCCTTCTAATCAGTCCAGTAGCCGCGAGGGAACCACGTAGTTCCCGATGACGACGGCGGCGAAGGCCACGATGACCGCCGCGTCGGGTGCGAGGACGCGGGTGACGACGACCATGAGCGCGGCGAGTTCGATTGCGACGACGGTTGCGGCGACGGCACTCCACCCGGCCGCGCGGAGCGGTGTGAGTCGCTCGGGCCAGAACCGTCGGTAGACGAGCGATGGGAGGAGCGCGACGGCGAGGGCGACGAGGAAGACGACCCGAACCGTGTCGCCGAAGGCCACCCACAGGAGATAGGCGGGCGCGAGTGCGAGGAGCGCGGCCACGCCGAGGACGATGGTTTCGTCCCGGAGCCACGCCGGCAGTGACTGACTGCTCATGTCGGTGCGTGCGTTGCCCCCGACAAAACACGTCCGATAGCCACTCGGCGGCAGGCTTATCGGTGCCGTTCTCGTCTGTCGGTGCATGGCCGACCACGCGAGCGGACGGCTCTCGACCGGGGTCGCTGGACTCGACGGGGCACTCGACGGCGGCGTCCCCGCGGGGAGTCTGGTCGCCCTCTCGGCGGCCCCGCGAGCGCAGAGCGAACCGCTCCTGTACGCGATGGCCGCCGCGAACCCGTCGCGGTACCTCTCGACGCTCCGCCCCGAGTCGGCGGTGCGTGACACCGTAGTCGCGACGGGCTACGAACCGGGCGAACTCGACGTGCGAGGAGTCGACGGTGAGTCCGTGCTGGCCGACCCGAAGACCCATCTCTCGGGGCTGGACCCGGGGTCGGTGCTGGTCGTGGACCCGACGACGGAACTCGAACAGGGGGAGCGAGAGCGGTACCGCGAGTTCCTCGACACCTGCAAGCACGCGCTCCGAATGACCGACAGCGTGGGCCTCCTGCACTGTCACGAGAACACGCCGTCGGTCCTGCGCCGGGACATGACGCTCGCCCGCGCCGACCTCGTGTGGGACGTTCGGACGGCGGTCCGTGAGGGGACGCTGCGGACGTGTCTCGGGGTAACGAAGTTCCGCGGCGGCCAGCCAACGGGAATGTTCGACCTGTCGTTCGCGGACGGCGTGACCGTCACGCCGCGGACGGAGTGAGCGGCCACGCATCCACAGGCTTTTGCCGGAACCGGACCACCGTGCTGGCATGAGTGACCTGACCGCGACACTCCACACGAGCGAGGGCGACATCGAAGTCACGCTGTTCGACGAGCGCGCGCCGAAAACCGTCGAGAACTTCGTCGGCTTCGCCGAGGGAGCGGACGACTACGAGGGGACCGACATCGGCCGCGGGACCGGTGCGTGGGAGGACCCGGACAGCGGCGAGAAGCGCGTCGACCCGCTGTACGACGGCGTCCTCTTCCACCGCATCATCGAGGGGTTCATGCTCCAGACGGGCGACCCGACGGGAACCGGCCGTGGCGGCCCGGGCTACACCTTCGACGACGAGTTCCACTCGGACCTGCGCCACGACGGGCCGGGCAAACTCTCGATGGCCAACCGCGGCCCGGACACGAACGGCTCGCAGTTCTTCGTCACGCTCGACGCACAGCCACATCTGGACGACAAGCACGCCGTCTTCGGGGAAGTCACCGACGGGATGGACGTGGTCGAAGCCATCGGGTCGGTCGACACCGACGCCAACGACAAGCCACACGAGGACATCGTGCTCGAATCGGTCGAGATTCACCGCTGAACGGCGGCCCTACATCGACAGGTCGGCCCCGCAGTCGGGGCAGGTGAGGGACACCCCGTCGGCACCGACCTCGGCAACGTGGTAGTCCGCGCCACACTCGCCACACGGGACCGCAGCCCGCGTCTCGCCAGCCTCCTGTGGTGCCCCCATCGCGACGGCGCGGACTCGGTCGTCGCTCTCGTTCGTGCCCTCCTGATACTCGCCGGGAGCGAACCGGACGACTTCGTTCGGGCCGACCGTTACGGTGTCGTCTTTCGTCTGGAAGGTTGCCGTCCCCTCGACGACGAGGAACACCTCCTCCTGATTCATGTGGGTGTGGAGCCCGCCGGAGAAGGAGTCGCCGGGTTCGAGTTCGTAGTAGTTCAACGCCATGTCGGCGAGGTCGAGCGGCTCGGTGGCGTGTTTGGTTACTGTCGCGGTCCGCGGGTGGTTCTCCAGTTCGTCGAGTGAGGCTGTCTCCATCGCGGTGGACAGGTCGGCCGCGACCCGCATAGTTCTGTTCCCGGTGACGAAACGACAAACGAAAGACCCGTGAGTGACAACCGCAGGTATGGCTGACGAGGACGAACCCGTTGACCCGAGCGAAATCGGTGAGCGGGACGCCCCGCCCGTCGCAGAGAAACCGTACAAGATTATCTTCGAGGCCAACAAGTGCTTCGGGGCGGGCAAGTGCGCAGAAGTATCGGGGAACTGGGACCTCGACATCCACACCGGCATCGCCGATCCACAGACCTACTTCTTCGACGAAGACGAGTTAGACCACAACGTCCGGGCCGCCGAGGTGTGTCCGGCGAAAAAAGAGAAGGGCGTCATTCACGTCGTCGACCGGCGGACGGACGAGGAAATCGCGCCGGACCCACACGGCGACGGTACGCTCTCCGTCGACTGGTGAGGGCTGTCCCGGTCAGTGCCGTGACCGCCGCCACGTGACCGCGACGAGCAACGCGACTGCGAGGACGGCCGCGAGCGGGCCGAACCCGGGACCGTCGGCGGCCGTCGTCGTCGCGGGTGTCGACGCCGTCTCCGTGTCGGTCGGCGTCGCGGGCCGTGTCGTCGTCTCGTCCACGTCCGTCTCGGTGGTCGTCGTCACCTGCGTCGGTCGCTCGGTGGTCGCTGGTGTCGTCGTCTGCTGACTGTCACGCTCGACGACGGCGAACACCGAGAACGAGTCCACCTCGGCGACGAGGGAAACCGTCCCGTCGTCGATGCGTTGGGCTGTCGTCGGGAGCGACACCCAGCCAGTCTCGGTCCGGTGGACCACGACTGCGTCCTCGGGGTCGTCGAGTTCCTCGCGGTCGACCGTGAGTTCGACCGTCGCTGGCGTTTCGGCGGCCGCGTCCGAACTCGGCGAGATGTCGACGAACGAGACGGCGTCTCCGCCGTTAGCCGCGTCGGCCGCCTCGCGCGACATCTCGGCGTCCGGGTCGGTCACCACGCTGGCTTCGACCGTCCCGGAGACCGACTCCGCGAAGTCGACGCGGACGAGGGGCGTCTCGTCGCCGAAGGTCGCGTCGCCGTCCTCGATTTCGGCCGCCTCGGTCGCGATGTCCTCGGTCTCGTCGTCGTCGCTCGCGGTGCTGGCACCGCCGGTGCCGCCACCAGCACCGCCACCGCCGCCACCGCCGCCGACACTGCCGCCAGTATCGGGTTCGGACACGGTGACGGTGACCGTTTCAGTGGTTCGGTATCCGGCGGTGTCGGTTGCTGTCAAGGTGACCCGATAGATTCCACTCGACTCGTAGGTCCGCTCGACGCGGGTGGCGTCGGTCGTCGTCCCGTTGTCGAACCGCCAGTACGTCCGCACGAGACGCGTGTCGTCGGTCGAGTTCCGTGCGTCGAAGGTCACGGTGTCGCCGGTCGTCACCGACGTGGCCGACGCCTCGGCGACGGGAGTGGGGCCGGTATCGGCCGTCCCCTCGTAGGCACTGAGCAGCGGCGTCTCCCGTTCGGTGCCGGCGGCCGGGAGGTAGAACCGGTCCCCCACGACGGCGACACCGCCGGATAGTCTGCCGACCTGTGTCGACCATTCGGGAGTGCCAGTGTCTGCATCGAGGCCGAGAACCCTCCCGCCTTCTTCGAAGGACCCGAGGGGAGGAAGCACGGGAACGTACACCGTGCCGTTCACGACGGCTGTGAATGGGGCGACGCGGCCGCCCGTCGAATGGTTCCACTCGAACGCGCCCGTCGCGGCGTCGATGGCCGACAGGTTCTGACTGTCGGTAGCAAGATAGAGCGTCCCGTCGCTCACTGTCGGACGCGGGGCAAAGACCTCACGTGTCGTAGTACTCACCGAGCGGTTCCAGACCTCCGCCCCAGTCGCCGCGTCGAGTGCGAAAGCGTACCCGTCGCGGTTGGTCCCGTACACGGTTCCGTTCTGGACGGCCACCGTCGAGACGGTCCCCGTCGTCGGGTAGTTCCACTCGGCCTCGCCCGTCGTGACGTTCAGGGCGTGCAGTCTGCTGTCTGGAGTGGAGTCACTACCGAACACCAGGTCACTGACGGACTCGCCGACGTACACCGTGCCGTTAGCCGCCGCCAAGCCGGTGTCGGCACTGACCGAGTGGTTCCACCGCTGCTCGCCGGTGTCGGCGTCGAGCGCGTACACGGTCCGTAATGGCTCGCCCGGTGGGAGGAGGCGACTGGGAGTCTCCGTCCCGACGAGGACGGTATCACCGGTGTAGACCGGTGCTTGTTGGAACGGTATCCGGCTTCGGGTTTCGAGTTCGTTGGTCCACTCGGTAGCCCCTGTCGTGGCGTTCACCGCGTACACTTGGTTGAATTCGTCGCCGAGGTAGACGGTCCCGTCACCGACTGTCGGGGCGGCGAACTGACCGCCAGTGATATTCTCGGCTGTGTAGTTCCACACCAACCCGCCGGTCGACGCGTTGAGCGCGTAGAGGACCGGGGAGCCGTCGACGAAATCGGTGGAGCCACTACCGTAGACCGTATCGTTCGCCACGACTGGGGTACCGACCACGGCCGCCCCGAGTGGCCGACTCCAGCGTTCGCGCACGTCGCCGACGATGCCCGTCGCCGTGGCGGTTCCCGTCCGGGCGGCGTCGTGGCCGCGAGTCGGCCATGCGTCGCGGAGCGGCCCACGGTCCGGGTTCGCGACCGGAACCCACGTCTGCGTTGTGTTGGGGATTCCGTTACTGTCGGTCACGGTGAGGGAGACGCTGTAGCCGCCTGCCCGCTCGTACCTCGTCGTCACCTGCTCGCCGGTGGCGTCGGTCGTGCCGTCGCCGTCGAGGTCCCACTCGTAACTGGCGATGGACCCGAACCGGGACTCGGACGCCGACGCGTCGAACGTGACCGACTCGCCGACTGCCGGCTCCTCGGCGGTCCGGTCGAAGCGCGCAATCGGGGGTTCACTCAGGGCGTACAGTCCGTCACGGACGACACCGACGTACAGGGACCCGTCCACGACTGCGGGTGAGGACCGCGGTGTGTCCGTGTACCCGAGTTCGTACTGCCACAGTCGCGCGCCGGTGTCCGCGTCGAAAGCGGAGGCGTAGTTGTCGTCACTGGATCCGAGATCTCCCTCTTTGGTGACCACATAGACGGTGTCGCCGGCGACGGCCGGCGCGGCGTTGGCGACGCCGACCGTCTCGTTCCATCGCTCCGTGCCCGTGTCCGCGTTCACGGCGTAGAGCGTCCCGTCCTCGGCCACGCCGTAGACTGTCCCGTCGGCGACGGCGTGTTTCCCGATACCGTCGGGATACTCGACGGAGAACGTCCACTCTTCGGTACCGGTCGCCGCGTCTATCGCGTACAGATTCTCGTCACCGTCTCCGGCGTACACGGTACCGTCCGAGACGGTCGGTCCGAACGGGTACCCGGTCGTCTCGTGACGCCACGCTTCGGACCCGTCGGCGGCGTCCAGCGCGTAGACGTTGCCGTCGTCGGCACCGAAGTACACGCGGCCGTCGGCGACTGCGATGCCGCCTTCGAGGTAGATGCCGACCGAGTGCGTCCACTGCTCGGCCCCCGTCGTCGCGTTCAGGGCGTAGATGGTCCCGTCGTTGGTGCCGGCGTACACCGTCCCGTCGACGACCGTGGTAGCGGTCGTCACGAGACTCCCCGTGGAGTGAGTCCACAGTTCCGTTCCGTTCGCGGCGGCCAGCGCGGCAACCTGCGACCCGTTGGGCGCGTAGACCACGCCGTCGGTCACCGCCGGTGCGGTCCCGTATCCGGAGAACGACCCGTTCCGGGCCCACTCGACGGCCCCCGTCGTCTCGTCCAGTGCGTAGAGCCTGTCGTTCTGTCCGGCAGCGTACACCGTCCCGTTCGTCACGACGGGTGACGTGCCGAACCCGGCGTCCGGGTCGAACTTCCACTTCTCGACCACGGTCGTCTGCGGCCCGGTCACGTTCGGCGAGTAGCCGGTGTTGGCCTCGTCGTGGCCCAGCGTCGGCCAGTCGTCCCCACCGGCGGCCGTACCCACGTCGGCCGGTTCGTTCCCGGCCGCGTTCCCGGCCGCGTTTGCGGCGACGGTGGTGCCGACCGGGCCGGCGGCCGCCAGTGCCGACCCGAGAAGGAGGACCGACAGCACCAGCGCGGTAAGCGGGCGGTTCGTCATGGTTGCTTCGCTGTCACGTTACGGTTCGTCGGCGGTTCCCAAGCGTGACGAACCCGTCCGGGGACGGCCGTCGACCCGGTCGGGTCGTCGTATATTCCGTACTGACATCTCATATTCTCGGGTCGTCGCCCCTGACTGAAATTGATACCGAATGACGTTACGACACGCCGTGTCGTCGCGGCGGGGCGTCTCGATACCGGCCGTCAGATATCTGGCTTGGGCGTCGCGGCCGCCCGGTACTCCTCGAAGAGGTCCGTCGCCCACGCGTGCATCTCGGGCGCGTCCGAAAGTGCGAGCGCGTGCGGTCGGTCGTTGCGCCCCACTGCCGCCGCCGCCGTGTCGCCGACGACGCCAGCGGCGAACCGTATCGGTCCCGGATGCACGTAGATGTCGACGCCGTCGGCCGTGAGGGTCGTCCGGTGTTGCTCCCGATACTCGGGTCGTGACGCCGCGGCGTCGCTCGCGCTCTCGGGGACGACGATTTCCACGTCTAGGTCCTCGCCATCTTCGACGCGTCTGGCCAGTTGGTCGAGACTCTTCTGTTCGACGGCGGGTGCGATTTCCCTGATTCGGGTGGCGTCGGCCCGGGCGGCGAGGAGTCTGTCGAGGACCGCGAAGGGGTCACTCTCGGACGCGACGACTTGCTCCGCACCGTCGAGGGCGTCGAGGGGCAACGCCTCGAACCGCGGGGGTGCGTGGCGGAGGAGCGGCCGGTATTCGAGTGCCGTCTCCGCCTCGGAGACGAAGGTGTCGATACACTCGGCGAGGCGCGTTCCGAACGGCGTCAGCCGGAGTCCGCTGGGCGTCTCGGTGAGATACCCCCGGTCGCTGAAGGTGTTCACGACGCGGATGACGGTCCGATGTGAGGTGTCAAGTCGCGCCTCCAGTTCGTCCCGTCCGAGGGGTCCATCCGCCGACAGTGCCGTCAGTGCCAGCACCCTGTTTTCCGACTGGGTGAGAAACTGCAACTCTTCGACTGCCGTGTCCATGCTGTAGGTGGCTCTTGTCGGGACAAAACCGTTATTTTTCGGGCTGTTCGGCCGGGTGACACCGTGCCGACCGGACCGAAACCGACAAACGTCTCACGGGAAGAGTTGCCACCGAGCGAGGGTGGCCGAGCTTGGCCAAAGGCGGCGGGCTTAAGACCCGCTCTCTTAGGAGTCCATGGGTTCGAATCCCATCCCTCGCATCTGCGACGAGTGGACACGAGAAGCGTTGCGAGCGGGGGATTCGAAGTACGGCGGACCGAACGGAGTGAGGTCCGGCATCGGGTTCGAATCCCATCCCTCGCAGTCCTCGCCGCTTGCCCGTCACGAGGGCAGTCGTCCCGCTGGGGCAGACACGACGCGCTTTTGCCGCACAGTCCACTATCGGAATGCAATGACCGACGAGGTTCCAGAGCGGGCAGTACGAGCGTTCGCGGGTCACGACGCCTTCGAGCGCGACGGCGACGGCTTCCGCGTGACGACAACGCGGTTCGAGGGGCACGTGACGGCACGCGAGACGGACGACTGGGCACTCGAATACATCCTGACCGTTCGGGCACCGATGCTCGACAGTGCCGTCGAGGGGGAGGTCGGTTCGACCGTCCTCGACGGGTGGTTCGACACCTACGAACGGCGACTCGAAGACGCACCGAAGGCGACCCGCGCCGACGTGGACCTGTCGAGTCTCGACGTCCACGAGGCAGCGGGCGATGCCGTCGCCGAGTTCACCTTCGAGTTCGGGAACGCCGACCGCGCGCCGGACGTGGCCAAGGCCTTCGCCGAGTACGTCGAGGGAACCTACGCCGAGGGCATCGTGCCGGGCTACGAGTACCGTGGCGTCGTCGCGGAGTTGCTCGGCGACGCCGCCTCGACCGGCGACGGGTCGCGCGGCGGAACGCCGCTGTAGCGGGACCGTCGCGGAACCGCCAGCATGCGCGGCGCGACGCGCCGCGGTTCACTCGGCGCGACCATCGGGAGCGACGAGGTAGTTTTTCCCCAAGTTTTTGTGACCGAGTGGTTCCCGCAGGGCGGCGAAGCCGCCCGAGGAAACCCGAGGGAAGAAAAAGTGGGAGTTAGTCCATGGCCACGTACGTCTGCGTGTCCTCGACGCCGTCGATGTCTTGGATACCCGAGGCGGCCACGTTCTTGACCTCGGCGGGGGAGGCTACGTCGAGTTTGGCGATGAAATCCACGTCGCCGGCGACGATGGAGGCTTCGACGACGCCGTCGAGGGCCACGATGTCGGACCGGATGCGGTCGGCCTCACCGGAGTTTGCCTTGACCATGACGTAGGCGACGACCATCTCAGGCACCTCCTGCGGCGGCGGTGCGGCCCTGCGTATCGCCGACAACGATGCGGCGCACGTCGTCCAAGACGCCGAAGTCCGCGAGGACGACCAGGTTGTCGCCCGATTCGAGCGACACGTCGGCGTCGGGGAGGCCGTAGCTCTCGCCGTGTTTGCCGAACGCGAGCAGTTGGGACTTGGCGGGGAGTTCCAACTCCGAGAGGGTGTACCCGCGCATCGGCGCGTCGTCGGTGACGGTGAGTTCGACCAACTGGAGGTTCCGCGCGATGTCGGCGACAGCGCGGATGGACCCGCCCAACAGGGCGTTCTTCGCGGCGATGGCTCCCAGCCGTTCGGGGTAGATGACCTCGTCCACCTCGGAGGCGTACTTGCGGTAGATGTCCTCACGGTAGTCCTCGTCGATGCGGAGGACGGTCCGACAGCCGTGGTGGTTGGCGACGAGGCAGGCGATGAAGTTGTCGTTCAGGTCGCCGGTGAGCGCGCCCAGCGCGTCGGCGCGTTCGACGCCGGCCGCGGCGAGCGTCGCCTCCGTCGACCCGTCGCCCTGCACGGCCTCGAACCCCTCGTTCGCGGCCCGGTCGATTGCCTGCTGGTCGCTGTCCACGACGACCACCTCGTGTCCACTCTCCTTGAGAACACGTGCGGTGCGTAACCCGACACGGCCAGCACCCACGATAACGAATCTCATGTGTCATAGATTCCCACGGGGCGGTATAAAGTTGTCCCGAACACCGTCGCCAGCAGACGGCGACCGCTCGCGACAGACACGGTGGCGTCCCGCTGCGGACAAAGGCTTTTGGTGTGTTGTAACGTACCACACGTACGATGGTCCGGGCCTACATCATGGTGAAGACGGCTGCCGGGAAGTCGGAGTCCCTGCTCGAATCGACGCGGGCTCTCGACGGCGTCACCGAGGCACACATCGTCGCCGGGGCGTACGACATCATCGTCGAGGGCGCGGGCGAAGAGGTGTACGACCTGTTACACTCGGTGGCGACGGACATCCGTGACCAAGAGGGTGTGACGGACACGCGGACGTACGTTTGTCTCGAATGAGGCGTCCCCGTCGGCGTCGCGCCTCCGGCGGCGACGGTCCGACACCGCAAAGAGTGTACAGCCCGTAGTGTGGATATGGTCAGCGTCGCCGGCATCGTCGGACTGTTCGTCATCGTGGGCGTCAACACCGCCCTCGCGGCGCTCGCGACCCGCTTTTTCCGGGTCCGCATGAGTACGCGGCTCGGGAGTGCTCTCTACGCCGTCCTGCTGACGCCGCTCCCGATGGTCGCTGTCGTCCTGATTCTGAGCGGCGCGCTCGGACTCGGGCCGGACCTCGGCGGGACGTACGCCGTCCTCGGCCTCACCGTGGTGCTCCCGCTCGCACTCGGCACGGCCTTCGACTTCTTCTGGATGCCGTCGCCGGACGAGGTGGACGTACCCGAGCGCAGAGGACAGGGGAGCTAGCGGGCGTCGGCTATCGCTCGCTCGGCGGCCGCGAGTACCTCGGCGGGCGAGTCCGTCGCGTCGATGCGGACGAAGCGGTCCGGGTCGGCCGCGACGAGACGCTCGTAGTTCTCCCGGACCCGTTCGAGGTAGGCGACCCCCTCGAACTTGTTCGTCATCCCGCTTCGCTCTGCCCCCACCTCCGGCGGCACGTCGAAGTACAGCGTCAGGTCGGGCGGGCGGGTGAACGGTTCGTGAATCTCACGGACGTACCCCATCGCGTCGTCGAGTACGTCGGCGAGGGTCGCACCTTGGTAGGCGTACCGCGAGTCCGAGTAACGGTCCGAGACGACGAGGTCCCCAGCCGACAGTGCTGGCCGGACGACTCGCGAGAGGTGGTCGGCGTGGTCGGCGGTGTAGAGGAACAACTCCGCCAACGGGTCGGCGTCGTCGTCCGCGATGGAGCGGTCCACGGCCTCCCCGTACCACGAGTCGGTCGGTTCCCGGGTGAAGGTCGCGTCGAGAGACTCCCGCAGGCCCTCCCACGCGGTGGTCTTGCCGCTCCCGTCGATACCTTCGAGCGTCACGAGCATACGTCCACTCCGGTGGGCCGAGGGTTAAAAGCGGTCGGTCGGCCGTACGTCGGGCGACTGCACTGACGCAGTACCTTTAAACGTATATAAGCCGATAGAAATGACGTATGAACGTTCTCGTTGTCGGCGGTAGCGGATTCATCGGTACCAACTTGAGTCGCGAGCTGACCGACCGGGGACACGACGTGACGGTCATGTCTCGGAGTCCCGGGGACGAGGACTTGCCCGACGACGTGGCAACTGCCCGCGGTGACGTGACGGCCTACGAGTCCATCGAAGGGGCGTTCGAGGGGCAGGACGCCGTGGTGTACCTCGTCGCGCTCTCGCCGCTGTTCCAGCCGGACGGGGGCAACGACCGCCACTTCGAGGTACACACGGCGGGTACACGGAACGTCGTCGACGCGATGGAAGCACACGGTGTCGACCGACTGGTCCACATGAGCGCGCTCGGTGCCGACCCCGAGGGGCCGACCGCCTACATCCGCTCGAAGGGCGAGGCAGAGGATATCGTGACCGACAGCGGCGTCGACTGGACGATATTCAGGCCCTCCGTCGTGTTCGGCGAGGGCGGCGAGTTCGTCTCGTTCACGAAGAAGTTGACACCACCCGGGGTGGCACCGCTCCCGGGCGGCGGGAAGCAGACCCGGTTCCAGCCCATCCACGTCGATGACCTCGTCCCGATGCTCGCCGACGCGCTGGAAGCGGACGAACACGTCGGACAGACCTACGACATCGGGGGACCGGAAGTGCTGACGCTCAGGGACATCGCGAAACTCGTCCGCGGGGACGTCACCATCGTCCCAGTTCCGATGGGGCTCGCGGGCGTCGGCTTGAAAATCGGCGGGTCGATTCCGGGTTTCCCGATGGGCGGGGACCAGTATCGGTCGCTCACGTTCGACAACACGGCACCGGACAACGACGTGGGGGCGTTCGGCGTCGATACTGACGGGATGACCACGCTGTCGTCCTATCTCGGGGTGGCGTAAGGTGTCATTTCGGGCGGGTAAACGGTTGTTACTCCGGCCACCGTCTGCCGGCTCTCGCTTCGTTTCACCGTTCTCAGAGCGAAAAATCGGGGCATAAAACTTATAGCCGCGTTGGGATAGTTTGCTGTCATACGGAGACGTAGTTATGAAACTCGCGATGATCGGCTTCGGTCAGGCGGGCGGGAAAATCGTCGACAAGTTCCTGGAGTACGACGAGCGGACGGGGAGCGGTATCGTCCGCTCGGCCGTCGCCGTCAACACCGCCAAGGCCGACCTACTTGGACTAGAACGTGTACCGAAAGAGAACAGGGTGTTAATCGGCCAAGCGCGGGTGAAGGGCCACGGGGTCGGTGCCGACAACGAACTCGGAGCCGAAATCGCCGAAGAGGACATCGACGAGATACAGGGCGCGATCGACAACATTCCCGTCCACGAAGTCGACGCCTTCCTCATCATCTCCGGCCTCGGCGGTGGGACCGGGTCCGGCGGGTCCCCCGTCCTCGCGAAACATCTCAAACGCATCTACACCGAACCGGTGTACGGACTCGGCGTGTTGCCCGGCGGCGACGAGGGGGGCATCTACACGCTGAACGCCGCGCGGTCGTTCCAGACGTTCGTCCGCGAGGTGGACAACCTACTCGTGTTCGACAACGACGCCTGGCGCAAATCCGGCGAGAGCGTCGAGGGCGGCTACGCCGCCATAAACGACGAAATCGTCAAGCGGTTCGGCATCCTCTTCGGCGCGGGCGAGGTCGAACCCGGACAGGAAGTCGGGGAGAGCGTCGTCGACTCCTCGGAGATTATCAACACACTCTCGGGCGGCGGCGTCTCGACGGTGGGCTACGCCGCAGAGGAAGTCGAGAGCGAGGACTCCGGGGGCCTGCTCTCGCGGTTCAAGGGCGACGACGGTGCAGACGACGCGATGGATACCGCGAACACCACGAACCGCATCACGAGTCTCGTCCGCAAGGCGGCACTGGGCCGCCTGACGCTCCCGTGTGAAATCGAGGGGGCACAGCGCGCGCTCCTCGTGATGAGTGGCCCGCCGAAACACCTCAACCGGAAAGGCATCGAGCGCGGGCGGAAGTGGCTCGAAGAGCAGACCGGGAGCATGGAGGTCCGCGGGGGCGACTACCCGGTGCCGAACTCGGGCTACGTCGCCGGTGTCATCCTGCTGTCGGGCGTCCACGACGTGCCGCGCATCAAGGAACTCCAGCAGGTCGCCATCGAGGCGCAGGAAAACATCGAGGAAATACGGCAGGAAAGCAAAGGGAATTTAGATGAGTTGGTCGAGGACGAAGATGATGAGTTGGATCCGCTCTTCTGAGAGCGCGGTCGTACTGGCACTACTGGTGGCACTCGTCGGGGCCACCGGGGGGGCGTTCGCACTGTCGACGAGTGCGGAGAACGTTCCGAGCAACACCACTGTCGGGAACGAGGTGAGTGCGACGGTGACCGTCGCGGACCCGTTCGCCGACGCCCCCAGCCAGTGGGAACTGCAGGGCGAGACGGAACTCCGGAACGTCAGTTGGACGGTGACGGTGCTGGACCAGGGCCAGCAGGTCGACCAGCGAAGCTACGGCGGCCAGTCGTTCAGTCAGGCCCTCGCCCGGGCACAGGGCGGCGACGAGGTGCAGATCGAGGTGACGGGTACCGTCCCCGAAATACAGAACTACACGTACGACCCGGCGGAATCGACGGACGTGGCCCGTCTCTCGCGCCGGACCGGTGACAACACGCAGGAAATCGGCAACTGGACCACCCGGCCGTACACAAGCGAGAGTCAAGAGGCCCGCAACGCCATCGACACCGCGAGTCGGGCTATCGACAACGCCGGTGGTAGCCAGAGCGCGGAGCGCAGTCTCCAACAAGCTATCTCCGCGTACAACAGCGAGGACTTCGACGCAGCCATCTCGAACGCGGAGGACGCCCGCAACGCCGCACAGGGTGCCCAGCAGACCCAGATGTTGCTGTACGGTGCTGTCGGCATCGTCATCGTCGTCGTCGTCGTCGGCGGTGGCATCTGGTACTACCGCAACCAGCAGGACGACTACGACAAACTCCGGTAGATGCGAGTCGTCGTCCCGTTCGCCGCCACCGCACCGAAAACACGACTCGACAGCGTTCTCACGGAGGGCGAGCGGATGGCCTTCGCACGGGCGATGCTCACCGACGTTCTCGACGCACTCGCCGACACGGAGCGACGCGTCGACGTGACGGTCCTCGCCACGGACCCGGTCGACGTGGACGTGGACGTGTCCGTCGACGACAGGCCGCTCACGGCAGCCGTCAACGCCGTCCTCGGGACCGTCGACGGACCGGTCGCGGTGGTGATGGCCGACCTCGCGCTGGCGACGCCTACCGCACTCGCCCGCCTGTTCGACGCCGAGGGTGACGTGGTGCTGGTCCCGGGCCGCGGCGGCGGGACGAACGCACTCGTCGCGCGCCACCCCGAGTTCCGGGTGGACTACCACGGCGCGTCGATTCGCGACCACCGGCAGGCCGCCGCCGACGTGGGTGCGCGCGTCGGCGAAGTCGACTCGTTCCGGCTCGCGACCGACGTGGACGAGCGTGCCGACCTCGCGGAGGTGCTGTTACACACCGACGGCGCGGCCAGCCAGTGGCTCCGGGACGCCGGGTTCGAACTCGACGTGACCGAGGGGCGCGTGAGCGTCGCGCGGACGGACCGGAACTGAACCCTTTTGCCGGTCGAGTGTGGAGTGACAGACGTGATTCCGGGGGCAGACGAGTACGGCGTCGACGTCACGTTCGCCCCGACGGAGGTGGAGCGGTTGCTATCGGTCGGCCCGGACGACGTGGCCGCCGCCGACGAACTGTCCTACTGCCGGAACGTGTTCGTGCCGCTGACGACGGCCTGCCGGTACACCTGCACCTACTGTACGTACTACGACCCGCCGGGCGAGGCCGAGTTGATGACGCCCCGGGAGATACGCGAGACGGTTCGCCGCGGGGCCGAGGCAGGCTGTACCGAGGCCCTGTTCACCTTCGGTGACGACCCGGACGACCGCTACACGGCGATTCACGACCAGTTGGCCGAGTTGGGCCACGACTCGATTCACTCGTACCTCCGGGAGGCCTGTGAAATCGCGCTGGACGAGGGCTTGCTCCCCCACGCCAACCCCGGCGACCAGACCCGCGAGCAGATGGCGCAGGTCGCAGACCTGAACGCGAGCATGGGCGTGATGCTGGAGACGACGGCCGACGTGCAGGCCCACGACGGCCCGCGCGCGAAGAACCCGGGCCAACGGCTCCACACCATCGAGACGGCGGGCGAACTCGGCGTCCCGTTCACGACGGGCATCCTCGTCGGCATCGGCGAGGACTGGACCGACCGCGCCGAGAGCCTGCTCGCCATCCGGGAGTTACACGAGCGGTACGGCCACGTTCAGGAGGTCATCGTGCAACCGGTCGCCGAGAACGACCGCTGGCGGGGCGGGACGCCCGACACCGGGACGCTCCGCCGCGCGGTGGCGATGGCGCGGGACTGCCTGCCCGAGTCGGTGAGCGTGCAGGTCCCCCCGAACCTCGCGCCCGCCGCCGAGGTAACCGACTGCGGCATCGACGACTTGGGCGGCGTCTCGCCCGTGACAGTCGACCACATCAACCCCGAGTACGAGTGGCCCGCCCTACAGGAACTCCAGCGGGTGGCCGAGTCGGCGGGTGTCCCGCTCCGCGAGCGGTTGCCCGTCTACGACCGCTACGCCACCGACGAGTGGCTCTCCGAACGCGTCCGGGCGGCTATCGACGCGCCGACGACGGCCGGGGAGCGGTTCCGTGCCGTCCTGGCCCGCGGCGAGAACCCGACACCGACCTGACTACTGGAACTGCGAGAGGACCCGTGCCTCTATTTTTCTGAGGTGTTCCCCCACCGTCGAGGGCGTCGCGCCGACGGCCGCCGCCACGTCCTCCTGTGTCGCCCCTCGTGGATTCCGGTAGTAGCCGCAGTCGAGTGCCGCGTCGAGTATCTCCCGTTGGCGTTCGGTCAGGCAGGCGAACGGGTCCCGGGAGTCGGGTTGCCGGTCACCGACTTCGATAACCTCCGTCTCGTACACCTCGGCGTCGACCACCACCTGCGCGAGTGCCTCGTCGGTCCCCAGCAGCGTCACGACTTGCGCGCCGTCGGGGCAGATTTCGACCGGCATCTCGGTGACGACGGGCGATTCGCGGCGACGTTCGACCATCGAACGGACGGCGTCGTTCGGCTCGAAGTGGATGTAGGAGTACCACCAGCCCCCGCCTACCGTGACGTCGAACCCGTGGACGTACTCGGAGGTGCGGAGAATCTCGCGGTACCGCCCCTCGTCACCCCGGTCCTCGGCCAGCATGACGCCCGTGCCGTCGTCGAGCAACTGCACTTTGTGGAGTGCCTCCCGCGTGATGGCCGGTTCGTCCGCCAGTTGCTGGCCGAGGGGATGGAACGCCCGTCCCTCGGTCGGCGTCACCCGAACCGTGACGTAGCGCATGGCCGACACGAGGAACTGAGGGGTTATAAATCAGCCCCGAATGCGGCGCGGAAACGTTAGGCGTCCGTGACACGTCCGTTGGAACGCTGGACCGTGATGATGGGTCGGCTCCGCTGATGTAGTCCTCCGGACGTTCGGTCCCCGACTCCGTCGCTACCACGAACAGGCCCCGCTGGCCGCCGGACCCACCTCAGAGGAGCGGCGTCCCGTCCGCGTGTGGCCCGAGTTCCGGGCCGTGTGGCGCGTCCGCGGGGTCGACTCGCCGCCGCTCGGTGTAGTCCGTCGAGCGTTCCACCGGGACGCGGCCGATGGCGGCTATCATGTCGACGTACTCCGCGACGGACCGGTACTCGCCGTAGTCGCCGCCGGCCCGCTTCGTTATCTCCTCGCTGAGGATGGTCCCCATGAAGTCGTCCGCGCCGCAGTTGAGCATCTTCAGCCCGCGCGTGTCGCCGTACTTCACCCACGAGGACTGGATGTGGTCGACGTTGTCCAGATAGAGTCGCGAGACGGCTATCATCAGTTCGTCCTCGGCGGCACTCGCGCCGCCGTCGACCATCCCGCGCTCGTGGAGGGGCGTCTCGTGGTGGACGAACGAGAGCGGGACGAACTCGGTTATCGCACCGGTTCGGTCCTGTAACTCCCGAATCCGGTCGAGGTGGACGACGCGGTGGGCTTCGTTCTCGACGTGGCCGTACATGATGGTCGCGGTGGTGTCCAACCCGACGGCCGCCGCGGCCTCCATCGCCGTCAGCCACTCGCCGGTGTCTATCTTGCCGGGACAGATGACCTCGCGTACCTCGTCGGCCAGTATCTCGGCGGCCGTCCCCGGAACCGAGTCGAGGCCGGCGTCCTTCAGCCGGCCGTACACGTCCTCGTACGACCAGTCGGTCCCCCGGAGCGCGTGGTAGCCTTCCTCGGGGGTCATCGAGTGGACGTGGACGCCGTCGACGTTCATCGCCCGTATCTGGGCGGTGTAAGTGCCGGGGTCTTTCTCGTACTGTGGGGCCGGTCGGTAGTTCAGGTCGCCACGGTCGCTGGCCTCGAGTATCTCGCGGTGTTCGTCGTCCAGCACGAGTGCCGGGTGGAGTCCGGACACCGACGTGACCTCGTAGATGCCGCGCTCGACGGCGTCGGCGACGATGGCGCGGGATTCCTCGGGCGTCTTCGTGAACCCGCCGTGGTCGTCGGGCGCGTCGGCCCGGAACTTCTCGGAGCGGTCCTTGAAGTTACAGAACAGACAGCCGGTGTTGCAGGCCGTGGTGACGTTGTTGTTGAGGTTGGCGACGAAGGTCACCTCGTCGCCGACCACCGCGGCGCGGCGGCGGTCAGCCGCCTCCAGCACGCGCTCTTTTCGCTCCCGGTCGATGCCGTCGTGGTCGGTGCCGGTCGTGATGAGTTCGATGCCGTCGTCGACTGTCAGCCGGTCGCCGGCCCGTGCCTTCGCCAGTGCGTTCTCGAAGGACTGGTCGGTGTCGGGGCGTATCTCGAAGTCGAACTCGCCGTCCGGCGTGCCGGGCGACGGTTCGAACGCGTCCGCCATTGGCCGAGTGCAGGGGAGGACCGTGCAAAAGCGTGACGGGACGTGCCAACCCAGCGGAACGTGGGCGCGGCCGAGAGTGAAAACGACTTAGTGACGGCCCGGGAAGGGGCCTGCAATGACCGAGACCGCTGACCGCGTTCCGAACGGGTGGTCCGCGTGACGAGCGTCAAAGAGTTCCGCGTCGAACGCGAGGCCACGGCCGACTCGTTGGGCCGCGGCGCGTTCGTCTTCACCGACGACTACTCCGTGTTCGACTGGGGTAAGATGCCCGACGCCATCCCCAACAAGGGTGCGAGCCTCTGTACGATGGGTGCGTACAACTTCGAGTTGCTGGAGGCGGCGGGCATCCCGACCCACTACGAGGGCGTCGTCGTGGCCGGCGAAGTCAGCACGCTCGACTCGGCCGCGTCCCCGCCCCGCGAGATGGCCATCGAACTCACGCAGGTTCCCGACCTCCCCCACGACGGCCGCACCTACGACTACGACGCCTACTTCGAGGCGGCAGGTCGGAACCACCTGATTCCGCTCGAAATCGTCTTCCGCAACACCGTCCCCGTCGGGTCCAGCCTCCGCTCGCGGGCCGACCCCACCGAGTTCGGTCTCGACTACGAGGCGTGGCCCGACGAAGTGGTCGACCTCCCCGACCCCGTCGTGGAGTTCTCCACGAAACTCGAATCGTCGGACCGGTACCTCGACCGGGCGGAAGCCGACCGCATCGCAGGCCCGGCGACCGTCGACGAGTTGGAGACACTCGCGCTCGAAGTGAACGACGTGGTCACCGACCGGGCAGACGAGGCCGGACTCGTCCACGAGGACGGCAAGATAGAGACGTTCTACTACGACGGCGAGATACGCGTCGCCGACGTGGTGGGCACCTTCGACGAGAACCGCTTCAGCTACGACGGCCAGGAAGTCTCGAAGGAGGTCATCCGGCAGTACCACAAGCGGACTCAACCCGAGTGGGTCGCGGCCGTCGGCGACGCCAAAGAGCGGGCCAAAGAGCAGGATGTCGCGGACTGGAAGTCCCTCTGTACGGCGTCCCCGGACCCGCTCCCGTCCCACGTCGTGGACGCGGCCCGGGACCTCTACACCGCGGGGACGAACGCCTACATCGGGCGGGAGTTGTTCGACGCGCCGTCGCTCTCGGAGGCCGTCGAAACCGTGCGGGAACTCTGACTCGACAGCCGATGCGCGCCGACTGGCAGAGACTGCGGTCGGTCACTCACGACTGCGCAACGTCACGACGAACACACTGCCCTCTGGCTCGTTGTCCTCGACCCAGACGTCACCGCCGTAGCGGTCGACGAGCGTCCTGACGAGGTACAGACCAAGGCCGGTTCCGTTGCTGTCGAATCCCTTCTCACCCTCCTCGAAGATTTGTTCCTTCTGGTCGTCGGGAATCCCCGGGCCGTTGTCCGCGATACGAACCCGAACCGTCCCGTCGTCGTCGGTCACGGAGACGGTTATCTCGGGTAGTTCCTCGTCGTTGTGAGCGACGGCGTTGTTCAGCAGGTTTCGGAACACCGACTCCAGCATCTCGTCGGCGAGGACTGTGACGTTCGGTATCCGGCCTTCGACGGAGACGGTGGCACGTTCGTGGCTGGCCCGCACGTCGTCGACCTGTTCTGTGAGAACGGACCGGACGTTCACCGGCGTGCGGTCGTCCTCCGAGTGGAGGAGTACCTCGGTCACTTCGCCAGCGGTTCGAGTGATGTCGACGGCTTCCTCACCCGCTTCCAAAAGCTGTCGGAGGCCCGCCTCACCGTCTTCCCCGACGGTGTCTTCTAACATGTCGCCGTACGCAAGCACGAGTTGGAGGGCGTTCCGGACGTCGTGCCGGACGATTTGGTTGAGTACTTCGAGGTTGTCACGCTGTTGCTCGATGGTCCGTTCGTACTCCTTGCGCTCGTTGATGTCGAGGTGGATGCCGACGGCCCGAACCGGGTCGCCGTTCTCGTCGCGCTCGGACACCTCACCGATATCGCGAATCCACTTCCACTCGCCGTCCGCGGTCCGCATCCGGTGTTCCGTATCGTAGCGGTCTGTCTCACCCGCGAGGTGGTCCTCGAGTGCGGCTTCGACCTGGTCGAGGTCGTCGGGATGGACGCGCTGTTCCCACGCCTCGAGGTGGGGCTCGATTTCGTCGGGTGAGTGGCCCAACATCCGAGCCCACTGCTCGTTGAACTCGACCTCGTCGGTGGTCATGTCCCAGTCCCAGACGCCGAGGTTCGCGCCCTCGACGGCGAGTTCGAACCGCTCTTTGAGGCGTTGGAGTTCCCGTTCCCGTTCTTTCTGTTCGGTGATGTCGGTCGAGACGCCACAGACCGCTACGATGTCGCCGTCGTCGTCGTAGACGGGGGATTTTCGCGTGAGCCGGACGGTACTCCCCGTCGCCGTCGGAACCGTCTCCTCTATTTCGAGTATCTCGCCGTTCTCGGCGACCTGCCGGTCGTTCGCTCTGGCTTCCTGTGCTGTCGCTGGGGGGAAGAGGTCGTCGTCGGTCAGTCCGGTGATGTCCTCGTCACCGACACCGAACAGTTCACGGCAGGCCTGATTCATCAGCAGATACGTGCCGTCCGTGTCTTTCAAGAACACCGCCGCGGACATGGTCTCCAGCACGGTCTCGAACCGACGGTTGACGCGCTTTAGTTCCCGTTCTTGCTCTTTCTGTGCTGTGATGTCCCGAGCAACGCCGACAATCTGGGAGACTCGTCCGTCCTCGACGATGGGGGAGAGTTTCGTCTGCCAGTAACTGGTGCCGCCCGGGAGGTCCAAGCGTTCTTCGTACTCGATAGTCTCACGCTGTTCGGCACAGCGACGGTAGTTCGCCGCGACAGTCGCGCCCTGCTCGTCGCCGAGGAGTTCCCGTGGCGTCTGTCCGCGTAACTCGTCCTCGGAGAGGCCAGTCCGCTGTCGGTGTGAAGCGTTGTTTCGCCGGAAGATAAACTCGTAGTCGTGCTTCGTTCGCTCGACATCGATCAGAAAGACAGCGTCCGCCATTTCACGGAAGACCGTCTCGTAAACGCCCACCGATTCGTCACCGAACACCGGTGGTTCTCCAGTCGTAGAATCGTCGCTCATCGTCTCGTTCTCTACCTGAGCTACGGTAGGAGGACGCTTATATTGTCGGACCGACTCGGGTTGTCTGACTGTGGGACGTATCTGTGCCTTCGTGTTCTACCGGTCCCGAATGGAGGGAGTTCGATGCGGCCGACGGCTCACTCGTCTGCTTCCGGCTCGTCTTCGACCGTCCGGTCGGCGACGATTTCGCCGAGGCCGTCTATCGGGCGGTCCGGGTTGGCGTCGTCCATCACCTCGGGGGCACCCAACTGGACCGTCTCGGTGTCCACGTCGTCCCGGAGTTTCGTCCGGCCGCGGTGGACGGACACGGCGTCGTCCAAGTGGAGTTGGATGGCTTCGACCAGCGCGTCGGCTTCGAGGGGTTGGCCCATGCGCTGGAGGTCCTCCTCGGTGGCGTCGTCGGGGACGTTGAACGCCCGCTGGGTGATGATGGGGCCTTGGTCCAAGTCGGTCGTGACGTAGTGGGCGGTGACGCCCGCGATGCGGACGCCCTCCTCGATGGCCTGCATGTACGCCGACGCGCCGGGGAACGCCGGGAGCAGGGAGGGGTGGACGTTGATGATACGGTTCTCGTAGCGAAACACCACGTCGGGCGAGAGGATGCGCATGTACCGCGCGAGGACCACGAGGTCCACGTCGTACTCCGAGAGGAGTTCCAGCAGTTGGTCCTCGTCGGGGGACCCCTTCTCGTCGCCGATGTCGTGGAACGGCACGTCGTACTTCTCGGCCAGCGGTTCGAGGTCGGAGTGGTTGCCGATGACGACGCCCACGTCCGCGCCGAGTTCGTCGTTGGTCCACGCCTCGAAGAGGGCTTCCAGACAGTGGGACTCCTTGGTCACGAGGACCGCAATCTGTTGGGTCTCGCGCTCGGCGGGGAACCGGACCTGTACGTCGACGCCGAGTTCGTCGCCGAGGTCGTGGAGGTCCTCGCGGAGTTTCGCCTCGGTCGTGACCATCTCGGCGGTGTCCACGGTCATCGTCATGCGGAACACCCCCTCCCGAACGGCCTGGTCGAGGTCCTCGATGTTGATACCGCGCTCGAACAGCAGGGACGTGACGTTCGCGATGAGTCCGGTGTCGTCTTCCCCGACGACGGTTATCTCGGTCAGCGTGTGCTTTCTCACGGTACCCACCACCGACGGGCGCAGTCAGTCATCGGCTACGGGTCGGCAGTGACCGGCGAAAAACCTTGTTCTTCGCGCTCTCGGGCATCGAGGGGCACCACAGACATTAGTGGACCCGGCGACATGAGCAATGCAGAGCCGAATGACGACGACAGTCCTGTGTGTGGACGGGGACGACGACGACCGGTCGGCGACGGCGGACGCGCTCGCCGACGCCGGATTGGGCGTCCACACCGCCGCCAGCGTCGCCGAGGCGACGGACGCCCTCGGGCCGAGCATCGACTGCGTCGTCACGGAGTACACGTTGCCGGACGGGACCGGCCTCGACCTCATCGCGGGCGTCAGGGGACACGTCCCGGACACGCCCTGCGTGCTGTTCACCGACGACTCGCCCGAGGACATCGACACCACCGCGTTCGAGAGTGTCGTCGTCGAGTACCTGTCGAAGGGTAGTTCCGGCGGAAGTGACCGCCTGACCGAACTGGTCGACACCCTCCTCGCCCGGCGGTCACAGGTCGGCTATCCGCTCCCCCCCGACGAGGACGGACGGCTGGCGGCACTCGCACAGTACGACGTTGCGGAGTTGGAGACCGTTACCGCGCTCGACCGCCTGACCGAACTGGCCGCGCGCCACTTCGACGTTGACAGGGCGTTCGTCGGCATCGTCACGGAACACGAGGAGCGGTTCGTCTCCTGTCACGGCGGGGAACTGGAGCCGCTCGACCGCGAGGACACGATGTGTACCCACGCCATCCTCGAAGACGACCTGCTCGTCGTCCCGGACGTGCGCGAGGACGACCGGTTCGAGCACAACGACGCGCTCGACCGGTTGAACATCCGGTCGTACGCCGGCGCGCCGGTGCGGACACCCGACGGTGCCGCGCTCGGGAGCTTCTGTCTCACCGACGGAGACGCGCGGACCTACTCGGCCGACGACCGAACGTACCTCCGCCTGCTGGCGGACGAAGTCGAAGAGCAACTCGACCTCCGGAGCCGTCTCCGCGAGGCTGGACGGGCCGACGAATGAGTCAGGACACACAGGAGTGGTACACGTTCGAGGGACTGCCACTGGAGCCGGTGGCTCCGGGAACGAGTCTCCTCGTCGCGGGCGACCCGTTCGCCGGGACGACGGACGTGGCACTCCGCACGCTCGTCGGCGACGCCCACGACGGTGTCTTGCTGTTCGCCATCGACGACAGCGGCCCGAACCTCGTCGAGCAGTACGCGGCCGTCGGCGGAACGTTCGACAGGTCGCGGATGGCGGCCGTCGACTGTAGCGGGGAGGAGTGGGCGGACGACAACATCCGAACCGTCGGGAGTCCGAGCGACCTCACCGGTATCGGTATCCGGTTCTCCTCGCTCTACGAAGACCTGTACGACCAGCAGGTGACGCGGGTCCGGACGGGGCTGTTCTCCGTTTCGACGCTTCTGACGTTTACCGACGAGATACAGCCGGTGTACCGGTTCCTGCACACGCTGACGGGACGCGTGCAGGCGGCAGAGGGGTTCGCGGCCTGTGTCGTCGACCCTAGCGTCACCGACGACCAGACCATCAACTCCCTCGAACAGCCGTTCGACGGCCGTCTCGACGTTCGGGAGACGGACGGCGGGTGTGAACTCCGCGTTCGCGGCCTCGCCGACCAGCCGACGGGGTGGCAGTCGGTTTAGTCTGCCGCGCCGGTCGCGCCCGTGTCGTCGAGTTGCACGAGGTCCTCGACGGGCGGGATGTCCGCCTCTTCGTCGGTGAGAATCTCGATGCGTCGGGTGAGTTTCTCGGTGGCGTACTCGACGAGCGGCGTCGGGTCGATTTCCTCCGTGGCCGTCGCCTGCACCGCCTCCGACACCAGCGGGAGGAGGTCCTGAAGCGTCCCTTGGACGATTTCCGGGTCGACGTCCTCCTCGTGGATGAGGTGTCGCACCTTCTGCATCCCGAAGCCGACGTGACGGCCCTCGTCGCTCCTGATGAGATTGACGCCTTTGACCAGTCCGTCGAGTTCCGGCTGGTCGATGTCGGCGTCGTCGTACACGTCCGGGCCGTCCTCGTTGAACCGGGCGTTGAAGCCGTAGTAGCCGGTCTGTGCCAGCACGCTCTCGACGACGAGGTGGTAGTGACAGTAGGCCTTCGCCCGGTTTTCCGGCGTGTCGTCGTCGAGCAGTCGTTCCATCGCCGCCTCCGTCCGGTCGAACAACTCGACGTATCCCTCGGGGAAGTACCGCTGGTCGGTCGGTTCGGTCACGTCGACATCTTCGGCCTCCGCGACTGGGTTGACCACTTCACGCCAGTAGCGGTCGAAGAACTGCGTGTGTTTGGCCTCCTCGTAAATCTGGCTGGAGAGGAACATCTGGTCGTCGATGTCCTCCAGAACCAGACCCAGCGGCATCAGGTCCTCCGTCACCGCCTCCTCGCCCGCGCCGAACAGCGCGAGTGCCGTGCGGAACGCCTCGAACCGCTCCTCGTTACCCTCTGTATCGAGCAGTCGCTCCCGGTCCTGTTCGAGGAGTTCCTGCGGGATGTCCTCGTAGGGATCCCAGTGGCGATAGACGGCGTTGCGGAAGTATCCGCCCGCGAAACTGTCCGGGTCGATACGCATATCTCGGCTCGTGTCCCGTATCTGCGTCATGGGTGGTATTTGTTCACACGCGACTGTCGGTTAAGGCTACCCCCACCAATCAAGGATAGTTTAAAACAGACCGAGGGTCGGTAAATTGACGAGCGGAGATGGCAAGCGTTTTCGTTCGCGGTCACCGCACTCCGGGCAATGACCGCGTACACCGCGACGGTGACGGTGCGACTGAAACACGGGGTACTCGACCCGGAGGCCGAGACGACACAGCGCGCGCTGGAGCGACTCGGCTTCGAGTTGGACGACCTCCGGTCGGCCGACCGGTTCGAGGTCGACATGGACGCGGCGGACGCCGAGCGTGCCGCCGAGCGTGCGACGGAGATGGCCGAGCGTCTGCTCGCGAACCCCACCATCCACGACTACGACGTGGAGGTCAGCGAAACGGACGGATGACGGTCTCAGTGATACGGTTCGGCGGGTCGAACTGTGACCGGGACGCCGTCCGCGCGCTGGCGGAACTCGGCGTGGACGCCGAACTCGTCTGGCACGAGGACGGCCTCCCCGCGGACACCACCGGCGTCGTCATCCCCGGCGGGTTCTCCTACGGCGACTACCTCCGCGCAGGTGCGATGGCCGCGCGGTCGCCCATCATGGACGAGGTGCGGGCGGCCGCCGAGGACGGGACGCCGGTACTCGGCGTCTGTAACGGGGCCCAAATCGGCTCGGAGTCGAGTCTGACGCCGGGCGCGTTCACCACCAACCGGAGCGCGCGCTTCCAGTGTGAACACGTCTCCGTGCGCGTCGAGAACGCCGATACGCCGTGGACCGCGGCCTACGAGGAGGGCGAAGTCATCGAACTCCCCATCGCCCACGGCGAGGGGCGGTTCGAGGTGAGCGACGAGCGACTGGACGAACTGGAACGCGAGGACCGGGTTCTGTTCCGGTACTGCGACGCCGACGGCGCGGTGACCGACGACGCCAACCCCAACGGCTCGAAACACAACGTCGCGGGCGTGCTGGGCGACCACGACACCGTCGCGGTGCTGATGCCCCACCCCGAGCGGGCCACGCTCCCCGACATCGGTCCGACCGACGGGCAGGGCATCCTCGAAGGGTTCGGGCAGTAGACGGGCTGTCGTGGCCGGTAGGCTTTTGTTCGCGGGTGATATTGCTGCATTCAAGGTGGGTGGGAACAAGTGACAGCTCTCGCAGTGCAAGCACTGCTCGTCGCCCTCGGTGCGGCGTTGACGTTCGGGGGACTGTTCGTGTATCGGCGTGGACTGATGCTGTTCGGCGGCCTCGTCGGCCTCGGGCTGGCGTTTCTCGTCACGAGCGTCCTCGGCGTGGCCGGCGCGACGCAGGCGGCCGTCGTCGTCACCACCGGGGTCGTCGGAGCCGCGCTCAGCCAAATCCTGTACGTGGTGTTGCTGGTCGTCCCGGGTGCCGTGACGGGATTCGGAGCGGCGATGCTGGTAACCGGAACGACGCTGACGCCGCTCTCGAACCTCCTCGACCCGGTACTGGTCGTCGGTGCGGTGGTCGGCGCGGCATTGGCAGTCGTGGTGCGGCAGGCAGTCGTCGTCACCCTCAGCGCGTCGTGGGGACCGCTGTTGGTCTGGACGGGCGTCGAGATGGAGGCCATCGTGGCCGCCCTCGGGAACGTCACCGTCCCGACGCCCCCGACGTGGGTTCTTGCCCTCGTGGGTCTCGGCGTCCTCGGACAGGCCGGGACGTGGGCACTCCTGCGGGACGGGGACCTGTCGGACTGGCGCGATAGCGACGACGGCGACGATGGGCCGGAAGCGAGAGTGGGGGAGACGACGGCCAGCGACGAAGCGGCCCTCAGTTGGGAGGGCGGTGACGACGGAGGCGCGAGTGCCGAGACGGGGAGCAGGGACAGCACAGGGAGCGACACGACCGCCGGCGACGACTGACGGCCGGTGCGGGGACGCCTACCGGGCCAGCGGGAGGTTGTACCCGCGCTCGCGGGCGAGGACTGCCTCGTACGTCCGTTCGCACTCACAGGACACCTGTGAGAACACCGACGGGTCCTGTCGGCGGTCGAAGTCCTTGATGGCGTTCTGGACGCGCTCGTCACACTCGCCGCAGTTGTGCGGGCCGCGGTCGCTCCCGTGGCCCACCGGGTCCGAGACGACGATGGCGTCCGCGTCGGCGGTCGCTTCCAACACTTCGGCGACCGACCAGAGCCACGGCGGGCGGTAGCCGCCGTCGTGGAACAGGTCCTCGACCATCGTGTGCCGCTGGACGTTACAGGGGTTCATCGAGACGGTGTGACACCCGTCCACGTCGGCACAGCGGCGGACGGACCGTTTCATGTCCGCGACGGCCTCGCCTTCCGAGAGGAACGGGGGCTTCAGCAGGAGGTACGCCTTGACGCCGCCGCCCGCCGCGGCGGCCTCGGCGGCGGCGGCCTCGAAGTCCGCGAACTCGAAGTACTTGTTCACGCAGTCACGGCGCACGCGGTCCGTCGCGGTTTCGAGGCCGACGGCCACGTCCGTCGCCAGTCCCTGCTCGGTGAACTCGGCGACCTTCTCGCGGTCGACGAAGTCGGGCAACGACTCCACGACGATGCGGTCACGGTCCGCGAACGTCTCGGCGACGGCGCGGCGCGTCTCCGCCGGGACCTCTCGCTCGTCGAGGAACGAGCCGGAGGTGTAGATTTTCACGAGGTCCGCCGAGTCGTCGGCGTTCTCCTCCTCGTGGGCGAGGCACGTATCGAGTTGGGCCATCAGTTCCTCGTGTGTGACCGACCCGCCCTCGACGGATTCGGCGACGTAGCCACACATCGTACAGCCACCGGCCCGTGCCCACCGACAGCCGCCGGTGTTGAGGATGATTGTCAGGGAGTCGACGAACCCGTCGGGCGTGTTGTCCTCGTCCAACCACACCCGGGTCGGTTCGCGGGGGTCGTAACTGGCGTCCTTGCGGGCGCGAATCTCCCGCATCGCGCTGTTGTGGGCGTCCATCCCCTTCCCCTGCTCGTACACCTCGGGACTCGGCTCGCTCATTACCACTCGCTACCGGCCCGAACGGTAAAGACTCACCGTCCCAACCCCGCGTACCAGCCGTGTGGACGGTCACCGGGGTCGGCACCTGTGAGAGGAGGAGATTTGTTGAATTGAGTCCGACCCTTTCTGATTGAGTAAAATATTATCTAACACCGCTGCGGAGACGCCCTTGTGATGCAGAGTATCGACCCGGCGACGACGGAGTGCATCGGGACGTTCGAGAGCCACGACGAGCAGGCAGTCGAGACGCGACTTGCGCGGGCCAGCGAGCGGTTCGAGACGTGGCGGGACCGCCCCATCACGGAGCGACAGGCGATGCTCGCTGGCGTCGCCGACGTACTCGAAGCCAACGAGGCGGAGTACGCCCGGACGATGACGGCGGAGATGGGCAAGCCCATCACGCAGGCCCGGAGCGAGGTCAGGAAGTGTGCCCGCGTCTGTGAGTACTACGCCGAGAACGCGGCCGTCTTCCTGCAGGACGAACGGGTCGGTGTCGAACCCGATGCCGACACGTACGTCACCTACGAACCGCTGGGGCCGGTACTGGCCGTGATGCCGTGGAACTATCCATTCTGGCAGGTGTTCAGGTTCGCGGCACCGGCACTCGCGGCCGGAAACGTCTGTCTGCTCAAACACGCCCCCAACGTGCAGGGGTGTGCCGAGGCCATCGCGGACGCGTTCGAGCGAGCGGGGTTCCCGGCGTCCGCGCTTCAGGTACTTCGCGTGGCCGACGAGGCGGTAGCCGACATCATCGCAGACGACCGGGTTCGTGCGGTGACGTTGACCGGGAGCGTCGGTGCGGGGCGGGCCGTCGCGCGGGAGGCCGGCGCGCAGTTGAAGAAGACGGTGCTGGAACTCGGCGGGTCGGACCCGTTCATCGTACTGGACGACGCCGACATCGAAAGCGCGGCGGCAGTGGGGTGTCAGTCTCGCACCTACAACACCGGCCAGTCCTGCATCGCGGCCAAGCGGTTCATCGTCCACGAGGCCGTCTACGACGCGTTCCTCGACCGACTCGCGGCCGAGATGGACGCGCTCGTCGTCGGCGACCCGACGGACGACGCGACAGACGTGGGGCCGATGGCGCGAGCGGACCTGCTCACCGACCTGCACGAACAGGTCGAGCAGAGCGTGGCCGCCGGCGCGACGGTCGAGCGCGGCGGGGAACCACTCGACCGCGAGGGGCATTTCTACCCCCCGACAATTCTGACCGACGTGCCCGCCGACGCCCCCGCGGCGTGTGAGGAACTGTTCGGACCCGTCGCCGCCGTCCTCGCGGTCGAATCCGCCGAGGACGCACTCGAACTCGCCAACGACACGGAGTACGGCCTCGGCGCGACCGTCTGGACCGACGACCGAGAGCGCGGCGAGGAACTGGCCCGGCGGATAGACGCCGGCGGCGTCTTCGTCAACGAGTTCGTCACGTCCCACCTCGAACTCCCCTTCGGTGGCATCAAGAACTCCGGGTACGGGCGGGAACTCGCCGGCGAGGGGATTCGCGAGTTCGTCAACAGGAAGTCCGTCTGGGTGAGCGACCCGTCTTGAGCGACGACGCTCGGTGCCGCTCCGGTGGAAGTCCCCATATTCGTATTGAGTTCAAGTATTTGTATAAATATTGTATACAAAAGGATTAATAGCCATAGTATTCGAACACACGACGTTCACGGAGCGCGACAGCTCCGGGCAGGAGAGACAGATGGCAAAATCAACGCACACAGATGTCACGGAGGACACGGAGCCGGAAACAGCACTGGAGACGGCGCGCCACCAACTCGAACGGGCGGCCGACCACGTCGACGTCGACCAAGGCGTCATCGAGCGGCTGAAACACCCGACGAAGGTCCTCAGCGGTTCGATTCCGCTGGAGCGGGACGACGGCACCGTCGAGGTGTTCACCGGCTACCGGGCACAGCACGACGACGTACGCGGCCCGTACAAGGGTGGCCTGCGCTACCACCCGGACGTGACCGAAGACGAGTGCGTGGGTCTGGCGATGTGGATGACCTGGAAGTGTGCCGTGATGGACCTGCCGTTCGGCGGGGCCAAGGGCGGCGTCGTCGCGGACCCCAAGGCGTTGAGCGAGGACGAACGAGAGCGACTCACCCGCCGGTTCGCCGAGGAGATGCGTGATTTCGTCGGCCCGACCAAGGACATCCCCGCGCCGGACATGGGGACCGACGCCCAGACCATGGCGTGGTTCATGGACGCCTACAGTATGCAGGAAGGCGAGACGGTGCCGGGGGTCGTCACCGGCAAGCCTCCGCTCATCGGCGGGAGTTACGGCCGCGCGGAGGCACCTGGGCGGAGCGTCGCCATCGTGGCCCGAGAGGCCGCCGACTACTACGGGATGGCTCTCGACGACGTGACCGTCGCCGTCCAAGGGTTCGGGAGCGTCGGTGCGAACGCGGCGCGACTGCTCGACGAGTGGGGAGCCACCGTCGTCGCCGTCAGCGACGTCAACGGTGCCGTCTACGACCCGGACGGCCTACCGACCCGGGACATCAGTGCCCACGAGGAGGAACCAGAGGCCGTGACCGACGTGGCGGCGGCGTCACGAATCAGCAACGCCGAGTTGCTGGAACTCGACGTGGACATCCTCATCCCGGCGGCAGTCGGGAACGTGCTGACCGAGGCCAACGCCGACGCCGTCCGGGCGGACATCGTCGTCGAAGGTGCCAACGGGCCGACGACGACGGCGGCCGACCGGATTTTCGCCGAGCGTGGCGTGGCTGTCATCCCGGACATCCTCGCGAACGCCGGCGGCGTGACGGTGAGTTACTTCGAGTGGCTGCAGGACATCAACCGCCGACAGTGGACGGTCGAACGCGTGCGCGAGGAACTCGAATCAGAGATGCTCTCTGCGTGGGCCGACATCCGCGAGGAGTTCGAACAGCGAGACGTGACGTGGCGGGACGCGGCCTACATCGTCGGCCTGTCACGGGTCGCCGAGGCCAAGAGTACGCGCGGACTCTGGCCCTGACGCCCCACACCGCTCGCCGGCGAGCCGTCTCGGTTTACCGCTCCGTTCCACCCCAACTGCGTGCGTGGTGTTCTGTCGCCAGTGGCGACAGCGTTCCCGTCACGCCGGCGGCGTGAGGCGGGTACTCAGTCCCCGTCGAAGCCGTGGGCTTCGATGCGTGAACTGCCCCCCGAGAGGCGCGACTGGGCGACCAGTCCGGCACCGAGCAGGACCCACAGGAGAACGATGCCCCACTCGAAGGGCCACTGCAACGCGGAGGGCGCGCCCGGGAGGTACATCCCGGTGAACCCGAGCGTCAGGACGAGACCGAGGACGCCCACAGCCCTCCCGGCAGGCAGTTTCAGGGGACGGTCCATCTCGGGTTCGCGGACGCGCAACACGAGGAAGGAGACGACGACCATCAGCCACGCGACGATGATGCCGAGGCCGCCGGCGTTGACTATCCAGATGAGCATCTGTTCGCCGAACAGTGGCGCGAACACGGACAGCCCGCCGACGAGCGCGAGTGCCCGGGAGGGGGTGTTCGTCTCCGGGTTGATGGTCGCCAGCGTCTCGGGCAGCATGCTGGACTCGGCGAGGGCGTAGATGGCGCGGCTCCCGCCGAGCAAGAAGGAGTTCCAGCTAGTGAGGATGCCGGCGATGCCGGCCAGCGCCATTATCCGCCCGACGAGCGCGCTACTGAACAGTGCCTCCATGGCCGACGCGGCAGGGAGGGAACTCTCGACCAGTGCCGACCCCGGGAGTGCCTGCCCGGAGGCCCAGATGACGAGGATGTAGAAGAGCGCGGCGACGGAGACGGCGATGACGATGAGCAACCCCAGCGTCCGCTCGGAAACGTCCGCTTCCCCGGCGGCCTGCGGGATGACGTCGAACCCGACGAACATGAACGGCGTCATGATGGCGACGGTGAGTACGCCGGCCATCCCGGCGTCGGCGAACGGCGGCGTCGACGGCGATTGGCCGTTTGCCACCGCGCCGATGGCCAGCGTGACGCCGGCGAGACCGATGACGAGCGTCAGAATCGTCTGGAACTGCGCCGCCGGTTGGACGCCCCGGTAGTTCAGGTACGTCATGACGAGTGCCCCGACACTGCCGACGAGTACCCACGTCCCGTAGACGGTTTGGCCGGCGACTGTCCAGAGGGGGAACGCGTTGAACCCCGGCACGACGTACGCCAGTGCCGACGGGAACGCGACGACCTCGAAGACGACGACGCCGACGTACCCCAGAATTAGCGACCACGTACAGACGAACGAACCAATGGGGCCGAGTGCGCGCATGCTGTAGACGTGTTCTCCGCCGACGAACGGCATCGCCGACGCGAGTTCACCGTATATCAGCCCCACGACGGCGACCATGAACGCCCCGAGGACGAACGCTAGCACCGAGCCGGTGACACCGCCCTCGTCTATCCAGTATCCCGACTGGATTATCCATCCCCAGCCGACCATGGCACCGAAGGCCAGTACGAACATATCGCGCTTCGAAAGAACGCGCGAGAACTCACCGTCCGTTTGTTCACTAACCATATGGTCTCGTTTTCCGAGGAACGTTTATATCTTACTGAGTCCGAAAAGGCTTGATTATTTCGAACATTGTCCAAGATGTTCGAACGACACGGCAGTCGTCGCACGACCCGACGGCACGGTGGCCGTCACGCGAAACGGGGCCGGGTCGTTGGCCACAGTGTCCTGGCAGTCGACGGTCAGTGCGGGTGGACGACGTTCCGCAACTGGGCGTCCTCGTCGCCGTCGAGGAGCGCGCGGACGTTGTCGCCGAGAACCGCCGCCAGCCGTGGCCAGTGTTCCGGCGTGTGGCCGCCGGTGTGCGGTGTCACGAGGGCGTTGTCGAGTCCCCAGAGCGGGTGGTCGGCCGGGAGTGGTTCGGGGTCGGTCACGTCGAGTGCGGCACCGCGGATGCCGCCGGTCCGGAGGGCCGCGACCAGCGCGTCGGTGTCGACGACGCGACCGCGGGCGACGTTGACGACGACGGCCGACGGCGGCACCGTCGCGAGCGTGTCGGCGTCCAACAGTCCGCGAGTCAGGTCCGTCAGCGGACACGCGAGCACCACGTAGTCCGCCCGCGCGAACGCCTCGTGGATGCCGTCGTAGCCGACCACCTCGTCGGTCGGGCCGCCCTTCGCCGGGGAGTGCCGGACGCCGACGGTGTGGACGTCGAACCCGGCGAGTCGGTCGACGACGGCCGTCCCGACGGCACCGAGGCCGACGACGGTCACCGTCGACCCCTTGAGTTCCGTCGACTGGACGTGTTGCCAGACGCCGCGCCGGCCACGCTCCCAACTGACGTGGAGTCGCCGGGCGAACGTGAGGACGTAACCGAGAACCTGTTCGGCGATGCCCGGTGCGTGAATCCCGCTCGCGTTCGTGACAGTGACGCCGCGGTCGGCGAGCGCGTCCACGGGCAGGTGGTCGGTGCCCGCGAACGTGCAGGCGAACAGGTCGAGGGCCTCGGCGTGGGCCAACAGGTCGCGGTCGATGTCGTTGCCGGTGACGACGGGTGCCCCCCGAATCAAGTCGCGTTCGGCGGCGGGCGTCGGTGCGTGGGCGACGGTGTACTCCGGGAGAGCGGCGGCGAGTTCGTCGGCGTAGGCACGCGTCGAGAGTCCCTCGGTCCCCTCGCGTAACACGACAACGTCGGGCGATTCGGCCATCAGTCCCCCACGACGACAGGTTCCTCGGGGACCGTGCCGTCCCGGTGCCAGCCGCGAATCTCGTAGTACTCGTCGAGTGCGTCCTCGAAGCCGGGGATGTCGTAGGGGAGTTGGTCGTCGTCGCGGTCGAACCCGCGCTGGTTGTTGAAGTGGCGTTCGAGGGTGACGACTTCGGCACCGATGGCGAGCAGGGAGCCGATGTCGCGGCCGAACAGGCGTTCCAGTCGGTCGTGGGTCAGGAAATCACGGGAGAACCGACAGATGATACCGCAGTCCTCCAGCGCGCGCTGATTCTCCTGCTGGACGAGCAGTTCGGGCTTCCCGTCGAGGCCGTCGCGGCCGACGGCGTCTGCCTCGGGCACGAGTGGGTACTCGTAGGAGTAGAACACCGAGAACATGTGGTCTGCACCGCGGTTCGCCGTGGCGTAGCTCAGCCCCTGTCCGTTGAGCGTCCGGCCGTCGTGGGCGGGGAACTCCAGCCCTTTGACCGTCCAGTTCTCGACGCCCAGTTCGTCGTGGAAGCGGTCGATGCCCTCGGCGAGCAGGTCACCCTCGTCCTCGCGGTGGGCGATTTTCTCGACGAGGGTCTCGATGAGGTCGACGTTCCCGAACTCGTCGTTGGCGGCGAGATACGCAGACACCACGTCGCCGGTGCTGATGGCGTCGAGGCCGTAGCGGTCACACTGCTCGTTGGACTTCATCACGTCCACGATGTCGTCGACGCCCGCGTTCGACCCGAACGCCATCACCGTCTCGAACTCCGGCCCCTCCGTCTCGACGCCGCTCTCCTCGTCTTTCGTCGGGAGTTTGCAGGCGAAGGCACACGCCGAGCAGGTACCCTTCTCGTACTTCTTCGCCTCGACGGCGTCGCCGCCGATAGCCCCAGCGTCCTCGAAGGACGTGTCCTCGAAGTAGTAGGCCGGGAGTGCCTCGATTTCGTTCGCGTACTCGGTGACGCTGGTCGTCCCCTGACGTTTCATGATGTGGTCGTCCGTCGCCGCCTCGCGGTGGATGTCCATCTGCATCGCCGGAATCTCGATGTCCGGCGCGGACTCACCGCTGAACGTGATGGCTTTGACGTTTTTGGCACCCATGACCGCGCCGAGGCCGCCGCGGCCGAACGCCCGCGTCTCGGAAGTCATGACGCAGGCGAACCGCACCTCGTTCTCGCCGGCCGGACCGATGACCGCCGTGTTGTCCACGTCGATGTCGGGGCGGTCCGTGAGGGCGGCGACGGTGTCCGGTACCTCGGCACCGGCCAGTTCCGGGACTGGTTCGAACTCGACCCCCTCGTCGGAGACGTGGACGGCGAGGAGTTCGTCGCTCGCACCGTGGAACTCGACGGCTCCGTAGCCCGTCGCCGCGAGGTTGCGTGAGAGGAAGCCACCGGCGTTCGAGGACAGCAGGCCGTCGGTCAGCGGCGAGACGCCGGTACAGTTCGTGCGGCCGGTGAAGCTCATGTTCGAGGCCTGCATCGGCCCGGTAGTGAAGTAGAGGCGGTTGTCGGGGCCGAGCGGGTCCGCGTCGAACGGTATCCGCTCGTGTGCGAGTTTGGTCGCCACGCCACGCCCACCGATGAACGATTCGAGAACGCCGTCGACTGATTCGGCGTCTGTTCGCTGGGCGGTCAGGTCTATCGACAGGAGGTCGCCGACAGTGTGGAGCATTACCCGACCAGTGCGTGCGGGCAATATTAAAATACGGTGTTCGGTAGGACTCAGTACGAGTTATCTATTTTAGATAGAATTTTGTCCAATAGCGGTCGGGCGCGACACCGTACACCGGTGTATCCCGGGCGGAGCGCGTAAGAGGATAAAATACAGTAAATCCTCATTTAGTTGGACGGAATACAAAGATTTAGTATCTAGTAGAATTGTGTTCTACTATGGCCGTAGAGCAGACCTTCGACGACCTCCACTTCGCGCAGGAGCCGAACGTCGAAACAGCGATTCCCGGACCGGAGTCGGAGAAACTTCTCGAACGGCAACGCAACATCGACAGCAGTGCCGTCGCGTACCCGAAGGCCGTCCCCATAGCCATCGACGAGGCCAAGGGTGCGACGATACGCGACGCCGACGGGAACACGTTTCTGGACTTCTTCGCTGGTATCGGCGTCCTCAACGTGGGACACTCGAACCCGTACGTGCTGGAGGCAGTCCAGGAGCAGACCGAGAAGGCCGCACACACCATCGACTTTCCGACCGAGGCACGACTGGACCTCATCGACGCACTGAACGACATCGCGCCGGGGGCACTCCCGGACAACAACCGCGTCGTCTTCGGCGGGCCGACCGGGAGCGACGCCATCGAGGCGACCATCAAACTGGCCAAGTACAACACCGGTGGCGACGGACTCATCGCGTTCCGGGGGGCGTACCACGGCGGCAGTGCCGGGGCACTCAGTCTGACGGCGGGCAAGAAGTACAAGGAAGACTACGCCCCGATGCTCCCGAACGTCCACCACGTGCCGTATCCGTACGCACACAAGCAGGAACTCGACCCACAGGAAGCGTGCGACCGGGCACTCGCGAACGTCCGCGAACTCCTCGAAGACCCCTACGGCGGGATGACGAACCCGGCGGGAATCTGGGTCGAACCGATTCAGGGCGAGGGCGGCGTCGTCGCCCCGCCCGAGGGGTTCCTCCCGGGCCTGAAGGAAATCGCCGAGAACAACGACATCCCACTCATCGTCGACGAGATTCAAACCGGGTTCGGTCGGACCGGCGAGTGGTTCGCCAGCGACCACTACGACGTGACCCCCGACGCCATGCCGATGGCGAAGGCAATCGGCGGTATCGGACTCCCGCTGTCGGGGACGATGTACCACGAGGACCTCGACACGTGGGACGCCGGCGGCCACGTCGGTACGTACCGCGGCAACGCCCCGGCGATGGTCGGCGGCGTCCGCGCCATCGAATACATCCGGGACAACGACCTGCTCGCCCACGCACGTGAGGTCGGGAGCTACATCCGCGACCGCCTGCGGGAGTCGGCCGGCGTGAACGACCGCCTCGTCGACGTGCGCGGCCGTGGCCTGTTCGTCGGTGCGGAGTTCGCCGACGGCGAGGAACAGACCGGCAAGGAACTCGTCAAGGCCATACAGCAGTACTGCTACGAGCGCGGCGTACTAGTGTGGTCCGCCGGCCGCCACGGGAACGCACTCCGACTGATTCCACCCCTCGTGCTCACGCAGGAACAGGCGACCGCAGGGATGGACATCATCTGCGAAGCCATCGAGCAACACGCACCCTGACCGCCGCCGTACCCGCGCCCGACGAACCGCGCCGCGTCCCCGGCCTTCGAAACCCCCGGACCAGTATACATTTGTATGAGCCCACAATCATTGGACAGTGTTCAGAACGTGCCCATGGATGAGAAGGACATTCGAATTCTGACGACGATAGCCAGAGACGGCACGGCGAGCCCAGATAAAATCGAGGAGGCGACCGGCATCCCGAAATCGACGGTCCACTACCGGCTGAACCAACTACGCGAGGCCGGCGTCATCAAAAACGACCTCTACGACATCGACCTCGAGAAGGTCGGGCTCTCGATTACGCTCATCTCGGAGATTTGGGCCGAGTTCGAGGAGGGGTACCACGAAACCGTCGGGGAGAAACTCGCGGCCGTCGAGGGCGTCAACCAAGTGTATTTCACCATGGGCGACACCGATTTCGTCGCCATCGCACACGTCGCCAACCGCGAGATGGTCGAGGAACTCGTCGAAGACTACGAAGCCATCGGCGAAATCGAGCGCACCTCCTCGAAGTTCGTCATCACGACGGTCAAGGACGAACACAACCCGCTCAACGACTTCGACACCGAGACGCTCGTCGACGCTCTGGCCGAGTGACGAGAACGCCAAAGCCCGACGCGGTTGCCTCGTTTTCCGTCGGTTAGACGATGTCGCGGGCCGCCATCTCCTCGATGGTCTCGTCGTCGTACCCAAACTCACGGAGGACCGACTCGGTGTGTTCGCCCAACTGCGGCGGGTGGCGGTCGATGGCCGTCGGCGTCCGCGAGAAGTGCATCGGACTGCCCGCCATCTCGACGCTGCCGATGGTCGGATGCTCGACCGTCCGGTGCATATCCCGTGCCTGTACCTGCGGGTTCTCGAAGACATCCTCCATGTCGCAGACGCGGCTGGCGGGGACACCCGCCTCCTCCATCCGCGCCACCGCCTCGGCGGTCGAATACGATTCGAACTCGTCGTTTAGGATTCGGTCCAACTCCGACCGGTTCTCGACGCGGTCGGCGTTGACCGCGAAGCGGTCGTCGTCGACGAGGTCCTCGCGGTCGATAGCGCGGCAGAACTTCGGCCAGAGGTTCTCCGAGGCCGTCGCGACGACGACGTAGCCGTCGGTCGTCTCGAACGCCTGGTACGGAGCGATGGTCGGGTGCTTGCTCCCCATCCGTCCCGGCGGGTCCCCGGTCGCGAAGTAGTACGACGCCATGTAGGACATCCACGCAACCTGTCCGTCGAGGAGGCTCACGTCCACTTTCTGGCCGGTCCCGTCGCCGAGTTCCCGATAGAGGAGTGCCGCGAGGATGGCCTGCGTGGCGTACATCCCGGCACCGATGTCGGCGATGGCGACGCCCACCCTGACCGGCGGGCCGCCCTCCTCGCCGGTGATACTCATGAGTCCGCCTTCGGCCTGCATCATGATGTCGTAGGCCGGACGGTCCTTGTGTGGCCCCCACTCGCCGTACCCCGACAGCGAGCAGTAGACGAGTTCGGGGTTCTCCGCGCTGAGAGTCTCGTAGTCCAGTCCCCACTCGTCCATCTTGCCGACCCGGAAGTTCTCGACGAGGACGTCTGCCTCGCTCGCCAAGTCGCGGAACACCTCACGGCCCTCCTCGCTGGCGAGGTTCAGCGTCAGCGAACGCTTGTTGCGGTTGACGCTGACGTAGTACGCACTCTCGTCCCCGTAGGTCGGCGGGTGCCAGCCGCGAGTCTGGTCGCCGCCGTCGGGCCGCTCGATTTTGATGACCTCGGCACCGAGGTCCCCCAGTTGCATCGTACAGAACGGCCCCACGAGGACGCGGGAGGCGTCGAGGACGGTCAGCCCCTCTAGAGGCTGTTCGTCGCTGTCGGAGGTGCGTGCTTCGCCGGTCATGGTTACTCGTAGGCGGGGATGCCGGTGAGGTCCTCGCCCAGAATGAGCGTGTGGATGTCGTGGGTGCCCTCGTAGGTGTAGACGGTTTCGAGATTCGCCATGTGACGCATCGGCGAGTAGTCGGCAGTGATGCCGTTCCCGCCCAAAATCTCCCGGGCGATGCGTGATTGGTCCCGCGCCATCCGCACGTTGTTGCGCTTTGCCAGCGAGACGTGCTGGGGCCGCATCTCCCCGCGTTCTTTCAGGTCCGCCAGCCGGTGGGCGAGCAACTGCGCCAGCGTAATCTCGCTCGCCATCTCCGCGAGCTTGTCCTGTTGCATCTGGAACCGCGCGATGGGGCCGCCGAACTGGTCGCGGTCTTTCGCGTAGTCCAGCGCCGTCTGGAAACTGTCCCGTGCCGCCCCGATGGCTCCCCACGCGATGCCGTAGCGCGCTTGCGTGAGACACGACAGCGGCCCGTTCATCCCCTGCACGTCCGGCAAGACGTTCTCCTCGGGGACGAAGACGTTCTGCAGGCTGATTTCGCCCGTGATGGACGCACGGAGCGAGAGTTTCTCGTCGATTTTGTTGGTGGTGACGCCGTCGCGGTCGGTTTCGACGAGGAACCCACGCACCGGCGTGTCGGGGTCGGAGGTGTCACGTGCCCAGACGACGGCCACGTCCGAAATCGGGGAGTTGGTAATCCACGTCTTCGCGCCGTTGAGCACGTAGCCGCCGTCGGCGGCTTCCGCCCGGGTCTCCATGGCCGTGGGGTTCGAGCCGTGCTGGGGTTCGGTCAGGCCGAAACAGCCCACCGCCTCGCCCGTCCCGAGTTTGGGGAGCCACTCGTCTTTCTGCGCCTCGCTCCCGAAGGCGTGAATCGGGTACATGACCAGCGCGCCCTGCACCGAGGCCATCGAGCGCAGCCCCGAGTCACACGCCTCCAACTCCTGCATGAGCAGGCCGTAGGCCTTCTCGCTGACGTTGGGCAGGCCGTAGCCCTCAAGGTTCGGGGCGTAAAAACGGTAGTGTTCAGATTAGCTGATTCCATGCGAAGGCAAACGATTGGAGCCAGTCGTCAGCTGTGTCTCGCTCGGCGTTGCTGAAACAGTTTGAGAACGAAGAAGTACGTCGTTTTACCTCACGAAAGACACGTTCGACACTGTTCCGATTTCCATGACGTTCATATCTGAAATCGAGGCCGTGTCGTTGACAGGCGTCTTTCAGCGGGGCGGCACCATCGACGAGAAACACGGCGTCGTCGACGGCGTGTTTCTCGCGGAGTTCGGCAAAGAACGCGTGAGCGAAAGCGTTTGTTCTCACTGGCTCAAGCTTTGTATGGAGTAATTCGTTCGTGTCAGGATCGACGGCGGCGTACAGCCAGTAGCGCTCGTCGTCAAGCTGGATCACAGTTTCGTCGACCGCAACGTGATCTGGCTGGCGTCCATCCTGGGGCTGTAGATCGGCCTTGTGAACCCAGTTGTGAACAGTGGATCGTGCGCGTTGGACACCGAATACATCAAGAAACGAAACAGTATTCGAAAGCGAGAGTCCAGCAAGATGCAACTGAATACTGAGTTTCATCAGCAGTTGCGGTGTCGCTTCGCGCTCCACAAACTCTAACTCGATCTGGTCTAAACAGCCGTTGAGGCGGTCGGTTTTTGGCATAGAGCACTAAAAACCGCATCCGCCTCACCTTTCAAGCTTATCTGAACACCGCCGTAAAAACCCATCTCGCCCATCTCCGGGATGAGGTCGGTCAGGAAGGTACCCTCGATCCAGTGGTCACCGATGTCCGGTGTGACGTTCTCTTCGACGAACTCTCGGGCGGTCTCCTGTATCATCCGCTCTTCGTCCGAGAGGTCCGACTCCAAGTTCACGTAGTCGAGCATTACGAGGAACCAGATGTCGCAGAGGATATAATTTTTTGGATTTTATCCATACTTAGCTATTTTTCTCGTATAATATCTAATCAAGACTCCTGCATCGCTAGCTGGCTCCGAACGGACAGGACCGGGAGTCATCCTCTGAGAGGAGTAGATGGGTGTCCGGTTCGGCACCGAACCGCCGGATGTCGTCGGGAGTCCGTAACGGACCCGGTTGTTTTTTCTTCCATATAGTCCCTTATTCTTGGATTAGGTACGAAATTGCGAAGGTATTATATACAATGGTGTAAAACAGCGTGGCAGGTATGCGAGATAACATCAAGAACACGATTGACCGGCGGAACTTCGTGAAGGCGGCGGGATTGACGAGCACACTCGGTGTCGCAGGGGTGTCCGGGTGTCTCGGGGGCGGGGAGTCAGACCAAGGGAGAGACACGTTCAAGTTCGGTGCGGTGACGTCGCTGTCCGGTGACCTCCGGTTCGGTGGCGAGGTGACGCGCCGTGGGTACGACCTCTGGAAGAAGACGGTCAACGACAACGGCGGCATCGAGATAGACGGCAGCAGTTACGAAGTCGAACTGACCTACGCGGATGCACAGTCCGACCCGAGCACCGGTGCCGACGCGGCGTCACAGATGATTAACAACGAGGGCGTCGACGCGGTGCTGGGCCCGTACTCCAGTAACGTGACGCTGGCGGTGGCACCCATCATGGAGAAAAACCAGACGCCGCACATCACCGGGAGTGCCGAGTCGCCGCGTATCTGGGGAGAGCAGTACAACCACACGTTCGGGACCGTCCCGGCGGTGACCCAGATTGCACGGCAGACGGCCGACGAGATTCTGTCGCTCGACCCGGCGGCCGAGTCGGTGTACGTGAGCGGCGTGAACGGGCCGTTCTCGGAGGCGACGGCGAGCGCGATGCGGGCCGCCGCCGAGGACCGGAACGTCGAGGTGCTCGATTACAGCCTGAACCCGTCCGACACCGACTGGACGAACGTCGTCAGTAGCGCGAAAGACCAGGACCCGGACCTACACTTCCACGGCGGCCACATCGGGAGCCACGTGAGCCTCCTGAACGCTGCAGACCAGTTGAACTACCAGCCGAACGGCTTCTTCTGTCACTACGGCGTGAACACGTCGAGTTTCAGAGAGGGGCTCGGCGACGGGGCCACGAACACGTTCGGGGCGACGGTGTGGCTCCCCAGCGTCGAGCGCGCCGGCGGTGTCCTGTTCGGCTCCGCGGCGGACTACGCCGAGGCGTCCCGGAACGAGTTCGACGCGGAGCCGGACTACACGCAGGCCGGGTCCAGTGCCGCGGGCATCGTCTACCAGCAGGCACTCGAGGAGTTGGGGGCGGCCCCGCCGCTCTCTGCCTCCGAGCAGAGCCAACTCGTGAGCATCATCGAGGACATCGAGGTCGAGACGTTCTACGGGGACGTCACGTTCGACAAAGAGGGCGAGTTCTACCACAACAACACGACAACGGACCCGCTGCCGATTCAGTTGCAGGACGACAACGAGGCAGTGGTCGTCGGGTCCTCGGCGTCGGCCTCGGACGCCAACTACCCAGTCAGTGAGTAACGATGGTCTCGACAGAACTCCTCGTCCAGTCAATCATAAATGGCCTGCTGCTCGGGGGCATCTACGTCACCGTCGGCGTGGGATTCGCGCTCGTGTTCGGCGTCTTGGAGATAATCGACTTCGCCGTCGGCGAGTACGTGATGCTCGGTGCCTTCACCGGTGCCATCGTGGCCCCGATACTCGGTGGTGAAGGGTTGTTCGTCGTCCCGATAGCGTTCGTCGTCTTCTTCCTCGTCGGCGTCGCCGTCCAGCCGTTCATCCACCACGTGACGACGGGAGACCGACCGATGCCGTTGCTGATGGGACTCGTGTTCACGTTCGGGCTTGCGACCTTCCTTCGCGGGTCGGTCCTGACGATTTTCGGCCCGAACACGCGAAACGTCCCGACGAAGGCACTGAGCGGCGGCATCGACGTGACGGGTATCGGCGTCTTCCCGGAAATACGGGTCGTCACCGCCATCGTCGGCGTGCTGTCGCTCGTCGCGTTCATGTACTACCTCTACCGGACCACCGGCGGGACGGCCATCCGGGCCATCGCCGAGGACCGGGACATCGCGGGGCTGATGGGCGTCAACATCAACCGGTACCAGTCCATCGCGTACGGCGTCTACGCCGGCCTGACGGCGACGGGCGGGGTCTTCATCGGCCTCATCTACGCCGCCGGCCCCGGCATGGGCCTGCAGTACACCGCGTTCGCGTTCTTCATGATCGTACTCGCCGGGCTGGGCTACCTACCCGGAATCATCGTCAGTGGCGTCGTCCTCGGGTTAGTACAGTCGCTGACGTCGATTTATCTCGGCGGGGACGTGGTGTTTTTCGCCCTGTTCGGGCTGATTTACCTGCTCCTGCTGGTCCGGCCCGAAGGACTCCTCGGCAAAGGGGAGGTGGCCTGACGTGAGTACCGAAAACGAGGCGACCGTTCGGGACCGCATCCAAGCCATCTTCGAGCGCGACGATGCCCCCTTCTGGCTGTTCGCCATCGCGGCACTCGTCCTGACGGTGCTCCCGTTCGCGCTCGACACGTTCTGGACGCGTATCGCTCTCGGCGCGTTGCTGTGGGTCGGCCTCGCCCAGTCGTGGAACATGATCGGCGGCTACGCCGGCTATCTGGACTTCGGTCACGGGGCGTACTTCGGCGTGGGCGCGTTCGTCACCGGCATCGCGATGACGGAACTCGGCGTCTCCTTCGTCGTGGGCCTGACCATCGCGGCCGCGTTCTGTGCCGTGCTCGCCTACGCCGTCGGCGTGCCGACGCTCCGCCTGTCGGGTGCGTACTTCGCCATCGCGACGTGGGCGTTCGCGGAGGCCATCAAGGAACTCGCACTCATCCTCGACATCACCGGCGGCAACTACGGGATGACGTTCCCCACGGGACCGGAGTCCACGGGCCTCCCGTTCGTCGGTGCCCCGAACGAGACGTTTTTCTACTACCTGATGTTGGTGCTGTCGCTCGGGACCATCGCGCTCGCCTACTGGCTCTTCGAGCGCAGCGAGTTCGGCTTCCGCGTGAAAGCGATTCGTGACCACGAGGACGCCGCCCAGTCGCTAGGCATCGACGCGACCCAAATCAAACGACGGGTGTACGTCCTCTCGTGTGTCATCGCCGCGCTGTTCGGCGGTGCCAACGCCTACTACATCACGTTCATCCACCCGAACGACGTGCTGGCACCCCTCATCACCGACCAGATGATAATCATGGCACTGCTGGGCGGACTCGGCACCATCGGCGGCCCCATCATCGGCGGCGTCATGATATTCCTGCTGAACCGCTTATCGTCGCTGTTCCTCGGGAGCTCGACGCTGTATCTGCCGCTCATCGGGTTGCTCATCATGGCCACCGTGCTGTTCGCGCCGAGCGGCGTCGTCGGCATTCTCCGAGGGGAAGTCGGCCGCGACGACGTCAAACGCAACCTGCGTGAACTCGGCGAGAAGTTCGACATCCTGTAACCATGTCCGAACCACTACTCCAGACCGACGGCCTCACGAAGCAGTTCGGCGCGCTGACCGCGAACGACGACATCACGTTGCGCGTCGACCGCGGCGAGATTCGTGGCATCATCGGCCCGAACGGCAGCGGCAAGACGACGTTTTTCAACTCGCTGACGGGTTTTTACACGCCCGACGGCGGGACCGTTACCTTCGATGGCACGGACATCACCGGCTGGGAACCGCACGAAATCGCCCGGCGCGGCGTCGGCCGGACGTTCCAAATCGCCGCACCGTTCGGGAACATGACCGTCCGGCAGAACATGCTGGCGGTCCAGACGCCGGACGACGTCGACGAACACGAGCGTGCACAGGAGATACTCGAGTTCCTCGAAATCGACCACATCGCCGACGACGGTGCCAGCGGGATGAGCGGCGGACAGAAGAAACTCCTCGGCCTCGGCCGCGTGCTGATGCTCGACCCGGAGATGATTCTGCTCGACGAACCGACGGCCGGCGTCAACCCGGCACTCGCGGACCGCATCCTCGACCACCTGCGGGAACTCAACGAGGACGGGACGACGTTCATGATAATCGAACACGACATGGACGTGTTGAAACAGATAGTCGACACCGTCTCGGTGCTGGACCAAGGGGAACACATCGTGCAGGGTACCTTCGACGAGGTCAGTACGGACACTCGCGTCCGCGAAGCGTACCTCGGGTCCGCCGACGAGGAGGAGGTGCCGATATGAGTTCGGACCGCCAGCAGACGACGCGGTCGGACCCCCCCGTCCTCCGCGCGGAGAGCATCGTCACGGGGTACGGTGACCACGAGGTCATCCACGGCGTCGACATTCAGTCCCACGAAGGCATCACCTGTCTGTTCGGCCCCAACGGCAGCGGGAAGTCCACGCTGCTGAAGACGCTGAACGGGTCCGTCCCCATCTGGGACGGCACGATTACCTACGGGGATACGGACCTGTCGGACGCCAAGCCGGACGAAATCGTCCGCGAGGGCATCGCCACAGTCCCCCAAGGTGGCGGCGTCTTCGGGACGCTCACCGTCGAGGAGAACCTGCAGGTCGGCGGCTTCACCGTCTCCGACAAGGACGCGTATCGGCGTCGGCGTGAGGAAGTCCTCGACGCCTTCCCGGCACTGGAAGACAAACTGGACGACCGGGCGTCGTCGCTGTCCGGCGGCCAGCAGATGATGGTGAGTCTCGGCCGAGCGATGATGACCGGCGCGGACACGTTCCTGCTCGACGAACCCAGTGCCGGCCTCTCGCCCGCGCTGGTCGAGGACGCCTTCGAACTCGTCGAGCGTCTCGTCACGCGCGGTGCGCGCATCATTCTCATCGAGCAGAACGTCACGGCCGCGCTCCGTCTGGCCGACCACGTCAACATCCTCGTCGCGGGGGAACTCGCCTTCGACGGGTCACCGGACGAACTCTCCGACGAGAACGAACTGATGGAAGTGTACCTCGGACTCTAGCGCGACTCCCGAGCCACCCACCGTCCCGACGACTCATCCAAACACCACGAGACGACCCAGAGCACCAGGCCAGCCACGAGGACACCGAGCGTGTTGGCCGCCGCGTCGAGTCTGTCGAACGTTCGGAACGGCAGGGCCGACTGGACGAGTTCGATGCCGAGACCGTACACGCTCGCGACGACGGCCACCACCACCAGCAACCGGAACGTGGTCGCCCACAGCGCGTAAGCGAGGAGGACGGTCAGAACCGCGTACGCAATCGCGTGAACCCACTTGTCCGCACCGACGAGTCCGAGCGGCCCGACCGCTGGTTGCCCACCCGACGGCGGGTTCACGACGGACGCGGCGAACACGATACCGGCGTACACGATAGCCGGGACTGTCCGACCGGGCCATTCCCTGAGCGAGTGCCGAATCGACTGCACGTCCGTCCCTCGACAGCAGAGGCTGAAGACTGCTCGGGTTCGCCGGGCCGTCACCGTGGCGTCGATGCGGGCCGCCGGTGGTGTCCCGTTTGCGACCAGTTCGCATGGACGTAGCGTAAACAGTACTAGTTACAACTCGCGAGCAACCAATAATCCGTTGTAGCCCCTAGTAAAGTACGGTACGTTAATTCATGACAAACCTCGGTGGATTCCACGACAACGTGGCACGGGTAGACCTCGGCTCGGGCGACGTGAACTACGAGAGCATCGACGACGAGGACGCGAAGAAGTACATCGGGGCGCGGGGCCTCGGTGTCAAGTACGTCTTCGACCAAGGCCCGGACGTGGACCCGCTGGGCGAGGACAACCTGCTCGCGTTCATGAACGGGCCGCTCACGGGTACACAGACCACGATGAGCGGCCGTATCGCCGTCTGCACGAAGTCACCGCTGACGGGGACGGTCACCGACTCCCACCACGGCGGGTGGTCGGGGGCACGGCTGAAGTGGGCCGGGTTCGACGGCCTGCTGTTCGAGGGGCGGGCCGACGAGCCAGTGTACGCCTTCGTCGAGGACGGCGAAGTCGAACTCCGGGACGCCTCACACCTCTGGGGGTCGGGCGTCCACGAGACGCGGGACACGCTGGAGGAGGAACTGGAAGGGGCCTACGGCAAGAACCTCTCGATGATGGCCATCGGGCAGGGCGGGGAGAACGAAGTCAAGTACGCCTGCATCGTCAACGAGGACGACCGAGCCTCGGGCCGGGGCGGCACTGGCTGTGTGATGGGCAACAAGAATCTCAAAGCCGTCGTCGTCAAGTCCACGACGAAGATGCCCCAGCCGGCGGACAAGGAGACGTTCATGGAGGGGCACAAGCAGGCCATGCAACTCATTCAGGAGTCGGAGGTGACGGCACCGAACGAGGGCGGCCTCTCGATGTACGGGACGAACGTCCTGATGAACGCGACCGAGGAGATGGACGGCCTGCCGACGAAGAACGGCCAGTACTCCTCGACGCGGGCCATGTCCGACGCCGAAGGCGACGGCGAGCGAATCATCGACGCCGAGAAAGTCAGCGGCGAGAACGTCCGCGAGAACATCCTCGTGGACGAACCCACCTGTCACTCTTGCCCGGTCGCCTGCAAGAAGGAAGTCGAGGTGACGGCGATGCACAAGGGCGAGGAGATGAACGTGCGGATGGAGTCCTACGAGTACGAATCCGCGTGGGCACTCGGTCCCAACTCCGGCCATCACGACCGGGACCGCATCGCCGTGATGCTCGACAAGTGCAACGACCTCGGCATCGACACCATCGACACGGGCAACACCATCGCGATGGCGATGGAGATGACCGAGGAGGGGAAATTCGACGAGTTGGGCGACGTCTCCGAGTCGGGAGACTCGGAGGCTCGGGAGACAGCGTCTCCCGGCGGCATCGACTGGGGCGACTCCGACGAGATGATAGACCTCATCGAGAAAATCGGCCACCGCGAGACCGAGCTCGCGGACCACCTCGCGGAGGGACCGACCCACCTCGGCGACGCGTTCGACGCCCACGACAACTCACTCGCGGTGAAGGGGCAATCGATGGCGGCCTACGACCCCCGGTGCATGAAGGGGATGGCCATCGGCTACGCCACCTCGAACCGCGGGGCCTGTCACCTGCGCGGGTACACCCCCGCCGCCGAGATTCTCGGCATCCCCGAGAAAGTCGACCCCTACGAACCGGCGGGTAAAGGCGAGTTGTGTGCTACCTTCCAGAACCTCCACGCCATCAGCGACAGCTTCGACATCTGCAAGTTCAACGCCTTCGCGGAGGGCATCGAGGAGTACGTCCTCCAGTACAACGGCATGACCGGACTGGACGTGACCGAGGAGGAACTCATCGAGGCCGGCGAGCGCGTCTACAACCTCGAACGCTACTACAACAACCTGTGTGGCTTCGACGGCGCAGACGACGACTTGCCCGACCGCTTCGTGGAAGGGTCCGAGAACGCAATCCCCGCACAGGGCGCGAGCGAGGGCGAACTCGCCGAACTCGACCAGATGAAAGACGAGTACTACGAGGTTCGGGGCTGGGTCGACGGCGTCGTCCCCGACGAGAAACTCGACGCACTCGACATCGACGTCGGTCCCGGCACCGGCGTCTCCAGCGAGGGCGGCGCGGCCGCCCCGAGCGACGACTAGGGATTCGCCTCGGTCACGACGCTCGTGCGTTGTGTCTCGGGGTCGACGTAGACGAGGAGTGACCCGTCGTCGGTGGTCGCCTCCGCGACCCAGACGTGTTGCTGTTGTTCGATGCCCGTTACCGTGGCGTCGATGCCGCGGTTCGCCAGTTCCTCTTCGGCCAGTTCCGTCGCGTGGTCTTCGTCCTCGACGGTAACGTTCGTCTCGGGGAGGCGAACCGTCATCACCGGACAGGACGCGCGGCGGACGAGTCGTTCGGCGACGCTGCCGATGAGGCGGCGCTCGATGCCCGACCGGCCGTGTGTCCCCGCGACGACAAGGTCCGCGTCTATCTCGTCGGCGTAGTCGAGAATCGTCGTCGCCGGGTCCCCTTCCAGTACCTCTGCCGCCACGTCGACACCGTGAGCCTGCACCATCCGCTCTACCTTCTCGACGGCGCGTTGGCCGTACTCGCGGAGTTCGGGTTCGGTTATCTTCATGCTCTGTAGCAGCGACCCAACGTCCTCGTCGACGACGTAGACGACGTGTACCGTCGCGTCGTACTGCTCGGCGAGGTCGATGGCCTGCATGGCGATGTGCGCGCTCCCGGTACTCCCGTCAGTGGGTACAAGTATTCGGTCGTACATGTTCGGAACTCCGCCGGGGAGACCTAAATACCGGCCACCCGATTCCCGGCGTCTGAGAACACGCGTCGGGAACGCTCTTTTTAGTTGCGCCCGTACTCCGTGTCGTGACCGACCGACTCACCGACGTGGCACTGACACACGACCACGTCACCGTCGACGGCACGCGCCTCCACACCGTGACGGCGGGCGACCCGGCGGGACCGCTCGTCGTCTGTCTCCACGGGTTCCCCGAGTTCTGGTATTCGTGGCGCGCCCAGATACCCGGGCTGGTGGCGGCCGGGTACCGCGTCGTCGCGCCCGACCTCAGGGGGTACAACCGCTCGGAGAAACCGCCCGGCGTCGGCAGTTACACCCTCGACGAACTCGTCGGCGACGTGACGGGACTGATACGCCACTACGGGGAGTCAGCCCACCTCGTCGGCCACGACTGGGGCGGGACACTCGCGTGGACGACGGCCGCGGAGCATCCCGAGTTGCTCGACAGCCTCACCGTGATGAACGCACCACACCCCGCGGCACTGGCCGAGCGGTTCGACCTCGCGCAACTGCGTCGGTCGTGGTACGCGCTCGCGTTTCAACTCCCGTGGCTCCCCGAGCGGCTGCTGACGCTGGGCCGGGGCCGTGCGGTCGGGTCGATGTTCCGCGAAAGCGCGGCGACCCCAGCGGCGTTCACCGACGAGGACATCCACCGCTACCGCGAGGCGTTCTGCCGTCCGGGGGCGGCCCGCGCCGCCGTCAACTACTACCGGGCGTACGCCCGCGAGACGGCGGGCGCGATACTGCCCGGCACCGCCGCCGCACCGCCCGCCGACACCGAGAGTCAGGTGCCGACGCTGTTGCTGTGGGGCGAGCAGGACCCGGCACTCGGCGTCGGCCTCTCGGAAGGGTTGGAGCGGTGGGTCGCCGACCTCCGGGTCGAGCGGTTCCCGGAAGCCAGCCACTGGGTTCACCACGACGCGCCCGAGCGAGTGGGCGACCGGCTACTCGAATTTCTCGACGGCCACGGTGCCGACGAGGACGCAGGCCCGAATCTCTAGGGCCGTCTCGAACTCCTCGCGGCGTCCCACCCGGCGGCCGTCTCGGCGGAGTTGTTCGTGGTGGGCACGCCGCACCGCGTCTCTCTCGCGGTCGTCGAACCCGACCCGCTCGCCGATTTCCTCCCAGTGGCCGTCCTCGACGAAGAAGGCGGCGTAGTCGTCTGTCTCGTGTGCGAGTTCGTACTCGCGGCGGTACTGCTCGCGGCACTCCCGGAGGTCGGCCTGCACCACGTCCACGAGGTCCGGGAGTTGCCGCGGCCCGACGCTCGCCTTCGCCGCGACGAGCAACAGTGTCTGCCCGTCGATGGGGTCGCCCGCCATCAGCCACCGGCACGCATCGCCTTCTGCGAGAACTGCTCGACCAGCGGCTCCACGGCCGATTCCGAACCCTCGAAGGTGACGCTCACTTCGGTCAACTGCATCGACCCGGCCACGTCCACTTTCTCGGCCGAGAGCGTGACAGTCCAGTCCGGGCCTGCGACGCGGGCCTCCGCGTCGTCCTCACGGTCACCGACCACGAGGTCGCCGCCGAGGTTCTCGAGGTAGTGGACGGCCAACCGCTTCGAGATGCCGCGGAACGCCTTGTCGACTCTCATCGGTCGACCCCCTCCGCGCCGCCGGCAACCGGGGGGAAAATAGAGAGGGAGTCGCCGTCCGAGAGGGGCGTCTCGGCCCCCTGCATGTGGACGACTTCCCGGCCGTTCTTGAGGACGGACAGTTGTGGCCGAATCTCGCCCTCCTCGTCGAGGAGTTGCCGTTCGAGGTCCCGGTAGTCGGATTCGAGGGCGGCGAGGACATCGGCCACCGTCGCGTCGTCGGGGAACTCCCGGTCGAGTTCCTTCTGCCCGACGACGGCCCGGAAGGTGGCGAAAAAGCGCAGTTCGAGGTGCATGTCCACGGAGAGGCGCGCTGGCGGTATAAATTCGGCGCGGGTCAGAGGTCGCGCAACCGGATGCCGTCGTCGACGACCCGGTGGGTCCGCTCCCTGTCGAGTCGCTCGCCGAGGTCGTCGTGGTCGTACAACTGCCCGATGAGGTCGGCCATGAGGTTGCGCCACGCGATGGCGTAGATGGGGGACTGGCCCCACGCCCGGAGTTCAGGGACGAACGCGTCGTAGGTTTCGAGACGGTCGTCCATCCGCTCGATGGCGTCCAACACGTACCCCGTGGCTTCGGCGTCGTCGTCGGCCTCGGCGATGGCGTGGTTGATGCGTTGTTCCCAGCCCTCGACGGCGCGTTGCATGTCCTGTGCCGCCGCCTGCCCGTCCTCCGGGAGCGAGTCGAGAATCGGTGCTGGCACGCCCAGCGATATCTCGTCCATGCCTCCGGGAGGGACGGCCGAGACTAAAGTTTCCCGGCGGCGACCATTACAGATTTCACTCTGGGCCGGGCTATCCGGCGTATGGACGAGCCCTCCCGAGTCGAGTTCGACTGGCTGACGCTCGACGACGCCGAGCGTGTCCTGTGGTCGGGTCAGCCGCACGTCTACAGTATCGTCCCCGCGCTGGTCGTCGGCATTCCCCTCTCGCTGCTACTCGTCGGCATCCCGATAGTCGTCGGCTCCTACCTCAACCGGGAGAACACGCACTACGTGCTGACGACCGATGCCCTCTACCAGAAACGGGGTATCTTCTCGCGGAGCGTCCGCAAGATAGCGTTCGAGAAGATACAGAACACCTCGTACAGTCAGGGCGCGCTCGGCAAGCACTTCGGCTACGGAAACGTCGATATCTCGACGGCTGGCGGGTCCGGCGTCGAGATGCAGTTCGGCTCCGTGCCCGACCCCAAAGGCGTACAGGAACGCATCAACCGGCGAATTCGACAGGCCCGCGGGCCGAGAGACGAACACGAAAACGAAGAGTCGTCGGCGGAGGTACTCGACGAGATTCTCGCGGAGTTACGGGCCATCCGGACGGCACTCGATGCCGAAGGCGGAACCGTCACAGAGCGGCAGGGGAACAGTTCGCAGTCAGAACGCCGCGAGCAGACCGGTCGGCGAGCGCGGGGTGACAGAGCCGATGGGAGCGGCGAGTGACGACGGCGTGCCGTGGCTGACTGCCGGCCCCGGCGAGGCGGTTCGCTGGTGCGGTGGGCCGCGTATCCAGACAGCACTCCCGGGAGCCGTTATCGGCGTCGTCGTCGCCGCCGCCTCGGTGCTGGTCCCCGAGGTTCCGTCCCTGCTGGGGGTGGCCGGCGTCGTCCCCGCTGCCGGTGTGTATCTCTGGGTCCGGAACGTCGAGTACGTCGTGACGACGGACAAACTCTACCGGAAACAGGGTGTCCTCGGCCGGCGCGTGACTGCCGTGGGCTACGAGACAGTCCAGAACGCGTCCTACTCACAGGGCATCCTCGGGACGGCCTTCGGCTACGGGACCGTCACCTTCGACACCGCCGGCGGGAACGGTACCGAACTCGCTTTCAGCAACGTGACCGACCCGCGAGCAGTCGAGCAACTCGTCTCGGAGTTGCTCGGAGAGGAGGAGTCCCCTGCAGACGCGGCGGTTCCGGGGTCCATCGAGCAGTGGCAGGCCATCCGCGAGGAAGTGCAACGGCTCCGACGGACGGTCGAACAGCGAACCGACGCCGACCGCGAGCGGTAGCTTACCGCTCCGCGACGTGGCGGACTTCACTGGCGACACCACGGGTAGATTCGGCCATCTCCGGGCCGCTCATCTCCGCCCGGCCGACGGCGAACGCGGACGGCCCCTCGACGACTACCTCGTCGCCCGGGCGGATGTCGTCGCTGGCGTCGACAACGCCGGGCGCGAGGACGCTCCCGTGAGGGACGAAGTCGTCTATCTCGACGCGTTTCGTCGGCACCGGACTCTCGACCCACTGGCGGGCACCCGCGAGCGTCAGCGAGAGGACGCCGTACTGAGGGACCATCGCCGCCAACTGCTCGCCGTCGGCGTCGGCCACCCGGAGTTTCGGGTAGAACGCCTCCGTCTGGAGGTCCGGGAACAGGTCGTCGCCCGCGCCGGGGTATTCGGGGCTTCCGAACTGGTAGTCCGCGATGGCACGGACGGTGTTGTGTTCGCGCTCCCGCTTCCGATACGTCTCTTCGCCGTCGAGGGCATTTTCGAGGTTCGCCAGCGACTCGTCGGTCGTCGGGTGGTCCGGGACCGTGAACTCGGGGTCGTACGCCAGCGAGTCGGTGGCACGCTCGACGATTTCGCGGTAGCCCTCGTCGGGGACGTGTGCCACGATTCGGGGGTAGTCGGCCCGGCGGAGGTACGCTTCGAGTACGTCGGCGACGAACTCGGTTTCGGTCGCCGTCCACTCACCAGTGACCACCGAGTCGTAGTGTTGGGCGGGATAGGTACACTCCAACTCTTGGGGGACGACGCCGATGGGGGAGGTCATCGAGACGACGTGGCCCCGCCACTGGATGGCGTCGTGGAACTGGCCGTGACTCTGTGACTCGCTGTAGGGTTTCGAGGCCGAGCAGGGGACCAACACCAGCGGCGCGTCGAACCGGTTGCGGTAGCGCGTGGTCACGCGCTCGGCGAACCGCTGAATCTCGACCCGCCGGAGGCTGTCGTCGGTGGCGGCGGTCATCTCGGCCCGGCGCAGGACTGGTACCCGCTGTTCGAGGTAACTGTACTGCTGGTCGAGGCGGCGCATCGTCGCCGTCAGCCACTGGTCGTGGCGGGCCTGCCCCTCGACGTAATCGCGCAGGCGACCGTCCCGAATCCGGCGACGGACGCGCTTCAGTTCCGCCGCCAGCGCGTTGACGTTGTGTGCCACGCAGTCCTCGCGGTCGAACGCCTCGCGGGGCGTCTGACACGCGGGACAGGCACAGGGGAGTTCGTCCAAGTCTTCGAGGAACTGGTGGCCGTCGGTCGTCAGGTAGCGGCCCTGCGTCCCGCAGACGACGGCACGGTCGGCGTCCACGAGGTCCACGCCCGCGTAGACGAGCGTGGCGACGTTGGCCGGCGTGGCGACGCCCGAGAGGTAGAGCGCGCTGTCCGCCGGGACGGCGTCGCGCGTGGTCACGATAGCGTCGACGAACGCCGCCGCGTGGCCGACGTAGCCGCCCGCACCCGAGAGGACGTAGCCGTCCGCACCGCAGTCGCTCGCGGTGGACGGCGAGACGACGGCCGCACTCGGGTAGTCCACGTCGGTGTAGTCGGTGGCGAACGCGGCTTCCACCTCGTCCGGCGTCCCCGCGGGAAGTCCCCGGTGGGGCAGGACGGTCAGCACGGACTCGTCGCCGTCGGGCACCTCGCGGTCGGTGGGCCAGCGACTCCCGGCGTCACGGATGACGGCCGCGGCGTGTGTTGCTTCGGCGTCGCCGCCGTCACCGTCGGCGTCGGCGACGAGCGCGGGCGTCGGCACCGGGTCCGCGAGGCGCAACTCCCCCATCCGGGCGGCCCCGTCGCGCTCGTGGACCTCGAAGTAGTCGGTCATGGCTCCGGGTCGGGGAGCGGCGGTGAACTATCTTTCCTTCACAGTCGCGCCGCGAGGACGCTGAGGACGACGAGTACCGCACCCGCCGCGACGAGGTAGGCGAGCCACGAGTCGCTGACCGAACTCGACCGGTCCGGCTCTTTCAGCCCGTAGAGGCCGGCCCCGAGGACCAGCGCGCTCGCGGCTATCGTTCCACCCCGCGCGAGCGTGAGACCCGCCGCGAGGACCGACAGCACCGTATCGAGCCCGATGACGGCCCCGTAGACGGCCATCGACCCGTGGAACAGGTTCGGGCGGTTCATTCGGTCCCTCCGTGCCAATCCGTGTCGTCCACGCCGAGTTGGTGGGTGTCGACCGAGCCGGGGAGGGCCGCGAGTGCCTGCTCGGGCCAGTCCCAGTGGGCGACCGTGAACGTCGCGTCCGGGTTCGCCTCGACCAACCGACGGACGCCGGCGGCGGCGGCCTCGTAGGCCGGGCCGTCGAGTCGGTCGGGGAGTTCCGCGTTGAGCGGGTACACCTCCGAGAGTTCCCGCGGGTACGGGCCGAAGGGGGGCCGGAGCCGCCACGTCTCGTCGTACGCCTCGTTCGTGTCCCCCTCGCTGAGGAGGATGTCGCCTGTGGCGTCCAGTCGCGAGAGGCGGTCGTGGTGCCGCAGGACCTCGGGCCGGGCCGCGCTCTCGCTTGAGAGGTAGAAGAAGGCGTCCTTCGAGGCGGGGTCGGTCCGTTCGAGTTGTGCGGCGTGGCCGGTCAGCGCGCGGTAGCCGTCGAGCATCGCCGGGTGCCCCCGGGCGCGCGTCTCGACGAGTTCCAGCAGGTTCCCCCGCCGAATCGCCTGCTTGATGGTTCGCATCTCCTCGTAGGTGACGTGGAGGTTGTGTTCCGCGAGCAGTCGTTCGCGCTCGTCGGCGGGTTCGGCCTCCAACTCCGAGGGCGTGGTGGTGGCACAGACCGGACACGAACAGGGGAGATAGTCGAGGTCCTCGAGGTGTTCGGTCCCCCGGACGGTCAGGTAGCGGTCGTCCCGGGCGTACAGCGCGTAAGCGGCGGAGTCGAACAGGTCACACCCCATCGCGACGGCGAGTGCGAACATCATCGGGTGGCCCGCACCGAACAGGTGGACGGGGGCGTCCGCGCCGAGGCCGCGTTTCGCCGCCGTCACCACGTCCACGATGTCGGCGTATCGGTAGTTGTTCAACAGCGGGACCACCGCACCGACGGGGAACACGTCGAGGTCGGTTCCGTAGGCCCGTTCGGCGGCCGACTCGCGGAGGTCCGGGAACGCACCGCCTTGGACCGGCGCGTTGACCAACATCTCGCCCGTGTCCACCGTCTCGGCGAGTTCGAGTCGCTCTTGGGTCCGGTCGAGTTCCGCCGCCGCCTGCTCGCGGTCGGCGTCGGGCGGCGTCGGGATGTCCACTGGCGTCCCGATGTCCGACCCGATGTCCCGCTGGAACTCGAGAATCTCGCGGGTGCCCACGTCGATGTCGCCGTACTCGGCGAGTTGGAACGACCCGGAATCGGTCATGATGGCACCCGAGAAGTCGTAGAGGTCGTGCAGTCCCTCCTCGAGTGCGCGCTCGCGGAACGGGTCGGACCCGTACAGCGAGTAGCCGTTGGTGATGAGAATCTCCGCCCCGAACTCGGCTTCGAGGCGGGCGGGTTCGACTGTCCGAACGTGTGGGTTGACCACCGGCAGGAGCGCGGGCGTCTCGACGGTCACGTCGGCCCGCGGAACCGTCAACTCGCCGAGTCGGCCGGCGGCGTCGTAGTCCCGCACCTCGAAACAGTCGGGCATTGCCCCGGCGTAGCCCCGGGGCGGGCCTAAGGCTGTCGTTCGGCTACAGCATCGCGGGGTCGGTACGGTCGGCGATACCGTCGAAGCCGTCGTCGAACGCGAGTATCGTGTCGATGTCGTGTCTGTCCGCCAGCGCGACGGTAGCCGCGTCGGTGAAACTCAGTCCTTGGTCGTCGAACTGTTCGAAGGTCTCGACAGCCGACCCAAAGACGGCCGGTGTTACGTACAGCAGAGAGTACACGTCCGGAAAGCTACCGACGCCACGGAGTCGTTCCCCGAGCGTCTTCGCCACCTCGAACGACCCCGTTCTGCGCTGGGTCAGCGTCACGACTTCGTCGTAGATGTAGTCGCTCGTGAACGGTTGCCCGAGTTCGCCGTCGTACACCGTCTCCATCGCGTCCGCTGCCGCGTCGTGACGGGTCGCCGACCGGTCGTACTCCGCGTAGAGAACGCCCGTATCCACGAGAACCGTCATCCGTACAGTATCTCGTCGATGTCGTCCTCGTCCGTTTCCCGACCGGATTCGATGCGCGTCTCCGAGAGCCGCGACCGCTCGGCGTCGGACAGCGGGACACTCTCTTCTCGAAACTCGTCCACGAACTCGGCTTTGGATTCGTACGCGGTCGCCACCAACTGTGCCAGCAGTTCCTGCTGGGTCACTTTCTCGCCCGTCGCCAACCGGATTTCGGCCTGCAACTCCTCTAACCTCGATTTTGCCTCCTCGTCCATCTTGACCGCTGTCGCCATACCTGTAGTTACAACTGCAACCAAGTTACTCTTTCTACCAGAATCGGCGGTCCGTCGCTATCAGGCGAACGCGTCGTAGTAGAGGACGCCCATCGCCGTCCGGCCGTCGCGCACGTCGCCGTCGCGGATACCCTCCCGGAGGGCGTCGAGGGTGGTCGTCTCGACGCGGATGGACTCGTTGAAGTCGAGGCTCTGTTCGCCCGCCGGTTCACAGTCGCGGGCGACGAAGTAGTGGAAGACGGCGTCGCTGATGCCGTTCGCCGGTTCGACGGTGGTCAAGTGCTCGACCGAGTCGGTGGTGTAGCCCGTCTCCTCTTCGAGTTCCCGCACTGCGGTGGCTTCGAGGTCGACATCCTCGCCCTCGACGCCGCCCGCAGGGAGGCCGCGGTTGACCCGCTTGACCGCCTGTCGCCACTCCTCGATGACCACCACCTCGCCGTCGGCGGTGAACGGGAGGACGACCACGCTCGCGCTCTCGGAGAGGTAGTCGAAGTCGGTCTCCGTCCCGTCGGGCAGTCGGACTTGCTCGCGCTGGATGTCGAAGCCCGGACACATGTAGGCCGTCTCGCCGTACAGCGTCTCCCACGCGAGGTCGGCCCCGGAGTCGTCGGTCATAGCCGGTCAACGGCCCGGTGGCTCAAAAGCACCCATCAAACTCGGAATCCCGTGTTTGGCGTTTGCACGCCACACGAGTTCTCGTCCGTGGTGTGGTGACGCACCGAGTGCCCGGTCAGGCCTCGTCGGGGTCGTAAGCCCGCCCGATATCGTGTTTCGGCGCGCCGACGCCGAGGACCCGGGTCGGGCCGTCGGCGTCGGTCGGCGCGTGGGGCCGGATGGGACTCTCCGGTTCCGAGACGAACACCTCGCCGGGGTCGACGACGTACGTCTCCGCGGGCGTCTCGACGTGGAGTTCGCCGGCGGCGACGTAGAACAGTTCCTCCCGGCGTTCGTGGTAGTGGTAGGTCGTCGACAGTTGCTCGCCGGGAGCGAGGGTGTACACTGCGGCCGCGAGCTGTGCCAGTTCCGCGGCGTCTGCGATACCCCGGCGGTCACAGGGGTGGTCGGGCGACGCGGACAGGTCGTCGGGGTCGATGACGTGATAGCCCATACCGGAGGCGACGGCAGTGTCACCCTACAGTGTGTCGGCGTCGAGTGCCTGTTCGGCCCGTCTGTCCGCCTGTTCGAGACGACGCTCGACAGCGTTGACCAGCGACTCCGGGAGGTCGTCACTGGCGTCGAGGAGGCGCTCACCAGCCCGTTGCAGGTTCTCGGTGGCCACTTCGAGCCGTCGGTCGGCCCCGCCGGCGTCACCGTCTTCGGCGGCGTCGGCGGCCCGCGCCGCGGCCGCCGCCGCCGCATCGAAGGCCCGTGCGAGACCACGCACACCGGGCGGTAGTCCTGCCGTGTCGTCGTCCCTGCCGGCGTCACCGTCGTCACCGCCGCCGTCCTGCCCGCCCACGGCGCGCACCTCCGTCCCCGTCTCCTCGGCGATGGCGGAGAGGAACGTGGCGAGCGACGCCTTCCCCGTCCGCGGGTTCTCGATGGTCGTCGCCGCCTCGTCCGCGGGGTTGACGCGGAACGCACCCACCTCGTCGTCGGCGTCCCTGACCTCCGTCGTGTAGGCTCCCCGGCGGTCGACGTAGACCGCGTCTCGGCCGTCGAGGGGTGCGTCGTACAGACGGCCCGCGAAGTCGTCCTCGACGGCGAGAGCACGCAGGTCGTCGTCGGTCCCGTCGGCGTCCACTCGGACCTTGACGGCCCGTTCGTTCGCGGTCAGCGCGACATCGCCGTCGACGCCCGCACGAGTCGGTTCCGGGCCGTCCGAGACCGTGACGCGTTCGCTGTGGGGCGCGTACCCGGGTCCGTTGACCGTCAGCCGGTGGTCACCCGCGGGCACGTCGTCCACGACGACGGTCCCGGCGAAGGAGGGAACCGCCTCGGGGTCACTCTCCAGTCGTGCCACCGTCTCGACGGTGGTCTGCTCCGTCGTGACGCCCTCGCCGTCGGGGGCGTCCTCGTTCTCGTCGGTCCGTCGGACGGCCGCGACGACGCGGTTGATGGGGGCCGGGTCGCCGATGGCGTCGTACCGCTCGGCGAGTGCCTGCCGGTGGGCCGGTTCTGAGATGTCCGCCGCGGGGTTCTCGTACCGCTCCTGTTCCCACGGGAGTCCGGTGGTCGTGATGTACCCGGAAACGAGGTCGTCGGCGAAGTCGGGCACCAAGAACTCGAAACTCAACTGCGGCCCGGTGAACGCCGTGATGTGTTCCAGTTCCGCCGTCGACACGAGATCGTACCCCACGTCGACGTCGGCGTCCGCCGCGTTGCGGTCCCCATCGAAGCCGAAGATGGCTCCCGTCTCGCGTTCGGGAAGGTCCGCGGGTGGCGACGACAGTTCCGAGAACGAGCGGACGGTGAGGTCGGGCGCGACCAGCGAGGACCGGTCCACCGAGGGGAGGCGGTCGTCCTCGTACACCGGTCGGCCGTCGAGTTCCGGCACGAGGAAGGGGAGGCGAAAGCCCTCGTCACGGGGCAACCCGTAGGCCGCGGGAATCGCCGCGAGTGACTCGCTGGCCTCCAGCGTCCGGTTCGTGATGTCCGCGAAGGTGTCGCCGGTCGGCAGGCGTTGGAAGCGGTCGGGAATGTCGTTGACCGAGAGCGCGCTGGAGTGTGACCCCAGCTCCGACAGCACCCGCGGCACCGTTCGCTCCGGGTCGACGAACTCGTTGTTGGGCACCTTCCGCGAGTGGGCACTGGCGACGAACAGTTCCGGTTCGTCGGCCTCGCGGTTCACGAACACGTGAACCACCTCCCAGTCGTGCCAGTGGAAGTTCACCGAGAACTGGTCGAACGCCCCGTACCACCAGTACTGGACGGCGGCGAGCGGGGAGTTCTCGTAGGCCCGAACGTGGTAGAACAGCGTCGGGTCCGGCGGCCCGTCCTCCGCCTGTGACCGGCGGGCGTACCCGTCGAAGGCGTCGAACCCGTCGACGACCGGGTCGCCGTCCTGTTCGCTCTCGTACGGCCGCGGGTCAGTCGGGTACCACTTCTCGGCGGCGTCGAAGTACAGCACCGGCGCGTAGCGTTCGGCCAACCGGCGCGCGTCTTCGTCCGTCACGTCCGCCGTGGTCGCGTCCGAGTCGCGCTGGAGGACGCTACACCCGGCAGTGAACGATGTTCCGGCGACGGCGAGCGTCCCAGTCGCCTGCAGCAGGTCCCGGCGACTGAACGCTGATGTGTCGGTCATTGGTCTGTGTGGGGGAGCGACCCCGAAAGCTGTTCGGACGAAACCGCGGTCGCGGTATATCCTTTCTGGCAGTGGGGCCGAGCGGTGGTTCCGGTGGACCGGCAGGCACCACCCAACGACTCACAAAACCACCGATAATTGTCAGTAGAGGGGCGAAAAAGTGTGAGTATGTAGTGGGCCGGCGCAGATTCGAACTGCGGTTACGGCCACCCGAAGGCCGAAGGATACCAAGCTACCCCACCGGCCCGCTTGGTATCGAATGATTGCCTGCCAGCCGATAAAACGCTTCCGAACTACTACCGTCGACGCCCGTCGGGTTCGAACACAGCCGTACTCCGTACGCGAATCCAGGCGTCCGAACCGGCGGAGGTGTCGTGACGGTACTGGCGTGGACGGTCACACTCATGTTGGTGTAGCCCAACCGTACGTATGCAGGTTTTCTGGCATCAGCGTGACCTCCGCGTTCCAGACAACAGGGGACTCACCTCGGCGACGAAGACGGGACCGACACTGCCCGCATACATCGTCGACACCGAACTCTTGAAGCGAATCGGGAAGCGACAGCGTGCGTTCCTGCTGGACGGCGTTCGGAATCTGAAACGACAGTACCGCAAACTCGGGTCGGACCTGCTCGTCCGCGTCGGACCAGCGGCCGAAACGCTCGAAACGTTGGTCTCCGAGTTCGACGCCGACCGGGTCTACTACAACCGTCACTACCGTCCGGCCCGTCGGAACCGACAGCGGGCCGTCGACGAGGCAGTCCCGACGGAATCGGTCACCGACCTCGTTTTAGTCGACCCGGAGCGGCTGGACTCGCAGTACGCGAACCACAGCCAGTTCTACAACGACTGGCAAGACGAACACAAGCTAACGCCGTTCGGCGTTCCCGACGCGGAGGGCCTCGTCTCGCTCGACGACGATACCGGAGTCCCGTCGGTCACGGCCGACATCGACCTTCCGGCGGCTGGCTACCGCGCGGCACGTGACCGGTACGAACAGTTCCTAAACGCCGGTATCGAGACGTACAACGACACCCGCGACGACATGCACCGGGCGGTGGAACAGCCAGTCGGTGCCGTGTCGCGGCTCTCGCCGTACATCGCGGCGGGGATGCTCGGACTTCGAGAGATATGGGCCGACGCGAGCGAGCGGTACGACGCTGCGCAGGGTAGCGCGCGGCGGAACATCGACAAGTTCCGGTACGAACTCTCGTGGCGGGAACAGAACTACCACCTGCTGTACTACAACCCGACACTACTCACGGAGAACTACAAGTCGTTCCCCAACGAAATCGAGTGGCGGGACGACGACGACCACCTCGAAGCGTGGAAGCGCGGGGAGACTGGATACCCGTTCGTCGACGCAGGTATCCGACAGCTGAACGAGGAGGGATACATCCACAATCGACCGCGACAGGTCGTCGCGTCCTTCCTGTGCAAGCACCTCCTGATCGACTGGCGAGAGGGTGCGCGATACTTCAAGAAGCAACTGCTCGACCACGACCCCGCGAACAACTACGCGAACTGGCAGTGGATCGCTTCGACGGGCACCGACAGCGTCGACGTGCGAATCTTCGACCCCGTGTCACAGATGTCGAAGTACGACGACGGTGCCACGTACGTCACCGAGTACGTTCCCGAACTGCGAGACGTGCCCGCAGACAAGATTGTCGACTGGCCGACGCTCTCTCGGGACGAGCGTGACCGGTTGGCACCCGAGTACCGACACCCGGTCGTGGACCGCAACGAGGGGTACGAGCGGGCACAGCGGACGTTCGAGCGCGCGCTCGGAAAGCGATAATCTGGCGGCAGTCCCGTCGTCGCCCCTCGCTCGCTGGGATTCGGCCCCGGCCACCGGGTGCGGCGGGGGACGACCCGGTCTCTCCGGCTCGCGCGGTGTCAGAATCGGACGCCGGGACAGTCGGGGCCGCGCCAGCCCGGGCCGCACCAACACTTAGGCCCCGGCGGGCCGACACCCGGGTATGGAAGTCGGCATCGTCTCCGACACGCACGACAACTACGGCGCCGCAACGGAAATCGCCGAGCGGTTCGCGGACCGCGGTATCGAGACGGTCCTCCACTGTGGAGACTTCATCTCGCCGCCGTTGCTCGGAGCCTTCGAGGGGCACGGTTTCGTGTTCCACGGCGTCCTCGGGAACAACGACGGAGAGCGGGACGGACTCGAACGGACCATCGACGACCTGAGCGCGGACAGCAAACTCCACGGCCGGGAGGTGGACCTGACCCTCGACGGGGTTCGGGTTCACGCCCTCCACGGTGACCAAGGCATCGACACGGTGAACACCCGCGCCGAGTCCGGGGAGTACGACGTGGTCTGTTACGGGCACTTCCACGTCGCCGAACAGCGCGACGTGGACGGAACGACAGTCGTCAACCCCGGCGCGCACTTCCCCACAGTCTCCGACGAGAACCGGAGCGTGGCGATACTCGACACCGAGACAGGTGGGCTGGAGTTCCTCGGCATCGAGGGATGAGGAGTCGGGACCGCAACCCCGACGGACAGCCGTCACTACGCGGCCGAACGAACGTGAAGAAGCGGTGCCACCTCAGGAGAGGTCGGGGACGAGCGGCGCGTCGGCCTCGTCGAGTACAGCGTTCGCTCCGGTCGTTTCGTCGCGCGTCCGGCCGCCGTCGGTTCGGAGCCGGGACTTGGGCATCTCGGGAACGAGCGGAGCAGTGGTCTCGATGTCGGGCCGTTCGGTCATTGTCTTCACTCCCACCTCAGAGTCCACGGTAAATAAACGTAATGGTCTATAATTATCACGGTCGTTCGTAGGTAGTGTCTCGGCGGGAGAGATGGCAACCGCGAAGAGGGGCGCGTACCGAGTCGAGGCATGGAAGAGCGGCCAGTATCTGAGGAAGACTGGGCGACAGTCGTCCGGAACGTTCCGGTCGTGTCGGTCGATTTGGTCGTCGAGACGGACGAGGGCGTAGTGTTAGGTAAACGAGAGAACGACCCCGCGAAGGGGGAGTGGTTCGTCCCCGGTGGGCGCGTGCAGAAAAACGAGCAGTTGACGGAGGCCGTCCGTCGAGTCGCGCGCACGGAACTGGACGCGACAGTCACTATCGAGCGAAAGTTGGGTGTCTACGAGCACTTCTGGGACACCGCCGACGTTCCGGACGCCGACGGCAAACACTACGTCCCCATCGGGTACCACGTCCGTCCGACCGACGAGACGACGTTTCGGGCGGACGACCAACACGCCGCAGTCGACGTGTTCGCGCCGCCGTTCGAGTTCGACCTGCACCCCTACGTCGAGGCGTACCTCCGGGACGCTGGCGTTCCGGTAGGGTGAGTCGGAACGCGGCGGCGTCAGTACGTCCGAAAGCCGTCGGTGTCGAGGTAGTTGTGGGCGACGGTGATGGCGTCGTCTGCGTGGAGCGCGCGCGGGCCGAGGCTGACACGGCGGTCCGCGCGCTCGGCGAGTAGGTCACGTTCGCGCTCGGTGAACTCGCGGTGGTCCGAGAGGACGAACGCGGGGTCGGTCGGCGGGTCCACCTCGACGGCGGGTGTGCCGTCGGCGTGGAGGTGGACGAGCGTCCCGTCGGCGGCCACCTCGTCGATGACGCTCTCGACGCCCCGGCGGGAGATGCTGACGCCCGGCGTACTCTCGGCGGCGACGTGGCCGACGGCCGTCTCACGGTGGTCGAGTGCCTCCCGAATCAGGGCCGCGGTGCTGCGCTCGTCTGGGTTGAGGCGGTGGAGGTCGGCCCCGTCGAAGTGGACGGTAAACTCGTCTCCGAGGACGAGGTGAACGCGCACGTCCGCGCGACTGTCGTGAGAGAGCAGGAGTGCGGCGGTGACACACCGGCAGAGTACGTCCAGCCGTCCCGCCTCGCTCGGGAGCGCGTCGAGGGGAAACTCCGGCGTCGTGGGGGCCTCGTGGCCGATGACGACGAACTGTCGCATACTGAATCGTCCCGGTGGCAGGGCTTACGTCCGTCGGTCCGCCCCGGGACGGGGCGGCAGGTGGCCACGCTCACCCGGCCGTCGGTGAGAGCAGTAAACACGAGAGACGCCAGACAGTGGCACACGGCCGATAAATAGCGCGGCTTTATTTGTTGGGCTACGTTTGTTCTGGTAATGTCAGAGTCCGGTATTGCCGTCACGAAACCGGCGACAGTGTTACCCGACCCGGCGACAGCCGACAACGTCGTCTACAACCCATCGTTCGACGAGCTACGGGAGTTCTCCAGCCACCTGGAGACGACGACGGAGTTCGGGTCGCCGGCATACGTCAGCGAAGAGCAGTCACGCAACGCGGACAAGACACGCAACGCCGTCGACCACGAGTTCGACGACGCGGACTACCAGCACTTCGAGGACGCCGTCTCCTACGTCGAAGACACGGAGATGGTGTGTCTCGACCGGCAGGTCGGCCGCCACACCGACCACTCCTACGTCTGCCGGTACTACGTGCCGAAGGAGTACGGCCGCATCGCGTTGGCGTGGGCCAAACTCTTCGAACCGGTCCACGGTGACCGCGAACCCGACTTCTTCACCGTGCAGATTCCCGACCACGAGGAGACGGCCATCCGCATCCTCCCCGAGGCCGGGTTCACCGCCGTCCTCGGCAGCGACTACACCGGGGAAGCCAAGAAGTCCTTCCTCCGCCTGTTCATGTTCTACGCCAAACAGGCCGGTGGCCTCGGCCTCCACGCCGGGAGCAAGCGCGTGTGCCTCGAACAAGACGACGAGGGCGGACTGGAGACGGTCGGCCAACTCTTCTTGGGCCTCTCTGGGACCGGCAAGTCCACGCTGACCGCCCACGGCCTCGGTTTGGAGGACCCGGAAGGCACCGGGGAGCGAAGCTCCCCGAGCTCTCGCTCGCAGGCTCGCGAGAACGCCACAATGCTCCAAGACGACGTGTGCGCGCTCCTGCCCGACGGCACCGTCGCCGGGAGCGAAGGGCAAGGCCTCTACATCAAAACCATCGGCCTCGAACGCGAGGAGCAACCCGAACTCTACGACGCCGCGACCCACGAGTCCGCCGTCCTAGAGAACGTCGACGTGGCCGCGGACGGCACCGTCGACTTCGACAGCGACCACCACACCACGAACGGCCGCGCCGTCATCCAGCGGTCCTGTCTCGACTCCGCGGGCGAGGACATCGACCTGCCGGACCTCGACCAGATTTTCTTCATCACCCGCAACCCCGCGATGCCACCCGTCGCCAAACTGGACTACGACGAGGCCGCCGCCGCGTTCATGCTCGGCGAGTCCATCCAGACCAGCGCGGGCGACCCCTCGAAGGCCGGCGAATCCATCCGCGTCGTCGGCACCAACCCCTTCATCATGGGGTCGGAAGGCGAGGAGGGCAACCGCTTCCGTGACCTCATCGCGGACCTAGACGTGGACTGTTTCGTCCTCAACACCGGGTCGGTCGGCGACCGGGACGTGGGTGTCGAGGACACCGTGGCCCTCCTGCGCGGCATCTCGCGTGGCACCGTCGAGTGGACCGACGACGACGCGACGGGCCTGACCGTCCCGAGTGCCGTGCCGGACGTGGACGTCGCCGAGTTCGACGTGGCCGAGAACCTCGACGGCTACGAGGAGCGCGCCGCGACGTTGCGCGCCGAACGCGAGGCGTATCTGGCCGCGTTCGAGGACCTCAGCGAGGACATTCGCGACGCCGTGTACTGACGGCCCCACGTCGCCGTTCCGTCGGCTTCCCCCCGAGTACGCTCTGCCGCGTCGGGCCGCAGTCCCTCGCGGCCGACCCTGAAACACTTTTGCGGTGTCTCCCGTACCGGCCACGCATGGAGTGTCCCCGCTGTGGCGGTACCGTCACCGTCTATCGACTCCGTGGTCGGGAGTCGTTCGCGTGTGACGACTGTGAATACGTCGGAATCGAGGTCGAACACGGGTCCGAGCGGCGTCCCTCCGAGTCGTGGGCGACGGCCCTCAGCCGCTTTCGTGGGCGGGAGAGCAGCGAGGAGAGACAGGATACGGACGACGCGGAGGCGGCGGCCGAGGACGAACGGACCGAGGACGTGTCCCACGACGGCGTTCCCTCGGCCGCCCGGGCCGTCCGTGACCTCGATGTCCCGGGAGGAGACGTGACCCGCGCACAACGACGGGCGGCGATTCAGTCGCTGTACGAGGCGTTACGGACCCGAGGGGAGGCGACCCGCGAGGAGTTGCTGACAGTCGTCGACCCGGAGACGGTCGGATACGAGAGTTCCGACGCCTTCTGGACGGACATCGGCCGGGACAGGCTCGCATCGCTCCCGGGCGTGCAGGAGCGCGCCGCAGACGACGGTGTCTGGCGGTTCGACGCCGACGCCGCCACCGAAGAACCCGCACCCTGATGCCTGTAGTGGCCGCCGAACGGTACGTGGGGAGGGGTGTGATTATGTGGGCCGGGGCACAAGGCCGCGATATGCACGAACTCCGGATACGCGAGGACCAAGCCGAACGACTCGCTGAGATACAGGAGGAACTCGCGGCGGCCCACGCGGGCCCGTACGCGTCGGTCCAAACCGAGGATGCCGTCGAGTACCTGTTGGACCTCGCCGAGGAAGCCGACGACCGCGGGACACCGGCCGAGTCGGCGGAAGAGTCGGACACGGCGTCCGCCAGCGCGAGTGCCGAGGCGTCGGCTACAGACGAGGACGCGGGACAGAGCGAGGACGAGGCGAGCGACGACGACAGTGCGGGCGGGATGTTCGACCTGTTGGAGACACACAGCGACAAGTGGCGCGAAGCGGACGGTGAGGAACCGTACGAGGTCGACCTGCCGGACGGCGGCGTCGAAACCGTTCGGACGAGAGACGACGTGAAAGCGACCCTGTTCCGGGAGTACCGATGAGCCTGCTCGACCGACTGCGGGCGTGGTTCCGCGGCGAACCCGACGAGGGCGACGCGACGGACCAGCCCACCGACCAGTCCGACGAGGGTGCCGAACCCGAACTCGACCCGAACAACGTGACCGAAGTCCGTGCCAGCAACGCCGACGGCGTCGACCCGGTCGAACAGTTACAGAACCTCGACGGTGACGACGAAAACGGAGGTTCCTGAGACGTGCACCCATCCCGACAAAACAATCATTGTGGCGGCATCGGTAGTGCCCGACAATGACCGACGGAAGCCAGCCCGAGAACGTCCTGTTCGAGTGGTACGAGCGGTACATCGGCGAACCGACCGCGGAGACGGAAGTGTACCTCGGCTTCGGCCTCTTTTTCGGCGGGTGTGCCTTTGCGGCACTCGGCCTCGTGTTGTTCCTCGGGGGAACTGTCGTGTACGGACTGCGGACCGGCGGCTACTTCGCGCTCGCACAACCGGGCTACTTCCTCGGAATGTTGTCCGTCCCGATGGCGGTGCTGTCCATCGTGGTGTTGCTCCCGACGGAACGGCGTCTCACGCTCGCCGCGTACGGTGGCGCGGGCGTCACCACCGTCGCCGCCGTCGCGTTCCTCCTCGCGTACCCCGACCAGTGGTTCGAGTTCGGGACGCAGAACACCCTCGCCGTCGTCGGGTCCTACGCCGTCGGCGTCGCCACCGTCGTCGCCGCCGCCGGGAGCGCGCTCGTCGCACACCGTGTCGAGCAGGCACAGGGGGCGGGCAGTGTCGACGACGAAACCGACGGCGACGCGGTCGAGACAGTCACCGACGAGCAGGTGGCGGCCGACATCGACGAGGCGATGTCGGACGTCGACCTCAACTGGGGCGGCGTCGAGCAGGAGGAACACCGCCGCTTGGAGTTTACCACCGAGGCGGACGACGTCTCGGCCGCAGATGTCGACATCGAGGCGGAACAGACCGTCAGTTCCGGCGGCGTCGACGCCGAGGTGCAGGGCCTCAAACAGCTCAAAGGCGGGAACAGCGAGGTCGACACGTCGACGAACACCGTCGACGACCAGACGGCCGCACTCAACGAACTCAAGCGACAGAAGCAGGCCGAAAAAGCCCAAAAGGGAGACGACGGCTGGAATCCGTTCGCGCGACTGGTGCAGTGGCTTCGCGGGTCGTGAAACGCATCCTGTAGATTTATTTCGTTGGCTTACGGTACCTCCATCATGGCCAAAGGCCTAGACGTTGGCACAATGAACATCCTGTCTGCCCGACAGGATGGGACAGATACGGTCTTCGTGCAACAGCGAAACTCCTTCGTGGAGATCGAATACTCCGACATGGCGGAGCAGATGCTCTCCCGAAGCGATGTCCTCCACATTCGGAAAGACGACAAGGTGTACGTCGTCGGCGACGACGCCCTCAACTTCGCGAACATTTTCAACAAGGAGACGCGGCGGCCGATGCAACACGGTATCCTCTCCAGCGACGAGCAGTCCGCCATCCCGATGATGAAACTCATCATCGAGCAGGTTGTCGGCGAACCCGACTATCCCGGTGAGCGGCTGTACTTCTCCTCACCGGCCGACCCTATCGACTCGGACCTCTCGACGCTGTATCACCAGAAGACGCTCGAATCGTTCATCGGCGACATGGGGTACGACGCCGAACCTATCAACGAGGGGATGGCCGTCATCTACTCCGAGCTCGCGAACAACTCCTTCACCGGCCTCGGTATCTCGTTCGGTGCGGGCATGACGAACGTCTGCCTGTCGTACTACGCCGTCCCGGTGATGAAGTTCTCCGTCGCACGCGGCGGGGACTGGGTGGACGAACAGGCCGCACAGGCGACCGGCACACCGGTCGACAAAGTCACCTCCATCAAAGAGGAGGACTTCGAGCTCGACTTCGAGACGGACGTCGGCGGCGTCGAGGGCGCGCTCGCAATCTACTACGAGAACCTCCTCGATTACGTCGTCGACCGCATCGTCGAGGAAGTCGACGAGGAAGACATCGAGGAAGGACTCGACGTGCCCGTAGTCGTCACCGGCGGGACGGCCAGTCCCGACGGCTTCCAAGAACTGTTCCGTGACCACATCGAGGACGCGGAAATCCCCTTCAGCATCAGCGACGTCTCCCACGCCGACGAGCCGCTGTACAGTGTCGCCCGCGGCGGACTGGTCGCCGCCCGGTCGGACGAAGAAGAGGACAACGAGGACGCGGCCGGCGAAGCGACAGAGGCCGAAGGAGAGTAACGGCCGGTCACCCCACTGGCGACCGCAAGGCGGTGTGTTTATACGCGGTAGATGACAGACTCGAATATGGTCACCGTCCGCGATGTCGCCGCCCTCATCGCGGAGCGGCCGGAACTCGAACCCTGCATCCGCGAGGTGCTCGCGGCGGAGGAGCCGTTTTCCTTCGACGACCTGTCACTCGACTCGGGACAGTTCGGTGAACTGGTCGCCGCCGGTGTCGTCACAGAAGTCGATGCGGGCTACCGCGTCGTCGACGACACCGTCGTTCGACAGGCACTAGACGGGGACGCGGCGGGCGGCACAGACGCGACAGCGCGACGGAGAGTCACCGTCGACATCTCGTTGGACCGTCGGGTAGCCGTTGCCCTCGCGGGTGTGTTGGCCGTCCTCGTGGCGTTCCGCGTGGTGTCGTTCCCCTCGGTGTTCCGTGACGGGGCCGTCGTCCTCTCCGGGAACGACCCGTACTACTACCGCTACTGGGTCGAACAGTTGCTGACAGCGAGCGGCGTCTCGCCGGGGTCGCTCCCAGCCGAAGTTGCCCGGGGCGAACCGCTGACAGTGGTCACGCTGTGGCTGGTCACCGAACTCGTCGGCGGCACACGCGCCGCCGCGGGACACGTGCTCGCGTGGTACCCGGTCGTGTCGGCACTCGTGACGGGCGTGCTGACCTACGTCCTGACCGTCCGCGTGACCGACGACCGCCGGGTCGGACTCGCCGCGGTCCTGTTGCTCGCGGTCGTCCCGGGGCACGCGTTCCGGACGAGTCTCGGCTTCGCCGACCACCACGCGTTCGACTACCCGTGGCTCGTCCTGACAGCACTCGCGCTCGTCACGCTCGTGGAACGGCGCGAACTGTCTCGACGGGCCGCCGTTCCGGCACTCGGCCTCGCCGTCGGCGTCACGGGGACGACGCTGGCGTGGGAAGCGGGGCCGCTCTTGCTCGCCCCCATCGGACTCTCGGCGGTCGGGGTGACGCTCCTCGCCGTCCACGATGGGCGACAACCGTTCCGGGAGATGGCGGGGGTACTCGCGGGACTCGGCGTGGCAGCAGCCCTCGTGTGGGTCGCCCACACGGCACTCGGCTGGCACACGGCCCTCGTCGCGGCTGCACCGACCGTGTTGTTCGGCGGTACCGTCGCAGTCGTCGCCGTCGGCGGCGCGGTCCGTCGGGCGGGGCGTTCGTGGCGCGTCCTCCTCGCTAGTTACCTCGTCGCCGGAGTCGGCGGCAGTCTCACGGTGGCCGTCGGTGCCCCGGCCTACTGGAACCAGATTGTGGCCGCCGTGGGAGACGACCTCCTTCGGGGCGGGAACATCGCGGGGACCCAGACCCTGTTCGGCGACTCGTTCGGGTGGCTCCTGCTGTTCGGGTTCGTCCTCGTCCTCGCCCTGCCGTACGTGGTGTGGGCGACATCCCGGGCGAGAGCGGACACGCGGTGGCTTCCGCTGGTGGCGTACAGTTGGGTACTCCTCGTGCTCGCGGCGACGCAAGTCCGGTTCGTCGGCGAGTTCGCGGCGTTTGCGGCCCTGTTCGCCGGACTCGGGTTCGTTCACCTCGCGGAGCGGGTCGATATCGCCCGCTCACCTGCACCGTTTCTCGGCGAGCGTGTCAGAAGTATCGAGCGGCCATCTGCCCAGCAACTCGGGGCTCTCGTCGTCCTCTTCCTGCTGATCGGGGGCCTCGGTATGGTGCAGGTGCCGGTAAAAGTGAGTCAGGTGACGATACCGAACGGCCAGCACGAGACGGCCACGTGGATGGGAGACTACGCCGAAGAGCACGGACTCGACTACCCCGACAACTACGTCTTCAGTCAGTGGGGGGCGAACCGACACTACAACTACTTCGTCAGCGGCGAGTCTCGGTCGTACGCGTACGCGCAGTCGAACTACGGGGACTTCGTCGGTGCCGGGAACGCCACCGCGTGGTACGAGCAGTTGCACGGCCGCGCCGGATTCGTCGTCACCGCCCCGACGACACCCACGGGGACGGGGACAGTCGGCGGGCAGTTACACCGGGCCTACGGGAGTCGAACGGACCAACTCCCGGCCACGGAACACTACCGTGCGGTGTACGAGACAGCGGACGGACGGTACAAGGTGTTCAGGTTGGTCCCCGGTGCAGTCCTCACAGGAACCGGACCGCCGGGGACGACTGTCACCCTCGGCACGACTGTCGACGTCGGGGACAGTACCGTCGAGTACACCCAGCAGGCACGCACCACTAGCGACGGGACGTTCACCGCACGCGTCCCGTACCCGGGCCAGTACACGGTCGGTAACCGGACGGTACGTGTCCCACAGAGTGCGGTGGCGAACGGGCGGACCGTCTCGGTTGCACAGTCCTAACCGGCGGCCGACGTAGCGGGGTTACTGTTCGCGTTCGTAGTGGACGAGAAAGGAGACGTGCCGGTCCCTGCTGTCGTAGACGTACTTGTCGAGGAGCGTGAAGCAGACGTGAAACGGCGTGTGTTTCGTGTAGCCGGTCGGTCCCGGGTAACTGTACAGCGAGGCTACCCGCCACGGGTACCGGGTCGTCGCGCGGTCGATGTCCGCCATCGTCCCCCAGTTGTACGCCGTCGGGTAGGTGTCCACGTCGGTCGTCTCGTGGCCCTGTGATTTGAGCCACCACTCGTGAAACCAGAACGGCGTGTGGTCGGCGATACGTGCGTAGTAGTGGCGGGGATTCGGGACGAGGACGAGGACCGAACCGCCGGGACGGAGGACGCGGTCGATTTCGTCGAGCGTTCGCCACGGGGCCGGGAGGTGTTCGAAGACGTACTCCGAAAACACGAGGTCGAACGTGTCGCGTGCGAACGGGAGAGTCGCACCGTCACCGACGAGGGTGCGGTCGTTCTCGTTCAGGCCGAGCGCGGTGTGGTCGGGGTCGAGACTCACCACGTCGTCGGCCGTCACGTCCGCGACGACGCCGTGTTTGTCCCGGCCACTGCCGAGGTGGAGGGCGGCGGCCGCGTCGACACCCCGGAGCAGTTCACGGTACACCGCGAGGGGAGAACGCCGCTCCCCGACGAGCGCGCGCTCGATGCTGTCGTTCACCCGCCGCATTCGCTCCCACATGGACGCTACTAGCCGTGACCGACGCCGCCGGTATCATGGCTTCGTCTTCGCGCGACGACTCGACGCGTGCTACCGGTACCCTGTCGGGACCGATGCCGGGAAGTCACGGGCTAGCGGAACAGAGAGGGGCACCGCGGGCACGCGGTGTGGACGTAGCACTTAACCACCACGCCGTATTGCTGTCGGATAGTGAATAGCAGTTGGCGGTACAGAGTCGCGAGCGTACTCGGGGTCGTTCTCGCCTCGGTCTTTGCCGTCGCCGTCGCGGCCGCCCCGCCGGTGCAGGCCGCGTTCAGTCTGCTTCCGGTCGTCGGCGACCTGCCGTTCGACAACCCGCGAGGGGCCGAGTTCGCCATCGAGGCCACCACGACGGCCGTGGTGCTCGTCGCGGCACTGTTCCCGATGTACAAGTCGCGGCCGCGGCGAATCCTCGACGTGGCGATGCTGACCGCCCGGCGGACCTGCCTCGCGCTGGTCGCGCTCGCCGCCATCGGTTACTTCGACTACGACTACCGGCTGTCACGAGCGACCCTGTTGGTCGCTGGCGGCGTCCTCCTCGTGACCCTCCCCGCGTGGTTCGTCGCCATCCGGCAACGGCCGCGGGTCGGCGGCGAGACGACGATAATCATCGGCGACGACTCGGGGACGATGGCCGACATCCTCGAAGCCGTCGAGGGAGAGGTCCTCGGCTACGTCGCACCGCCGTCGGCGTACTTCGGTGACGAGTCCCCGCGGGTCGGCACCGCGGAGGTGGCCGACGGCGGACGGCCGTCAGAACTCGACGAACTGGTGTGTCTCGGTGGCCTCTCCCGACTCGACGAGGTTCTCGTCGAACACGACATCGACACGGCCGTCCTCGCGTTCGCGCGGCCCGACCGAGCGGAGTTCTTCGGCGCGCTGGACACGTGCTACGAACACGGTGTCGCGGCGAAGATTCACCGCGAACACGCGGATGTCGTCCTCACCCGGAACGTCGCGGGTGGCGAACTGGTCGACATCGACCTCGAACCGTGGGACCCCCTCGACCACGTCATCAAGCGCGCGTTCGACGTGGTGTTCGCGGGGGTCGGACTGGTCGTCCTCTCGCCGGTCATCCTCGTCCTCGCACTCCTCATCAAGGCAGACGACGGTGGGCCGATACTGTACGCACAGGAGCGAACGGCGTCGTTCGGCGACACGTTCACCATCTACAAGTTCCGGAGTATGACGCCGGATGTCGAACGCGAGAGCGGTCCCCGCCTCAGCGACGAAGGGGCCGGGCGACGCGACCCACGGGTGACCGACGTGGGACGCGTCATTCGCCGGACGCACCTCGACGAGATTCCGCAGTTGTGGTCCATCCTCGTCGGCGACATGAGCGTCGTCGGCCCACGCCCCGAGCGTCCGGTCCTCGACGACGACATCGAGACGGGCACCAGCCAGTGGCGGAGCCGGTGGTTCGTCAAACCCGGGTTGACGGGGCTGGCACAGATTCACGACGCGACCAGTCACGACCCCGAAGAGAAACTCCGTTACGACGTGGAGTACATCCGCCGCCAGTCGTTCTGGTTCGACGTGAAAATCGTCGTCCGACAGGTGTGGTACGTGTTCGAAGACGTGGTTTCGTTCGTCCGTGGTGGGTGACACCGGTGGGCGAACACGGAGACTCCGTCGTCGTGTTCAACCACGTCGGCAGACTCGCGCCACGCGTCAGACAGGAACTCCGAACGCTCAGCGACGTGGGGGCCGACGTGACCGTGTTCCACTGGGGGCGCGGGGAATCGACGGCGGGCGGCGGCGACCCGTGGACCGACCACCGACTCGACACCGACGCGCCGGTCGGGTGGCTCGGTGCCATGCTGTACCTCCCGTGGCTGTACGCCCGGTTGTTGGCCGTGGCGTGGCGTCGAGACGCGGACGTGGTCCATCTCACTCACCTCATGTTCCTGCCGCTCGCGCCCGTTCTCGCCTACGGCGTCGGTCTCTCGGTGGTGTACGACAGCTACGAGTTCCACGCGCTCGACCTCTCGCTTCGCTTCCCCGCCCCGGTCCGCCCGCTCGTCGAGGGTACGGTCAGAGTCGTCGAAGACACACTCGTTCGGACAGTCGACTGCGTTCTCACTATCGACTCCGTGGGCGGCCACCTCGCCCGACGGTACCGGCGAGTCTGTCACAACGTCGCCGTCCTCTACAACGTTCCGGCAGTGGCGGGTAGCGATGGGCCGCCGGAGGGGGTGTCGGACCGCGACGACGGCGACGGATATCGGCTCGTGTACGTCGGCGGCATCTCCGTCGAGAAGGGCGCGCTACGTGCCGTCGAGACGGCGCGTGTCCTCCGCGAGGCGGGCTATCCGGTCACACTCCAGTTCGTCGGAACGATTCACGGCGACGAGTCGTGGTTCCACGAGGCCGTCCGTGACGCTGGCGTGGCCGACGCAGTCACGCACACGGCGTGGCTCCCGTACGAGGAGATGTTGGCCCGCATCGCGGACGCGGACGTGGCACTGGCACTGCACCAACCGACCGAGCGGTTCCGTCGCGTCTCGACCGGAAACGGACGGAAGTTCTTCACCTACATGGAGGCGGGCCTCCCGGTCGTCGGTCCCGCCTTCGGCGAAGTCGGCGACGCTGTCAGTGCGGCCGAGTGCGGCCGGCTGGTCGATACGACGGACACGGCGGCGGTAGCCGGTGCCGTCGGAGACTTCCTCGACGACCCAGAACTGCGGGCGGAGTTGGGAGCGAGCGGACGGCGGGCTGTCGAGTCGCGGTTCAATTGGGGCGCGGAAAGAAGAAAGCTGATAACGGCCTACGAGCAGGTGACGAACATAGAATGAGCGACGACCCGGAACTGAAGACATTATCGAAAGACGACCTGACCGACACCGTCGGCGTCGTCGTCGGGACGCGACCGAGCATCGTGATGTTCAGCCCCATCATCCGCGAACTCGAACGGCGGGACCAGGAGTTCTTCGTCGTCCACACCGGCCAGCACTACTCGGACAACATGGACGCCCAGTTCTTCGAGGACCTGAACCTCCCGGAACCGGACTACAAGTTCGAGCACGTCAAGGAGTGTACCTACCACGGCGAACAGACGGCCGAGATGCTGAAAGGCTGTGAGGAGGTCTTCCTGCGCGAACGGCCGCGGATGGTGCTGGTCGGCGGCGACGCGAACTTCAACATCGCGGGCGCGCTGGCCGCCCGAAAGCTCCACATCCGTATCGGCCACGTCGAGGCGGGCGCGCGGAGCGGCGACTGGCGGATGCCCGAGGAGCACAACCGCGTGATGCTCGACCACATCTCCGAGTACCTCTTCACCACGAACGACGGGGGACGCGAGAACCTCGAAGCCGACAACGTGGCGGGGGACATCCACATGTCCGGGAATCCGATAGTGGACGCGGCGGTGCAGAACCGCGAAATCGCGCGTGAGCAGTCCGACGCGCTCGCCCGCTTTGGGCTAACCGAGGGAGAGTACGCGCTGATGACGCTCCACCGCGAGGAGAACGTCGACACGGAGGAGAACCTCCGGGACGCGCTCCACGGCGTGGACGCGGTCACAGACCAGTTCGACATGCCCGTCCTGTTCCTCGCACACCCGCGGACACAGGACCGTATCGAGGAGTTCGGCATGTCCGAGTTCGTCGCCGACATCGACGGGCTGAACTACACGGACGCAGTCGGGTACCTCGACTTCCTCCGGGTACTCGACAGCGCGGCCGTCACACTCACCGACTCCGGCGGCGTCCAGCAGGAGAGTTGCATCCTCGACGTGCCGTGTGTCACGCTCCGGGATACGACCGAGTGGGAGGAGACGCTCGACATCGGTGCGAATACCCTCGTCGGAACCGACCCCGAACGCATCGTCGCGGGTGTCGAACGAATGCTCGACACGGATGCGGCGTGGGAGAACCCGTTCGGCGACGATCACGCCGCCGAACGCATCGTCGACGCGGCACAGACGGCGGCCGCGGGCGAAGACGACTGGTGAAGCCACGAAACCGTGATGTATATGCTGCTGGGTACGAACACCCTCACAGAACCAGTTTATGAGCGAAGTTAGCGTCGGTGTCCTCGGCTGTGGCAAAATCGCGGGGAAACACCTCGATTCGTACCAGAAGATAGACGGGTTCGATATCACAGTCACCGACATTCAACCCGACAAGGCACGCGAGGCGGCGTCCAAGTACGACGTGGCGTGGGAGCGCGACCCGGAGAAAGTCCTCCGGGACCCGGACATCGACGCTATCGACGTCTGCGTGCCGGTCACCGCACACAAGGACGTCATCGAAACCGCCCTCCGGGAAGGCAAGGACGTGTTCTGTGAGAAGCCACTCGCACAGACAGCCGAGGATGCGGCGGAGATTCGGGGGTTCGCCGACGAGACGGGGAACATGGTCATGGTGGGCTACCTCTATCGGTTCCACCCGGCCTTCGAGCTCGCACAGGAGGCACTCTCGGACGGTGTCATCGGAGACCCCCACTACGCGATTTTCCGTGTCGGGGGCCGCGGGTCACACCGTGCGTGGAAACACAAGTCCGACACCGGCGGCGGCGCGGCGAACGAGATGCTCGTCCACATGCTCGACCTGATGGTCTGGTGGTTCGGCGCGCCAGCCGAAACCGAGGGGCTGTGGACCGACACGATTCTTCCGGAGCGCGACATCGGCGGCGAGACCGTCGAGGCCGACGCCGAGGACCTCGTCGTGTTGCGGGCACGCGCCGAGGACGACACGGAAATCCTCTGCGAGAGCGACCTCGTCAGCCCGTCGTACATGAACTCTATCGAGATTCACGGGGAGAACGGGTCGATAATAACGTCGATTCTCGACCAGTTCCCGACATCTATCTACTGCAACGAGCCGACCGGTATCTACGACCGTGGCCACAACTACCACGACTTCTCCCGCGTCGACCTGTTCAAAAAGGAGCTGGAGTACTTCAAAGACTGTGTCACCGCGGAGAGCGACCCGGAGCTGAACACGCTCGACGACGCCATCGAAGTTCGCCGCATCATCGATTCGACCCTGTGAGTACACATGAGTCAAGGAAAGATACCGATCGCAGACGTAGAACTCACCGACGAAGAGATAGCCGCCGCCGTGGAGGTGCTGGAGTCGGGCTATCTCGTCTTCGGCCCGAACGGCGAGGAGTTCGAGGAACGGTTCGCGGACCACGTCGGTGCCGACCACGCTATCGCAGTGAGTTCCGGTACAGCCGCGCTCCACATCGTCTACCACGCGATGCTGGAGGCGGACGACGAAGTGCTGGTCCCCTCGTTCAGCCACATCTCGACAGCCAGCATGCTGCCGATGGTGGGCTGTACACCGGTGTTCTGTGACGTCGACCCCGACACCTACACCATCGACGTGGAAGATGCCCGTGAACGGATTACCCCCGACACCGAGGCCATCGTGCCGGTACATCTCTACGGGAACGCCTGCGACGTCGACGGTGTCGTCGAACTGGCCAGAGAACACGACCTCAAAATCGTCTGGGACGCGGCACAGGCCCACGGGACGGAGTACGACGGCGTCGACATCGGCAGCATCCCCGACGCGGTGACGTACTCGTTTTACCCGACCAAGAACATGTTTACCGGCGAGGGCGGGATGATAACCACGTCGGACCCGGACCTCGCGGAGCAGTGTCGGCTCCTCCGTGCCCACTGGCAGACGGACAAGTACTACCACCCCGACCTCGGCTTCAACTACCGGATGAGCGATATGGAGGCGGCCATCGGGCTGGAACAACTGAAGAAACTCGACGACATGGTCGACCAGCGACGGGAGAACGCCGCCTACCTGACCGACCACCTCTCGGACGTCGACGGCGTCAAGACACCCCGTGTCGAACCGGAGGTGAACCACTCGTATCACCTCTACACCGTCGCACTCGACCCGGCAGCGTTCGACATCGGACGCGACGCGTTCATCGACGAACTGGACGAGCGTGGCGTCGGAGCATCGGTGCACTACCCCCGGCCGCTCCACGAACAGCCGGCCTTCCGTGACCGGTTGGGTGAGAAAGAGTTGCCCGTCGCCGAAGAGATGGCCGACCGCGTCCTCTCGATTCCGGTGTATCCCGGCCTCGATACGGACGAACTGGCGACGGTTGCCGACGCCGTCGCCGACGTCGCCGCCGAACACCGAGTCTGACCGATGAGCGACGCTCGGGTGTTGCTGTTCTCACACCACTTCCCGACCCCGGACCAACCGGGTGCGGCCCGGCCGTGGGAGTTCGCGGACGCGCTCGCCGACAGTGGGAACGACGTGACCGTCGTGACCTCCGCCACACACTACATGGAGTCGGAGTTCGACACAGAGGCGGACGGCCTCTGGTCGGCCAACTCAGTCGGCGGTTTCGAGGTGGTGCGCGTCCGGAGTCTCGACCAGTACCGCGGCGGGTTGGCGACGCGACTGCTCAACTACGCGCTGTACTCGCTCCTCGCGTTCGTGTACGTCGCCACCGACCGGGACGCCGACGCCGTCGTCGCTGGGACGCCACCGCCGATTCACCTCCCGGTCGTGTACCTGCTCTCGCTCGTGGCCGGCGCGCGGTTCGTCCTCGACGTGCGCGACCTCTACCCCGAGACGGCGGTCGCACTCGGCGTCGTACAACACCGGGCGGTCGAGTGGGCGTACCGACGGTACGAGCGCGGCTTCTGGCGGTTGGCCGACAGGCTCGTCGTCCCGAGCGAGCCGATGGTCGACGTACTCGCCGACGCGGGCGTCCCCCGAGAGCGAATCGAAGTCATCCACAACGCGTACAACAGCGCGGGGACGGCAGCCGACGGTGTGGAGTCGCCGGCAGTCCCCGAGTGGGACGAGGAGTTCGTCGTCGTCTACGCCGGCGGGATGGGGTACGCGCCCGACATCCCGACGCTGCTGGACGCCGCGGCGCGACTGCAGGGTCGGGGCTACCGGTTCGTCTTCCTCGGCGACGGCGAGCGCAAGGCCGAGTACGAGGCCCGATGTGCGCGCGAGGGTCTAGACAACTGTACGTTCCTCCCGGCGGTCCCCCGGCGGGATGTCGGAGCGTATCTCGCACGCGCCGACGCGTGCCTCCACGCCCTCACAGACTGTGACGTGTGGGAACTCGCCTTGCCGAACAAGGTGTTCGAGTACATGCGACACGGGAAACCAGTCGTCTTCGCCGGTGGTGGGGCGACGGCTGACCTGCTCGACGACGCCGACTGTGGTATCGCCGTCGCCCCGGGGGACTGCGAGGCGGTGGCGGCGGCACTCGAACGGCTCTCGGCGGCGGACGAACTCAGGGCAGATATGGCGACTGCAGCGACAGACTACATGACCGAGACACACCCGCGCGAACGGCTGGTGGCGTCGCTCGACGCCGTGATAGCATGACGGGACTCCGTGACTACCCCGCGGAACTGGCAGAGCGCAAGGACCTCCTCCGGTTTCTCGTCCTCTCGAACCTGAAATCCGACTACAGCGACCTCGTGTTGGGGTATCTGTGGTGGTTGCTCAGTCCCCTCCTGCTCATCGTGTCGTACTACTTTCTCGTCGCCGTCATCTTCCAGCGTGGCGGGGAGAACTACCCGCTGTTCATCGGCATCGGCATCCTCGCGTGGCGGTACTTCGTCGTCAGCATCAACCAGTCGATGGGGTCCATCGCCAACGGGCCGAGCGTCATCTACGAGATAGACTTCCCGAAGGCGGTTCTGCCGATGGCTAACGTCGCCTCCAACCTCGTGTACTTCGTACTCGGAATGGGCGTCGTGTTCGTGCTGCTCATGGTGGCCGGAATCATGCCGACGCCGCTGGTGGCGTTCGTGCCGGTCATCATGGCCATACAGGTGGTGCTCACTCTCGGCGTGAGCATCATCCTCGCACTGGTCGCGGTGTACCTCGAAGACATACAGAACGTGATGCGGTTCGCGACGCGGGGGTTGTTCTTCGTCTCACCGGCACTGTATCCCGTCACCCGCATCCCGGAACAGTTCCGTGACCTCTACATGCTGAACCCGTTCGCCACCCTGTTCACGAGTTACCGGGACGTGATGCTGTACGGGGAGATGCCGCCGCTGGGCTACCTCGCGTTCACCTTCGTCGTCTCGGTGCTGGTGCTCGTGGTCGGGTTCGCCGTGTTCATCCGGTACGAGAGCGATATCGTGAAGAAAGTGTGACCACGAGACCGCTATACTTATCACCGCGTCACCGTCTCCGTACGGATAACTTGCTGTCGTCATGAGCACCATCGACATATCGGGACTGGGCATCAAATTCGACATCTCACAGTCGAATCTGTCGGTGCGTCGGCTCTTCGGGCGTGTGTTCCCGTTCGTCGACGTCGAGACGGACACGACGGATACGTACTGGGCACTCCGGGACGTCTCGCTAACCGTCGATGAGGGCGAGACGCTGGGCATCATCGGCGGGAACGGCGCGGGCAAGACGACGCTCCTCCGAACCATCGCTGGCGTGTTCGAACCGGACGAAGGCGACATCGAGACGAACGGCAACGTCTCACCGCTCATGTCGTTGGGCATCGGCTTCGACCCGAGCCTGAGTGGGCGACACAACATCTACCTCAACGCGGCGTATCTCGGCTTGAGCAAGGCCGAAACCGAACAATTGGTACCGGAGATTATCGAGTTCGCGGAACTGGAGGAGTTCATCGACCGCCCCGTCAGGACGTACTCCTCCGGAATGAAGGTCCGCCTCGGGTTCGCCATCGCAACCAACATCGACCCGGACATCCTCCTACTCGACGAAGTGATGAGCGTCGGCGACGCAGACTTTCAGGAGAAGTCCCAGCGGCGGATGGACGAGATGCTCGAACAGTCCCGCGTCATCGTCATCGCGTCACACAGTATGAGTTTCGTCACGGACAACTGCGACAAAGCGGTCTATCTGGAGGACGGACGCGTGGCGGCCACGGGTAACCCCGAAACAGTCGTGGAGGCGTACACCGGATGAGCGGCGATACCGACGACGACAGCGTGGTCCTGTTCGCCCGCAAGACGCTGGAGAACAACACGCGCATCTTCAAGCAGGCGAAGACGCTGACCGAGGAGGGTTACGACGTAACTCTCATCGGCATCAAGCCGACGCATCTGCCGCGTGAGGAAGAACAGGAGGGGTACACAATCGTTCGCGTCGGGAAGATAACGCCGGACTTGACGCGACTGCGGAACGTCTCGAAGAAACTCATTCCGCTGTACCCGCTGTACGTTGTCCTGAAGTGGTTCGTGCTCCACCTGCTGTCGTTGGTGCGGGGGGTGAAGCGTCTCGTCGGTCCGCTACTCCGGCGGTCGCTGTCCGGACTCCGCGCACTCGTGCCCCGTCGTCTCGCGTGGGCGTACAACGTCGCGACGGGACTCACCTACCGCCACCTCCGCATCGCCAAGATACGCTGGTACGTCAAGAGCCGACTCATCAGGTTGCGGACGCGCTACGGCAGCCAGACCCGGAGTCGGATACCCCGTCGTCCCACGGGCAGGGGTCGGCTCCGTCGTCTCTACGTCCGGTCGAGGCGTCTGCTTGACCGGGGGCTCACTCGTCTGCTCCAACGACTGCTCGCCCACGGTCGGTGGTTCGTGATGTCGTACAACTACTACCGGAAGAGCTACCGGGCGATGAAAGAGCGTGACCTCGACCCGGACGTGGTGCAGGCCAACGACCTGAACACGCTCGTCGTCGCGATTCTCGCGGCGCGCCGTCACGACGCACCCCTCTACTACGATGCCCAAGAGTTGTACACCGAGATTCACACGCTCCCGGGGTGGTACAGCCGACTGCTCAGCGTGCAAGAACGTGTGCTCATCCGCTTCGCCGACCGCGTGACCGTGGTCAACCCCTTCATCGCCGAAGTGATGGAGGAGCGGTACGGGCGAGAGATAGACGACGTGATACTGAACTGCCCGCCGTTCGACCCGGTCGAGGACGTGGACGCGCGGCCGGGGACGACGGCCCGCGAGAAGTTCGACATCGACCCGGAGACGCCGGTGGTGCTGTACAGCGGCGGCCTCTCGACCCAGCGCGGACTGGAGAATCTCGTCAAGGCGATGGCGGACGTACCCGACGCAGTCCTCGTGATTCTGGGTGAGGGGCCACTCCGCAACGAACTGGAGGCGATGACTCTCAAGTACGACATCGAGGAGCGCGTGTACTTCTCTGAGTTCGTTCCCCACGAGGAGGTGCCGACGTTCATCGCCTCGGCGGACGTCGGCGTCGTCCCCTACGAGCGGGTCGGGATGAACCACTTCCTCTGTAGCCCGAGCAAACTGTTCCACTACATGATGGCCGAACTGGTCGTCGTCGGGAGCGCGTTCCCGTTTCTCGGCCACGTCATCGAGGGCCACGACATCGGCGGCACCTTCGACCCGCAGGACCACCAGAGCATGGCCGAAGCCATCGGCGACATCGTCGCGGACTCCGACCGACTAGACCGCCATCGGGAGAACGTCGCCGAGGCCAAGCACCGCTACACGTGGGAGCACGAGGCCGAGACGTTCCTCGCACAGTACGAGGCAGTGAACGGTGAAGTCGGCGGCGAGTCGGTGTCGGAGGAGGAAGACGCCCAGCAGCGTCGGTCGGCCACGGCCGCACAGTAGACGTCCGCGGAGTCACTCGAGCAGTTCCTCGTAACGCTGAACCTTGTACCGGAGGTCCTCTACCTCCTCTTTCAGTTCCTCGTACTCCTCGGCCTTGTTCTGGAGTTCCTGTAACTCCTCTTCCAGCTCCTCGCGCTTTTTCATCTGGTAACGGAGTTTGAACTTCTTGTTCCGTTGGTCTTCGTACTGGGAGTGGAGATAATCGAAGTCGGAAGTCGCCTCCGGTTTCATGTTCCCGGTCGGTTCCCGCTCTAGCACCTCTTCGTACAGGTCCACGAGTTGGTCGGTGACGGTCTCGATGTCGTGGTTTTCCTCGACGTACTCGCGCCCGTCCCGTCCGAGGCGAGCGCGTTTGTCGGGGTCTCGAATCAACTCCCGGAGTGTGTCGGTGAGGGTTTCGGGGTTCGCTTCCGCAACCGGCACGTCGTCGGAGTTCAAGTCGTCGCGGATGTAGCAGACGGCAGGCTTTCCGAGTGCCATCGCTTCCAGCGTGACGACTCCGTGCCATCCAATGAGCAACTGGTCGACGATTACATCGGCTTGTTTATACTTTTCGACCGCTTCCTCGTGCGGGAGGCCGCTGATTTCCTCGTACTCGAAGTCCAATCCCTCCTCTCGGAGCGTATCGACCGCTTCCTGGACGAACCACGACCCTTTGACGTCTTTGTTCGAGGGCGGGTGAACGACGAGGGGGGTTTCCTTGCTCTCGTCGATTCCGACGGGGTCCCACTCGTCAGGGTCCATCGCCCGGGGGATGATAGTTGCGTCTGGCCGGTAGCCGTGCATCTCGCGGTCCTGAACGATGAACTGGTCGACGTAGTGTTCGAGGAATTCGAGATACTCGCGCTGCCGTTCTTCGTCGTAATTAGACTCGTAACCGTATCTGTAGACGTTGTACGGGTTGATGTCTTTCTGGACGCTCTCTAATCGGAGGTCCTGTCCAGTGAACCGGTACAGAATTCGGATATCCCGCGACTTCAACAGCGGAAGGTCGAATCCGGCCAACTGGTCGTACCCCTCTCCCATGAACAGCGGACGGTGCCAGAGGTGAACGATGTCGTAATCCTCCTCGACCACGTCCTTTGCAGTCTCTATCTGTGCTTTCGCTCGGTCGCCGGAGATGTCGACCACCTTGTCGGCCTCGTATCCGAAATCCGTGTCACCGTACTGGACGAGGTCGGCCTCGATACCACGCTCTTCCAAGCTGTTGACTAGTTTGATAGGTTGCCCGGCGAAATTCTGGGGGCCCATAAGGACCTTCATACCTCGGTATCTGATGGGGTAGTGAGAAATCAGTTGTGTTCCGGCGGCCGGTGAGCCGGGCGAGAATGTCACTATCCGGGTTGTCGGACAGTGAACCGACACGGACTGCTCCATCTACCGCTCCGAGACTCGGTTCAAAGGAGGCAGTACAAACACAGCGGCAGTAGCTCTTCGGAGTACATCGTCGAACGGCACACGTCCGCCAATCACAGTACTTACCTCTTTTGACCGGGTGAGTTTCAGGAAATGGCGAGGGTGTGTATCGTAGCACGAAAACCGTTGGAGTGGAACTATCGGATTCAGCGACAGGTCACGGAGTTGGCCGACGCCGGTCACGAAGTGACGCTGATTTCCCTCTCTGCACCGCAAGACCTCGAACAGTCGACAAACGTTCGTATTATCACAGTAGATACGTACGGACCGGCAGGACACGTATTCGCATATTTACGGGAGCAAGGAGCGGTTCGGCGGAAACTCATCGAAAAATCCATCAACGGCACGGGGGCGGTGTTGAAACGCACCGACGCCCTCACCGGCGTCGGTGGGGAGTACGACTACGATATGCGGGGAGTTATACGGCGGTTTCAGAGCGAGTACGGCGCGCCCCTCATCTCTCGGAGTTTCGTCGGCGACATCCCGGACAGGGTATTCTGGATGGACTTCGACGTCGTGCAAGTCCACGACTCGTACGCTATCTCAGCCGGAATCGAAATCGCCGAACGGACTGACGCTCGACTGGTCGCGGACATCGTCGAGCTTGCAACCGAGCGGACGGGTGACGCGCTGAAATCGGAGTCGGTTATCTCGTCTATCGTCGTGAAGAAATGGTTCAAGCGAGTGTACAGTAAATTCCACGACTCGATTGCAGTCGGGGACGGCGTCGCGTCGTGGACCGCAGAGGAGTTGGACATCGACAAGCCGACCATCATTCGGAACTGTCGCCCGGCGGCACTCCGTGACATTGAACCGCCGTACGACATCCGGGCGGAGACGCCGATGCCGGACGATGCACTCCTCGGTGTGTTCGTCGGAGCGATACGCGAGACCATCGGCGTGGACTCACTCCTTCGGGCACTACCGCGTCTGGACAGAGAGGTGTACGTGTCACTGCTCGGGCCGGGTCACGACTCCGACTACGCGGAACACCTGCGGGAGACTGCCGAAGAGACGGGCGTCAGCGAGAAACTCAACTTCATCGACCCGGTGAACGCTCGCGAAGTGCCGGCCACGATTATGTCGGCCGACTTCGGATTCCACGGGCTGGACGACTCGGCACTGAACAACATCTACGCGCTCCCCAACAAGTTCTTCGAGTACGTCACGGCACAAATTCCGCTCGCCGTCCCGAACTATCCGGACATGGGTGGGCTGGTGAAGGAGTACGACATGGGCGTCTCGTTCGCGGAGGTGGCCCCCGAGGAAATCGCGTCGTCGCTCGAAAACCTCTTCGAGAACTACGACCGGTACAAAGAGAACGTCGTCGAAGCGAGTCGGGAACTTACGTGGGCCAACGAGGCCGAGAAGTACCGCACCCTCATCGAGGAACAGGCCGCCGAGTCGACCGAGAAGCGGCCTGCCTACGAGTGGATAGACGGCGACCGCGGGACAGTCGGGTCGGGCCAAATCCAGTGACACGCGGACGATGATGACCGCCGCCCGACCGCAACACCGAATACTCCGACGCCAGCACGGACACCCATGGCAGAGGATACACCGGCGGGCGTCGACGTGGGCGAGACAGCTATCCTCGGGGTCGAGTACACCGAGGACTCGAACCCGCCAGTCGTCGGCGAGGGGAGTACCGTCCGTGAGGGCACAATCGTCTACAACGACGTGGAGACAGGCACGGGATTCCAGACGGGCCACCACGCCTTGGTCCGCGAGCAGACCGTCCTCGGCGACGACGTACTGGTCGGAACGCAGGCGGTCATCGACGGTGCGACGGCCGTGGGTGACGGCGTGGCGATGCAGACGGGCGTATACGTCCCCCGCGAGACGGACATCGGCGACGACGTATTCCTCGGACCGAACGCCACGCTGTTGAACGACATGTACCCGGCCATCCGCCGCGACGCGGACCTCGTCGGCCCGGACATCCGCGACGGAGCCAGCGTCGGCGCGAACGCGACGGTCCTTCCGGGCGTCACCGTCGGGCAGAACGCGTTCGTCGCTGCGGGTGCCGTCGTGGTCGAGGACGTGCCCCCGGAGACGCTGGCGATGGGCGTCCCTGCCGAGACGCGACCGCTCCCCGAGGCACTCGACGACGGGCTGTAGCGGTCGCGGGCGGCCGCTCTCCGCACTGGTTGGTGGGACTACTCGTCGCCCGCCAACGCGTCGAGCATCGCCGGGTCGGCTCCCGCCTCCCGGACCTGTGCGGCGAGGTCGGCAGCGGCCGTCGGGAGATGTGCCTCCCGCGGCCCACGGCCGGCCGCGTCGCCGACGTGGCCGGCCGAGCGCAACGCGTCGACGACCGCACGCGCGTCCACGTCGAGTTCGTCACAGACGGTCGCGATGTCGGCCACCAGCGCGTCTTGGGCGGTGCTGGCGACGCTGTCGGCGAACGGCAGCAGTTCGGCCTCGCGGCGACCCAACTCGACGACGGGCACGTCCCACCCGGCGACCAGCGGTTCGTACAGTTCGGCGAGCAAATCGAGTACCCGCTCGTCGCCGTCGGACCCGACGACCAGCCGTTCGGGGTCCATGAAGTCGTCGACGGCAGCCCCCGGTCGCTGGAAGGTCGGGGTCACGGCTACGCCGAGGTCGGTCCCATCGGTCCGGTCCGAGGCGGCTTCCAGCGCGGGAATCACGGTTTCGGCAGTCGTCCCGGGGAGCACCGGGCTCCGAACCGCGACGAGGTGGTACGCCTCGGACCCGGCCAGTTCGTTGCCGACGGCGTCGGCCGCGGCCGCGAGCGTGTCGGTGTCGGCGTGCCCGGCGTCGGCCGCGGCCGGAACCGCCAGTACGGTCAGGTCGCCGTCGGGTACGGCGTCGTAGTCGGTCGTCGCCCGCAACCGGTCACCGCCGTAGAGGGAGACGAGCGGGGCCAACCCCGGTTCCTCGACCGGCGACTCGCCGGCTTCGATTGCGGCCGCGGTGTCCGGGTCCGCACCGACGATTGTGGCATCGTGACCGATGTCGACGAGACAGGCGGCGGTCGTGGTCCCGAGGCGACCGCTCCCGACGACGCTGACGTGCATATCCGACCGGAAGTCGGGTCGGGCCTTCAGGCTTCCGGGCCACGCCAAGGGTGGCCTACCGCACAGCGACGCGGTCGAGGACACCGCGCCGGCGGAGTACCCGCACAGTCTCGGTCACGACGAGGGCCAACAGGGTGAGGAGTGCCACGAATCCGGCGACGATTTGCTCCGCGAGCACCCACGCCGGTGTCGTCCACTGTAACCCGGACGCGAGCAGCGACGCCTGTTCGTCGGGGAGGACGAGGCCGAAGATACGCTCCAACTGGAACGACCGCTTCTCGTCGATGACGACGCTCTCGTTTCTCGCGGTGGTCCGGTTGGCGTCGGTCGAGGCGATACGGCTCGTGAGGTTCAACGCTGTGGCACTGTGTCCGCCCGCGCTCTCGTCGCCGGTGCCGATGCGTTCTGCGTCGTAGGGGAGCGATATCGGGACGCTCCAGACGACTTCGCCCGACTGGTCGACTTCGATGACGCGGCCACCGTTCGAGTCGACGATGAGCGTGTTACCGTTCGGGAGCCGGTCGGCGTCACGGGGCCATTCGAGACGGGGGTCGGACCAGACCCACGACTGCTCCCACGTGCCGTCGACGCGCTGGTACTCGACGATGCGGTCGTTCTCGCTGTCCGCGACCAGCACCGCCGGGCCGCCTCTCGACGCGGGGATGTAGTCTGGGTTGTGCTGCTCGAACATGACGTCGTGGTCACCGTCGCTGCCGAGCGTCCAGTTCTCCTGTATCCCCTCGCCCGGTTCGATGAACACGACGGAGTCTTGGTTCCGAAGCGATGCCATGACGCGGCCGTCGTGCAGCATGTCGGCGTCGTTGATGTGCGTCCAGTCCCCGGGGTACTCACCGCCGCTGTCGGGGTCGTACGACTGGTTGGCGTCCCACGTCCACGTGTGCTCGCCGGTCCGCACGTCGACGATGAACACCCTGTCGGCGGCGATGTCCGCGACGAGGTAGTGCGTGCTGTTGAGGCGGTCGGCATCGTGCCAGTTGACCGACGAGCGCGGGCCGGGGTTCGTCGCGGACTCCCGGTAGACAGTCTCCGTCGTGCCGTTGTTCCACCACATCCGCTCGAAGTTGTTGCGGGTGCACCGCCCCTCGGTGCGGTTGATGTACTGCTGGCACGTCTCGCCGGCCCGGAGGTTCGCCGAAATCGTGAACACCGACCGCGTCCCCGGTATCGGGTCCACGTCGGCGTAGACGTAGTGCGTGTCGTTGTGATAGGCGACGCCCCCCTCGGGCGTGAACACGAGGAGTGCCGACGCGACGGTTCCTTGCCACCGGCGGTTGATTGAGATGGCCGTGTGGTTCGGCCGGTCGGGGACGACTTGCCCGCCGTCGTCGTACGCGGACTCGTACAGCGACTCGCTGGCCCGAACGTCCGAGGTTGCCCACGAGTATCCGAGAAATCCGACAGAGACGAGAAGCAGTGCGACGAGACCGATTCGTAGCCGATTCCTCATCAGTCGCCTTCCATCTCCGGCCGGTAATTACTCTTTCTACTCACCCCCTCGGTCGGCTGAGTCCGTTTCTGTTCCCTTCGAACACCGCTCTCGACGGGTAACTCGGGGCGAAGGTTCGGCCCGTCGACTCGGCCAGAGGAGACAACTCGAACAGTCAGGCGTCCGAGAGGAGTTCACGCACGGTCTGCTCGACGGACTCACGTGGCTCCCACCCCAGTTTCTCGGCGGCCCGGGACGTGTCGACGCCGAACTCGTCGACGAGCGTCTCGGCCGCACGGGGGTTCTCGACGAGTTCGACCGCCGGCTCCCGCCCGAGGATGTCAGCGGCGACAGCCTGGACCGTCTCGGCGACGGCCATCACGCTGTGGTCCTCGTCGCTCGCTATCTCGAACTTCTCCGTGCCCGTCTCGCCCGCCGCCGTCTGGTCGACGAGTCGCTCGGCACTCTTGACGAAGGCGTCCGCCACGTCGCGGACGTGGACGAAGTTGCGCGACTGGGTGCCCGGTTCGTAGACGGTCAGCGGTTCGCCGGCGAGCGCGCGGTCGACGAAGAAGTTAATCACGGTCCCCTTCGAGACGCGGCGGCCGTTCAGTTCGTGACTGCCGTAGAGGTTCGCAATCATGAACTGGTGGGCCGGGAACGCGCCGTCGGCGAAGTCCTCGATGGCGTGTTCGCCCAGCAGTTTCGTCCGGCCGTACCAGTTCAGCGGGTCTCGCGGGTGGTCGACCGTGATGGGGAACGACTGTGGGTCACCGACGACGGCCATCGAGAACGGGAAGGTCAGTCCGGCACCCGTCTGCCGGCAGTGCCACGCGACGTTGTTCGTGCCGACGACGTTCACGTCGTAGGCCAAGTCCGCGTCCTCGTCACAGTCGTCGACGCCCGAAATCGCGGCCAAGTGGAGGACTACGTCCGCACCGTCGAGTGCGTCGGCGAGTCGGTCGCGGTTGCGGATGTCGACGTGTTCGACGGGTACGTCACCGATGGCACGGATGTCACCGAGGTAGAAGTTGTCCAGCGCGGTCACCTCCCAGTCGGGGTGGGCCGCCTGCAGTTGTGCGACGACGCGACTGCCGATGTATCCCGCCGCGCCCGTGACCGCGACGTGAGTGTTCGAGGACGGCGATTCGGTCATGGTCGCCACGTCGGCGCGGGAGTATATACGCCCGGTGGTTCGGACGCAAAGCCCCACGAACGCGGGTCGAGCACGCACGTGCGTCCGAGAGACGGACAGGAACGCTCGCTGAACCACCGGGTTTAAATCTACGAGTCACGTTCGAAAGTGTCGGCTATGGACGAACTGCGAACGGGACTCAGCTACGGTGACGTGTTACTCGTCCCACAGCGGTCTCCCGTCGACAGTCGGACCGACGTCGACCTCACGACGCGGCTCACGCCTGCCATCGAACTCGATACGCCGTTGGTGTCCGCGGCGATGGACACGGTGACGAGTGCCGAGTTGGCCCGTCGCCTCGGAGACAGCGGCGGCGTCGGGACGATACACCGGTTTTTCACCGTCGAGGAACAGGCCGAAGCCGTGGCGACGGCCGCCGCGGACGGCGTTCCGGTGACGGCCGCCGTCGGCATCGACGAGGACTACCTCGGGCGTACCGAGGCACTACTCGAAGCCGGCGCGGCCGCCGTCGTCGTCGACGTCGCACACGGGCATCTGGGGCGGACGCTCGACGCCGTCGCGGACATCCGCGCCGAGTTCCCGGATGTCGAACTCGTCGCCGGGAACGTGGCGACGCCGTCGGGTGTCGAGGACCTCCACGCCGCCGGCGCGGACTGTGTGAAGGTCGGCATCGGCCCCGGGTCACACTGCACGACGCGGAAAGTCGCGGGTGCGGGCGTCCCGCAGTTGACGGCTATCGACGACTGTGCCGACGCCGCAGCGGACCTCGGCGTCACCGTCTGTGCCGACGGGGGGATTCGCACCTCCGGCGACGCAGTGAAGGCCCTGATGGCCGGTGCGGACACCGTGATGATGGGCAGTCTGTTCGCGGGGACCGAGGAAGCCCCCGGCGACGTCGTCGAAGTCGACGGCGTGAAGTACAAACGCTCGCGTGGGATGGCGACGACGGCCGCCGCCGAGGAACGCTCCGACAAGGAGGAGAACGTCACCGCCGACGAGGGCGTCGAAGGGCTGACGCCGTACAAGGGGCCGGTCGTCGAGGTGGCCGAGGAGTTCTGTGCCGGTATCAGGTCGGGCCTCTCGTACTGTGGCGGCCACACGATTCCGGACGCGCGCGAGAACGCCGAGTTCATCCGCGTCGCCGGGAGTGCCAAGGAGCGGGAAGGGGCACACTCGGACCACGAGTGGGAGTCCGTCAGTGTGGACAGTACGAAGCATGCGAAAAGCGAGGCCGACGATTGAACGGAGTGAAAGAGTCAGCCTCGAAGCGGAGCGGGGAGGCGAAACCGACCCGTGGAGCGAGAGCGAGGCGGATGATTGAGCGAAGCGAGGGAATCCGCCTCGGAACCAACGAGCGGGCGTAGCCCGCGAGCAGAGCGAGGCCGACGACTGAGCGGAGTGAAAGAGTCAGCCTCGAAGCGGAGCGGGGAGGCGAAACCGACCCGTGGAGCGAGAGCGAGGCGGATGATTAAGCGAAGCGAGGGAATCCGCCTCGGAACCAACGAGCGGGCGTAGCCCGCGAGCAGAGCGAGGCCGACGACTGACGCGCTTCGCTCGCGGCTCTTTCGTCGCCGCTCGCGCAGTTGGAGACGCTCCCTGTAGTCGCGTCTCGTGTCAGTCGTCGCTGGAGAGAATCCCCATCGACTCGGCGGGCGTCTCGTCGGGGTCGGCGTCGAACAGCGGACTCTGGTCGCCGGGGACGAACGTGTTGAGGACGAGTGCCGACAGTGCCGTCAGGATGACCGGTTGCCCGAAGAACGTCTCGGCAGCACTCGGGAGGCCGCCGAGGGCTTCGGGCCGGGTCGCGACGCCGAGGCCGAGACCGAGCGAGACGGCCATGATGACCATGTTGCGCCGGTTCAGGTCCGTGTGCAGGAAGATGAGTCGCGTCCCGCTCGCGGCGACCATCCCGACCATCAGCAGGACCGCACCGCCGAAGACGGCACTGGGAATCGTCGTGACGGCGGCACCGACCTTCGGGACGAGGCCGAGGACGGCGAGGAGGACGCCGCCGATGCCGACGACGTGACGGCTCATCACGCCGGTGAAGTTGACGATGCCGACGTTTTGGGAGAAGGAAGTGATGGGGAACGCGGCGAAGGCAGAGCCGATGGAACTGAGCAGTCCGTCGGTGAAGAGGCCGCCCCGGAACTCCTCGTGAGTAGGGTTGCGGCCCTCTGCGGCCGTGATGCCGGACATGTCCCCGACGGTTTCCATCGCGGAGACGAGAAACAGGAACGCGAACGTCACGATGGGGACCGGTTCGAACGCGAAGCCGAACTCCCCGGGGCGCGGCACCGCGAACCACGCCGCGTCCGCGATGGGACCGAAGTCGACGACGCCGAGCGCGACGGCGACGCCGTAGCCCACGACGATACCGACGAGGACCGAGAGCAGTCGCGTGACGCCGCTCGTGAACATGTTGAGGGCGACGGCGATGGACAGGACGAGCGACGCGAGGCCAAGGTTCGTGAGCGACCCGTAGTCGGCCGCACCGACCCCGCCCGCCGCGTAGTCCATCCCGACGGGGATGAGGTACAGCCCGATGATGACCACGACGAGGCCGGTCACGAGTGGCGGGAAGAAGGGTCTGATACGCTTGAACTGCCAGCCGACGAGGCCCTCGACGACGAATCCGGTCACGAGTATCGCGCCGAAGACCGCGGCCAGCCCGGAACTCGCGCCGATGGACGACGCCGCACCGACGAAGGTGAAACTCGTCCCCATCACGATTGGGAGTTTCGACCCGACCGGTCCGACGGTGTAGGTCTGAACGATGGTGGCGATGCCCGAGAACAGCAACACCATCTGGACGAGGTAGGCCGTGTCGGCCGCTTCGAGTCCGACGGCCCCCGCGACGATGTACGCCACGGCCGTCGCCGGAACTATCATCACCGCGACGTGCTGGAGCCCCAACAGTATCGACTTGAGCCACGGCGGCTTGTCGTCGACCCCGTAGTCGAGGTCGATTTCACCCTCAGTCTCGGTTCCCATCTATAGCCACATCCAGCGGGTATCTTATCATAACAGTTGTGTCTCGAACCGAAGGACTGGTATCGCCGCCGTTCCGCGGCGTCTCCGGGAGGTATAGACGTGTCACTGAGACAAGCATAGCCGGGCTGCTGTCTCAGTGGACCGTGACTTCGCCGTCCTCGACCGTGATGTCGACCAGACTCTCGACCTCGTAGTCGGTGTCGTCGAGTGCCGAGTCACCGACTTTCCGAATGACGACGACGATGTCGCTGATGTCCGCGCCCGTCTCGTCGAGGGCGTTACAGATAGCCGCGAGCGTCCCGCCGGTCGACAGCAGGTCGTCGAGGATGAGTACTCTGTCACCGGCGTCCACGTCGTTGATGTACATCTCCGATTCGGAGTAGCCAGTCGACTTGTGGAGCGGGATTTCGTCGGGCAGGCCGTACGCGCGCTTGCGGATGACGACCAGCGGGATGTCGGTCTGGAGCGAGAGCGCGGTGGCGAGGTGAATCCCCATGGCTTCGGGCGCGACGATTTTGTCCACGTCCAAGTCGACGCGTCGGATGACTTCGGCGACGACTTCCCGGAGGAGTGCGGGGTCGAGCATCGGAACCCCGTTGCTGATGGGGTGGACCATGTACTCGTAGCCGTCCTTGTCGATTATCGGCGCGTCGTGTAAGGACTCCCGCAGGCGTTCCATGCCCCCGGTTCGGGCAAGGCCCCGAAAAACGAATCGTTCCGGGGCCGCACCGACTGTCCCCGGCCCGTCAACTGGTCGTCTACTCCTCTAGGACGCCCGGCAGGAAGCGGTCCTCGTGGGCCGCGATGGTGTCGTCGTAGGTGGTCAGGGTGTCGAGGATGTCCCGGACGCCGCCCTCGAAGTCCTGTGCCTGCGCGCCGATGACATCCATGTACCGGTCGTTCTCGATTTCCATCTTGTGCGTCTCGTCCTCGTCGCGGGGGTTCTCGAAGTGTTCGACGGCCACGTCGAGGTCGTACTCCGCGCCCACGTCGGCGATGGTCTCGGCGATTTCCACGATGGAGATGGCGCGCGTCACCTGATTGTAGACGGTCACGCCGTCGTCGTCCTCGGCGGGACCGCTCAGAGCCAATTCGGCGAGGCCCTCGACGGCGTCCTCCAGACTGATGAACGGCTTGCGCTGTTCGCCCTTCCCGTAGACGGTGACGGGGTAGCCCGAGACGGCTTGGGCACAGAAGCGGTGCGTGACCGTCCCGAAGTAGTAGTCGAAGTCAAAGCGCGTCTTCAGGCGGTCGTCGGCCCGCGTCTCTTCGGTCTCGGTTCCGTAGACGATGGCCGTCCGCACGTCCGAAATCGGGATGTCGAACTGGCTCTGGGCCAACCGGAGGTTCGCCGCGTCGTGGCTCTTCGTGAGGTGGTACCAACTGCCCGCCATCGCCGGGAACGGCACCTCGTCGCGTTCGCCCTGGTTCTCCATCACCGCGCCGCCCTCGGGGATGGGGAACTCGGGGGCACCGTAGACGCCCGTGGTCGTCGTCTCGATGAAGTGGGTGTCGGTCAGGTCGTGTTCGTGCAGGCCGAAGACGAGGTTGCGCGTGGCCTGCATGTTGTTGTGCTGGGTGAAGTTGGCCCGCTCGCCGTTGATTTGGGAGTACGGCGCGGACGGTTGTGCGGCGGCGTGAACGATGGTGTCTGGTTCGTGGACCGTCAGCAGTTCCTCGACGAAGGCCTTCTCGGCGAGGTCCCCCTGCACGAACGAGAGGTTGGCCACGTCGTGTGTCTCGGCGGCCGCGTCGATGCGTTCGTCCATCCACCCGACGGGGACGGCACTCGTCGACCCGACTTCCTCGACCCACTCGCGCCGGCCGAAGTTGTCCACGGCGAGCACTCGGTCGTCGGTCCGTGTCGCGATTCGCAGTGCGGTCGGCCACCCGAGGTAGCCGTCACCGCCAGTGACGAGTATCGTCATTAGTTACTCACTCCGCGAGTAACTTCGTGCGAACAAAAGTCTTCCGACACTCTCGCCGGCCGAGTCGAGTCTCAGCGGGGACACGTCACGGGGCGAGCGCGTCGGTACGGCGACTGCTCCGTCGGTCGGATACATCGCTCGCAAGCGGTGTGTGCAAAAAGCGGCGGCCCGTTACTCAACGGTGACGCTCTTGGCGAGGTTGCGCGGCTTGTCGATGGAGCGGCCGAGCAGGTCGGCGGTGTGGTAGGCCGTCAGTTGCAGTTGAACGTTGGCGACGACGGCGGCCACCCGCGGATGGGTGTCGGGGACTTCCAACACGTGGTCGGCGTAGCGTTCCACGTCGCTCGCACCGTCGGTGACGGCGACGACGGGGGCGTCGCGAGCCTCGACTTCCTTGACGTTCCCCACCGTCTTCGTCGCCATCTCGTCACTCCCGGTGACGACGGCGAAGACGGGCGTGTTCTCGGTGACCAGTGCCAGCGACCCGTGTTTGAGTTCGCCCGCCGCGAAGCCCTCGGCGTGCCTGTAGGATATCTCCTTCATCTTCAGCGCGCCCTCCAGCGCGACGGGGTAGTTCAGTCCCCGACCGATGAAGAAGTACGAGTCGGCGTCCCGGTACGTCTCGGCGATGTCGGCCGCCGTCGAATCGTCGAGTATCTCCTGGACCGCACCGGGGAGGTCACGGAGCGCGCTGATGACCTCGCGGGCGTCACCGACGGACGTGACCGCCAGTGCGAGCAGGTTCAGCGCGGCGATTTGGCTGGAGAACGTCTTGGTCGCGGCCACCCCGAACTCGGGGCCGGCCCGGATGTACAGCGCGTGGTCACACTCCCGGGCCGCCGTCGACCCGACGGTGTTCGTCACGGCGAGCGTCCGCGCGCCACGGCGGCGGGCCTCCCTGAGCGCGCTCAGGGTGTCGGCCGTCTCGCCGCTCTGGGTGACGCCGACGACCAGCGCGTCGCCGATGGGCGGGACGCTCGTGGCGTACTCGCTGCCGAGGAACGCTTGGGCCGGGATACCGGCCTGCCGGAACAGCTGGGCGGCGTACAGCGACGCGTGGTAACTCGTCCCCGCCGCGACGAACTGGACGCCGCGGGGCGACAGGTCACCCAAGTCCCCGAGGTCGACCTCGCCACCGAGTTCGTCCACGCGACCCCGTAGACACTGCCGGAGCGCGCGCGGTTGCTCGTGTATCTCCTTGAGCATGAAGTGGTCGTAGCCGCTCTTGCCCGTCTCCTCGGGGTCCCAGTCGACCGTCTCGACCGGTTTCTCGACGCCCTCACCGTCGAGGGTGGTGACGGTGTAGCCGTCGCCATTCAGGACGGCGAACTCGCCGTCGTCGAGGTAGACGACCCGGTCGGTGTGGTCCCGGAACGCGGGCACGTCGCTGGCGAGGTAGTAGGCGTCGTCGGAAATCCCGAGGACGAGCGGCGAGTCGTTGCGGGCCGCGAAGATACTGTCCGACCCGGCGACGACGGCGGCGATGGCGTAACTCCCCTCCAGTCGCGATATCGCCCGGCGAACGGCATCCTCGGGCGCGTGGCCGTCCCGGAGTTCGTCCTCGACGAGGTGCGGGACGACTTCGGTGTCCGTGTCGCTCCGGAACTCGTGGCCCGCCGTCGAGAGTTCGTCGCGCAGCGTCTGGTAGTTCTCGATGATGCCGTTGTGGACGACGGCCACCTCACGGTTGCAGTCCAGATGCGGGTGGGCGTTCTCGTCGGTCGGCGGCCCGTGCGTACTCCAGCGCGTGTGGCCGATGCCGACCGTCCCCGAGAGTTCCCGCTCTTCGAGGGCGGCGCGCAGTTCGCTGATTTCGCCCGCCGTCTTGCACACGTCGAGCGCGTCAGCCGATAGCGCGACGCCGGCCGAGTCGTAGCCGCGGTACTCCAGTTTCGAGAGGCCGTGAACGAGGACGTCGAGCGTCTCGCCGTCACGGCCCGCACAGCCGATAATACCACACATCAGCGGAGCACCTCCGCACCCTCGGGGATCTGGTCACGGACGTGTGCCCCGGCGTGGAGGCGAGCGTTCGGGCCGACGAGCGTCCCTGGCGCGAGCGTCACGTCACCCGCTGCGGTAACGCGGTCCGCGAGGACGGCCCCCAGCCGTTGGTCCTCGAACACCTCGTTGCCGACCCGCACGTCGGCCGGGCCGCCGGGTGCGGTACTCCCCGCACCCACGTCCACGTCCTGCCCGGTCACGGTGTCGAGGAGCGTGACACCGGCGGCGACGCGCGTGTCGGCGTCCAAGACCGACCGCTCGATGGTCGCGTTCGGGCCGACGGTCACGTTCCGCCCCAGCGCGGCGTTCGGCCCCACGACGGCACACGGCGCGACTTCCGAGTCGGGACCGACGACGGCCGGCGAGCGGAGCACCGCCGTCTCGTGGATGCGGGCGTCGTCGTGGACCCACACGCCGTCGTCGCGCTCCCTCCCGGCGAGTCGCCCGCGAGCCAGCACCTCGTCCGCGACGGTCAGCAGGTCCCACGGGTAGGTCGCGTCGGCCCACAGTCCCTCACAGCGGACCGCAGTGACGCGTTCACGGTCGAGAAGCCGGTCGATGGTGTCGGTCAGGGCGAGTTCGCCCGCCGTCCGTGGTGTGTCGGCTATCTCGTCGAAGATGCTCGCGTCGAACGCGTAGATACCGCCGTTGATGAGGCGATACTCGTCGGTCGTCGGCTTCTCGATGATGTCGGTTATCTCGTCGTTGCGGACGGCGACCGCGCCGTACTGGGAGGCCTCCGGGTGTTCGACGACCCCCATCGTCGCGGCCGGGTTCTGGCGTCCGTAGGCATCGGCGACGGTTTCGACCATGCTGGCGTCGATGAGGCGGTCGCCGTTGACCACCAGCGGCGGCCCGTCGACGGTGGCTCTGGCCTGCAGGAGCGCGTGGCCGCTCCCGAGTTGCTTGTGTTGGCGGACGTACTCGATGGGTACGTCCCGATAGGTCGGGCCGAAGTGGTCCTGCACGCGGTCGTGTTTGTACCCGACGACACAGACCAGTCGGTCCATCCCGGCGGTGACGAGGGCGTCGAAGACGTGTTCGAGTATCGGGCGGTCGGCGGCGGGGAGCATGGGTTTCGGACGGTTGCGCGTCAGGGGCCGCAACCGTGTCCCTTCCCCGGCAGCGAGGACGACCGCTGTACTGACGCTCATACAGAACGATTGCCACCGCGCCGCTTCAACGTTCCGGCTCCGGCAGGACCCTTCTGTTAATATCGAACAGTAGATGGCGTATACTGCCGGATTCAGAGTTGGTAAACGGCGTATAATTATGTGGTCGTTTCGAATCGGAGGCAGTTCGTCCGACGAGTGTCCACTACCGCTACAGGACCAACGCGACGCCGCCGCCGACGGCCACCGTCCCGAAACCGACACACACGGCCCAGAACGCCACGCGCTCGACTAACGCGACGAGCGCGCCGACGGTCAGGTACCCGACGACGGCACTCACCGCGAGCGCGAGGGGTGCCGACCCCGGGTCGACGGCACTCACGCCCCCATCGAGGACGGCCAGCATCCCCGCTCCGAGTGCCGCCGGAACCGAGAGGAGAAACGAGAGGCGGAGCGCGGCCCCGCCGTCGTGGCCACGAAGCAAGAGCGCGCTGACCGTCGTCCCGGACCGGGAGACGCCCGGCAGGATTGCCAGTCCTTGGAGTCCACCGACCACCACCGCATCGAGCGGTGACGGTGTGTCGCGCCGGGCGACCGCACGGGCGTCCGCAACCCGCTGGACGAGACCGGTCAGGACGAGCAGTCCCCCGATTAGGGCGACGAACGCGCCGCCAGCGAGTTCGGTGGCGACGGCCAGTAGCGTCCCGTAGGCGGCGAACCCCACGACGGCGGAGATTGCCGTCGCCGTCACGAGGAACGCCAATTCGGCCGTGTCGTCGGCGAAGACGGCATCGAAGTCCATCGTTCGCCCAGTCAGCAGGACCGCACGGATGTCACGGCGGTAGTAAGCGGCGGCCGCGACGGCCGTTCCGGCGTGCAGAAAGAGCGAGTACCGCACTGCAGCGGTGGCGTCGGCACCGCCCGCGACGGTCAGAAAGAGCGCGGTCGCCCCCTCGCTGGAGACGGGAAGCCACTCCAACACGCCCTGTACGAGGCCGACGAGAACGGCCACGACCCACGCGTCCATGTCGAGGAGGACGGCGTGGCTCGAACAAAGGTCGTTCGACTCGCTCGGCGGCCGCGATGGGACTCGGCCCCAGAACCGTCCGCGAGACTGTCGCTGTGGTCGTCAGTCCGCGGCGGCAGCCTCGTCGCTGTCGTTGAGTTTGACGAGTTCGTCGACGTCGGGGACCTCAGCCTCGGCGTCGGTGATGATTTCGATGCGACGGGTCAGTTTGTCACGGGAGTACTCGATGAGTGGCATCGGGTTCAGCCCCTCCGTGAGGTCGCCGAACGTTCCGGCGACGTGGGGCATCAGGTCCTGAAGCGTCTCCTGAACCACGTCCTCGTCGACTTCACCGCTCTGGACGTAGCCTCGCACCTTCTGCATCCCGAAGCCGACGTGGCGACCCTCGTCGGAGCGAATCTTGGAGATGCCGTTGACGAGGCCCTCGGCGTTGGGGTAGTCCTCGTCGGTCACGTCGTCCGTTCCCGACTCGCTGAACGCCGAGGTGAAGCCGTAGTAGCCCGTCTGTGCGAGGACGGACTCGACGGTCAGGTGGTAGTGGCAGTAGGCCTCGGTCCGGGCACGCGGAGAGTCGTCCTCGAGGAGGTTCTCCATCGCGGCCTCCGTCTTGTCGAACAGCGCGATGTAGTGGTCGTTGAAGTATCGCTGGTCCGTCGGCTGGGTCACCTCGTAGCCCAGTTCCTCGGCCGTGGCGTTGATGACCTCGCGCCAGTAGCGGTCGAAGAACTGCGTGTGTTTGCCCTCCTCGTAAATCTGGCTGGAGAGGAACATCTGGTCGTTGATGTCCTCGAGAACCAGACCCAGCGGCATCAGGTCCTCCGTCACCGCCTCTTCGCCGGCACCGAACCGGGCGATGGCCGTCCGGAGCTCGTCGAACTTCTCTTCGTCGGGGGCGAAGTCGATCATCTTCTCCTTGTCGGCTTCGAGGCCCTCGATGTCGTACGGGTCCCAGTGGCGGTAGACGGCGTTTTTGAAGTATCCCTGCGCGAACGAGTCCTGGTCGAGTCGCATCTCGCGGCTCGAGTCCTCAACCTGCGTCATGGTACACCGACACGGAAGGACTATACTGGACTATCGCTGGTGCAACAGTACAATGGTGGGTTTAAACCACCGTCATATGCAGGCCGCATGTATTGGTGGATAGAAGCAATCATTCCGGGGTTTTGCCAAGAACAATATAGACGGAGACAGTATCACAGGGCATGCGACACGTGGAACTGGTGTTGCGGCCGGAGACGGAGGAGTTCCGGGGATTCCACCCGGCCGAGGAGGCGATAATCGAGTCGCCCGACGTCGAACGGGTCGCCATCCACCACTTCAACCAGTTGGACGACGGAACCGTCGTGTTCCTCTATCAGGTGCGGGGTGACATCGATCAGGCACGGGACGTGCTGGAAGGGGATACCGACATACTCGCCTACTCCATCTCGCGGTCCGGGAACGACCTACACGGGTACATTCACTTCCAACCCAACGACGTGGTGAACGCGCTGTTTCGCCTCCCGCAGGAACACAGCGTCATCATCGACACGCCTATCGAGTGTCTGCCGGACGGAGGGATTCGCGTCAGCGGCATGGCACAGGAGGCGACCATCACCGACGCGATGGGGACCATCCCGAAGGAACTGAACGTCGAGTTGGAGGCCATCGGAGAGTACGACCCGGACGACCGGCAACTGTTCTCGATGCTCACCGAACGCCAACAGGACATCCTCCTCAAGGCCATCGACATGGGATACTACGCCGTGCCCCGCGACGCCACGTACGAGGACATCGGCGACGAACTCGGCATCGCGCCCGTCACCGTCGGGGAGCACCTCCGCAAGATAGAGTCGCGCGTCCTCACCGAGATTACGCCGGGGTAGGGCACCCGACCACACAGTTCAAGACGGTTGCGGACGCATCTTGTTGTATGAGCATCGTACGAGACGCCGAACACAGCGACGGAGCCCCGACCATCGAGGGTACCGGCATCCGCGTCGAGGATATCGCCGTCGCGTACGAGCACAGTGGATACGACCCGGATGAAATCACGCAACTGTATCCGGACCTCTCGTTGAGCGACGTACACCGGGCACTCGCGTACTACTACGACCACATCAGCGACTTCAGACCCGCCGACGCCGCGACGGCATGAGGGCACTCTATTGCGACGAGAGTATTTGGGTCCCTGTCGCCGATGGGCTACAACGCCGCGGCTGGACGGTCTACACCGCGCGTGGGGAAAACACGTTGGGTGACGGCGACCACGCTCAGTTGAGTTATGCCGTCGAGAACGACTGGATACTGGTGACGTTCGACGACGACTTCCTCTCGCTGGTCGAAGGCGACAGACTCGAACACGCAGGACTAGTCTACGTCGAACAGGAAGGGAAGCGTATCGGTGACGTGGTGAAAGCAGTCGATGCCCACCTCGCGGAGCGAGATAGGAACGACCGAACCATCGCGTACCTGTAATCAGCCCATGTTCGGCAGGCCGCCGAAGTTGATGGTCACGGACTTGGTTTGGGTGTAGTCGTCGAGCGTCTCCTCGGAGAGTTCCCGGCCCATCCCGGACTGCTTGTAGCCGCCGTAGGGACTGGGCTCGAACATGTCGTTCCACGTGTTGACCCAGACCGTCCCGGCTTCGAGGTCGTCAGCCGCCCGCTTCGCGTCGTCGAGACTCTGGGTCCAGACGCCCGAGGCGAGGCCGTAGATGGTGTCGTTGGCTTCTGCCATCATCTCGTCGTAGTCGGACCACTCGATGACCGACAGTACCGGGCCGAACACCTCCTCGCAGGCCACGGTGTCGTCGTTCTCGATGTCGGTCAGAATCGTCGGCTTGAGGAACGGCGCGCCGTCCAACTCGGGGTCCGCCGGCTGTTCGCCGCCGTAGGCGAGCGTCGCACCCTCCTCCAGGGCGGTGTCGACGTAGGACTGGACGTCCGCGAGGTGGTCGTGGTCGACCAGCGGCCCCACGTCGGTCAGCGGCGAGAGCGGGTCGCCGACGGTCAGGTCGGCCGTCGCCTCGACGAACGCGTCTAGGAACTCGTCGTAGACGTCCTCGTGGAGGAACAGGCGCGACCCCATCGTACACTGCTGGCCGACGTTGAACCACGACGCGATGATGGAGCCTTGGACGGCCTTCTCGATGTCGGCGTCGGGGAAGACGATGTTCGGACTCTTGCCGCCCAGTTCCAGCGACACCGGGGTGATAGTCTCGGCGGCGTTCTGCATCGTGAACTTCCCGGCCGCCGTCGACCCAGTGAGCCCCACCTTGTTCACGCCCTCGTGGCTCGCGATGGCGTCGCCGACGACGCTCCCCGGGCCGGTGACGACGTTGACCGCGCCGTCGGGGAGGACGCGCTGGATAGTTCGGGCCATCTCCAGCGACGAGAGCGAGGCGCGCGAGGACGGCTTGTAGACGACGGCGTTGCCCGCGGCCAGTGCCGGCGCGACTTTCCACGCGACGAACATCGCGGGGAAGTTCCACGCGCTGATGAGGCCGACGACGCCGTACGGTTCTCGCTGGGTGTAGGTCAAGCGGTCGTCGCTCGCGGGCGGTCGCCGCCCCTCGTCGGCGGTGCGGGCGAGACTCCCGAAGTAGCGGAACTGTTCGATGGCGACTTCGAGGTCCACGAACATCGAGTGCTGGTTCGCCTTCCCCATCTCGAGGCTGTCGAGGCGGGCGATTTCCGTCCGGCGGTCCTCGAGTCGGTCGGCCACCTCGAACAACGTCTCCGAGCGTTGCTGTGGCGACACGTCGCGCCACGCCTCGAAGCCGTCCCGCGCCGCCGCGACGGCGCGGTCCACGTCCTCGGCGGTCCCCTGCTGGAAGTCTGCGAGGTGCTGGCCCGTCGTCGAGTCCACGGCCGGAACCGTCTCGCCGCTCGACGATTCGACCCACTCACCACCGACGAGGTGACCGTACGTGTCCTCGCCGATTACCTCGGCGGCGACGGCCGTGTGTTTCTCGCGGACCCCCTCGGCGACGTTCACTCGGTCGCCGTCGAAATACTCGCGTTGCATGTCCTTCCCACTTCTATCACGCCCATCATATTCGTGGTGCCTCAATAATCGGGCCGTTGATTTCAGCCGCGCGGGCGAGAGAGATACCGGACTGGACCGCCGACCGACCCCGCCGAGACGGGCCGACCGCTGAATGCGTGTTATTATCTACCACAAAAAGGAGTCCGTCGCTACAGTCCGGGGCCAGCGAGAGGTGACCAATTCGAGACATATTCCGCCGTATCCACCGCGATTGCTGTACGCTACAGTCACAAACTGTACACTGGGACAGCTGCTCCAATAACAGTGGTAAACGAGGCGGAACGTTCGTCGCACGTCGGTGTTTCTTTCAGATTCTGTGCGTCCAATGTAAGGCGACATCTATATACGACATACGTTCACATAGAACAGATATGTCTTCGAAGCGGGGGTCGGTTCCGACTCCCAGCGTGATGCGGCGGCTGACGCAGAACCTCGCGGGGCTGCGGCGGTGCCGGAGCAACGGGGGATGTCGGGTCGGCTGTGACCACGACCGAACGGACGACGACCGCTTGCCCTGGACCGGGTCCGGGTACGGTGGCTGGGGCGGCCACGAGTACCACGGCACGGAGGCCGGAAGCGAAGCGACACCTGTCGTATTCGTCCACGGGAACCAGCGGGACGCCTGTGACTGGACCGGCTACACCGACTTCTTCCTGAACCGCTCGTTCGCCGGCGACGACCTCTGGGCGATTACCTTCGAGTCGGGCAGTCCGAGCCACGGGGCGATGGCCGCACAACTCGACCACTTCGTCGCCCACGTCCGCGAGTACACCGGGGCGTCGGAGGTGGCCATCGTCGGACACAGTCTCGGCGTGACGGGCGCGCGCTACTGGTTGGACCGGCGGGACCGATACGAGTGGGTCGATTCGTTCGTGGGACTGGCGGGCGCGAACCACGGGACGGTACTGAACTCGATGGCCGCCAACGTCGGCCTCACCGGCGGGACGTACAAGATGAGTGCGTTCCTCCGGGACGACTACGAACGCCTCGGCGACCACCCGCTCGCCCAACTCAACGAGAACGAGACGCCGGGCGACGTGGACTACTACACCATCCGGGGCACGCAGGACCCGCTGTTCTGGAACTGTCGGGACAGTCCGGCACTGGCGGGTGCGACGAACGTCGCGCTCAAGACGGACCACGACGGCGTCCGGGCGAGTCTCACGAGCATCGAGTACGTCTACGAGTGGCTCACGGGCGAGAAGCCGTACAACCTCGCCACCATCAGAGCGGACGACTGACCGACGACGAAGGGCAAGGGAGTTACGGGTGCCCCGTGTTGGGTGCGTAATGACAGTGCTGGCGACGGCCCGCCGGGCCGTGGAGACCGGACCGGTCTGTGACGCCTGCCTCGGCCGGTTAGTGGCCGACCGGAGTTTCGGACTGACCAACGCCGAGCGCGGGCGGTCGCTTCGCGTCGCGGCCGCCCTCGAAGACGACGTACCGGTCGCGGAGTACGAACCGGACGGGGAGTGTTGGGTCTGTGAAGACGAGAGCGACCGCTACGAGGAGTGGGCCGAACGCGCGGCCCACGCACTCGCGGAGTACGAGTTCGACACGTATCAGACCGGGACCAAAGTCCCGCCGCTGCTGGAAGAGAACGACCGACTGCTCCGCGAGGACGTGGGGCTGGACCCGGACGCGGGCGAACCGCTCAAGGCCGAACTCAACCGCGAAGTCGGCAAACGGCTGGGTGCGGACACCGACGCCGAAGTCGACTTCGAGCGTCCCGACGTGCTGGTGATACTTGACCTCGCCACAGACGAACTCAGCGTGCAGGTCAACTCCGCGTTCGTCTACGGTCGCTACCGCAAATTGGAGCGTGACATCCCGCAGACGAAGTGGCCTTGCAACGACTGCGGCGGCACCGGCCGGAAGCGCGGGGCCGCGTGTGACGGCTGTGGCGGGTCGGGCTACCGCTACGACGAGAGCGTCGAACAGTTGACCGCCCCGCCCGTCCGCGAGGCGATGGACGGCGAGGAAGCCGTCTTCCACGGCGCGGGCCGCGAGGACGTGGACGCGCTCATGCTCGAATCCGGGCGGCCGTTCGTCCTCGAAGTGAAGGAGCCACGCACCCGCGACGTGGACCCCACGGCACTCGAACGCGAGGTCAACGAGTTCGCCGAGGGGAAAGTCGAGGTCGAGGGCCTTCGCCTCGCCACCCACGAGATGGTCGAGCGGGTGAAGGAACTCGACGCCACCAAGACCTACCGGATGGACGTGACGTTCGAGGAGCCGGTCGACGCCGAGTCGTTCGCGGCCGCGCTCGAAGCGCTGGACGGCGCGACGATTCATCAAGACACCCCACAGCGAGTTACCCACCGGCGCGCGGACGTGACGCGCACCCGCGAGGTGTACGACATCGACGGCGAGTTGAGCGACGACCACACGGCCACCGTCGAAGTCCACGGGGAGGGCGGCCTGTACGTGAAAGAGCTAGTCAGTAGCGACGACGGCCGCACCGAACCGAGCCTCGCGGGACTGTTCGGCGTCCCCGCCGAGGTGACGGCCCTCGACGTCCTCGACGTGACGGGTGAGGACGAACCGTTCGCCCGTCCCGAGTTCTTCCGGGGAACGGACGACGCCTGACCGGCGTGGCGTCCGTCCCAACGTTTAGGCCCGTACGTGCCTTCTGTTACTGTGGTGTGTTAGTATGTGTCACGAAACGGAGCGGGGCTACCGGAACTGGCGGGAGTGGGTCGACGACGCGCTGTCGGCGGACGCTGAGGCGGACGCGGACGGGGAGCGGCTCGACGTAGACATCGCCGAACCGGCCATCGGACAGTACGACATGGACGCGCCGACGCTCGACACCGAGACGGTCGACGAACCGCAACTGGACGACTGAGCGGGGCGGGCGGTGGACGGCCGACGGGATTTATGTCGGAGTGGCGTGAGCTACCGGTATGCGATTCGGCGTCGACGAGGCCGGGAAAGGGCCGGTGCTGGGGTCGATGTTCGCCGCCGCGGTGCGGGCCGACCACGAGGTACTCCCCGACGGGGTAGACGACTCGAAAAACCTCGCGCCCGCCCGGCGCGAGGAGTTGGCCGCTCGCCTCCGCGCGGACGACCGAATCACCGTCGGCGTCGCCGAAATCCCGCCGGCACGCATCGACGACCCGGAGACGGATATGAACACGCTCACCGTCGCGGCCCACGCCGAGGCACTCGACGCCGCCGCCGCCGACGGCGACACGGGCCACGTCGACGCTGGAGACACCGACGCCGAGCGGTTCGGGCGGCGCGTCGCGGGACGGACTGGCGTCGACGTGACCGTGACGGCCGAACACGGTGCCGACGAGGCACACGCGTTGGTCGGCGCGGCGAGCATCGTCGCCAAAGTCGAACGGGACGCGCACGTCGCGGAGATGGCGGCGGGGTTGGACGGCTACGACCCGGGCAGTGGCTACCCGAGCGACCCGACGACGCGCGCGTTCCTCCGGGCGTACGTGGCCGACCACGGCGACCTCCCGGCGTGCGCGCGCCGGTCGTGGGGCACGAGCGAGGACGTACTCGCGGCCGCCGCCCAGTCGTCACTCGCGGAGTTCTGAGTCGGATGGGGGGTGAAACGGGGCGGAGCGTCTCGAAACGGCCGGTGCTCGACGCCCGCAGGTCTATCGACGGTCGCTATCCATACAAAACGAGAGGTGATTTTTCTCCGCGTGAAAACGCGTGGAAACTGGGCTACTCCTCGCGGCTGCGTTCTTCCTCGGAGAGCATCAGGTACCGGAGCACGTCGCCGTAGGCCGGACGGGTGACCAGCACACCCAGCAGGACACCGACGATGGTGACGATGGCGAACCCGGTCAGGTCGCCCAGCGAGACGACCGTCAGCGGACTCATCGCGATGATGGTCGTCGCCGCCGCCGCGCCGATGACCCAGAACGCCTTACGGAAGCGGTTCTGGAACACTCGGCCCGTGGCGACTTTCCCCTGCTGAAGTATCTCGTCGGCGATGATGATGAGGTCGTCCACCCCCGTCCCGATGACGGCGATGAACCCGGCGATGTGGCTGAGGTCCAACGCCAACCCGACGCCCGCCGCGAACCCGAGCAACAGGAACACCTCCGCGGCGGCCGTCGCCAGCATCGGCACGGCGACGCGGGGGCTCCCGTAGCGGACGAACACCACGCCGCTGACCGCGAGCCACGCGACCAGTCCGGTCACCAGCGAGAAGAACTTGAAGTCCTGTGCGAGTGCTGGCTGGAGGAAGTACGTCGTCCCGCGGTCCTCGATGTCGAGTTCCGTCGTCAGCGCGCCAGCCTTGAGATTGATGGACAACTGCTGGGCCTCGGACATGTTCGTCGTCGTCATGACGAACGTCGGCCCGCGCACGAAGTCACCCGTCTCCATGTTCTGTGCGAGTCCCCGACTCATCTGGGCGGCGTACACCACCCGGTCGTCGAGGACCGTGTACAGGCAGTACCCCTCGGCGTCGTCGGGGTTGTTCCGCGCGTACTGTGTCGGACAGTTAGCGACGCCCGGTCCGGTGAAGCCGAACTGCTGCATCGCGTTGGAGTAGTTGCGTGCCGCCTCGTCGGTGAGGCTCACCGAGACGTGTGGCTGTGGCTGCTGTTGACTGGGCTGTCGGGCCGACCCGACGTTCGTGAAGTCGTCGTTGGTCAGCAGCGAGACGTCACGGTAGGTCGTGTTCCCGTCGCGCTGGTCCGGGAAGTGCGCGACGATTTCGACCTGCCCGCGGTCCTCGATGAGGTCGAGCACCTCGGTCCGGTTCGCGTTGGGCACCTCGACGATGACGAACGTCTCGCCGGTCCCCGAGGTGGTCGTCCGGGCCTGTCCCCCAGTCAGTCCGCCTTGGTTGATTTTGTTGTTCAGCGTGTCGACCACGGAGTCGCGGGTGGGTGCGGTGACGCCGCGGTCCACGTCGTCGGCCGTCACGTCGAACCCGTTGTCGTTGAGGGCGGACACGAACGCCGATTCGGAGACGTTCTTCGAGTACACCTCGATTGCCCGCTCCTGTGGCCTGAGTCCGATGTCGGTCTGTGACACGCCGAGGTCACCGGCCAGGTCCGACCGCACGTCGGTCAAGCTCTCGTTCTGTAGGTCGACCGGTTCGGCGTGCATGCCGATGAGCGGCGCGCGGATGCGCGTCCCGCCGGAGAGTTCGAGGCCGTAGTCCAACCCGACCACTTGGTTGCCGCCACCGCTGCCACCGCCACCGCCGCCGCCGGCGACCATCGGCGCGAAGAGGAGGGCGGTACTGGCTATCGTGAACAGCACGAGCAGGACGATACGCCAGTTGTCGCGGATGTTCATGTCTGCTCACCCCGGGGTACTGCCGACGGCCGGGTCATCGTGTGACCCCCTCGTACTTGTACCACCGCAGGAGGCTGAGATTGAGCATGTAGGTGTTCATCAGGTCCGCCGCCAGTCCGAACACGAGGATGATGCCGATGGACGGCAGCAGCGGTATCCCCAGCAACGTCGCCGTGATGGTCATCACTATCATCGCCGACAGCGAGGTCAGCGTCATCGACACACCGGTCCGCATCGCCCGATACGTGGACTCGTAGAACCCACCCCGCCGCCGCAGGATGTGGTTGTTCAACAGCACGTCCGAGTCCACGCTATACCCGATGAGCATCAGGAGCGCGGCAACCGCCCCCAGCGAGAGTTTGATGCCGAAGACGTTCATCAGCGCGAGCGGAATCACGATGTCCGAAAACGCCGAGAGGACCACGGCGATGGAGGGGACGAACGACCGGAAGAGGACGAAGATGATGGCACTCATCCCGACGAACGCGACGGTGATGCCCATGAGTGCCAGCCGGACGGAGTCGGACCCGAAACTGGCCGTCGTCTGTCCGAGCGAGGCCACCTCGTAGCCCGCACTCTCCATCTGTGAGCGAATCAACTCGTTGTCGGTCGATTGCGTCGTCACGATGTACCGGTCGGCCCCCTGCACCGGCTGGACCGATTCGACGGCGAACCCGGAGATACTGCTCTGTATCTCGGCTTGGGAGTCGCTCGTGACTATCTGTATCTCCGTTCCACCAGTGAACTCGATACCGAGCGCGACCGGTGCCCCGGTCGTCAGATACCACCCGGCCAGTATCGCCAGTGCCACCGCCAGCACCGCGAGCGGAATCACTGCGAGCTGTCGGTTGGAGTAGCGAGTGTAGTCGACTTCCGGGAACCGGTCGGGGATGTCGGTGAGACCGCTCATCCGGTCCACCCCCTCGCGACCGGCACCTCGAACGCCATCATACGCCACCGTGTGCAACAGCCCCGAATAAGCCTTCTTATCTCGGTTCCACTGGCGGCCCCGGACCGCCTGCGGCCACCGCCCTCCGCCACCGTGGGCACCGGGTCAGGGGAGGTAGCGGACGCTGACGACGCCGTCGGCGGCGCGGACCTCGACACGTTCGACGCCGAGGCGGGCGGCCCGCGCGACGGTCTCCTCGTCCCCGACCACGTCCGCGGCCGCGTTCTCCGTCTCCTCGGGTGGGACGGTGAGGATGTGGACCTCGCCCTCGCCGGCGCGCTCCCGCGTCGAGAGGTCACCGACGGACTGCTCGGCGGCGACGTCGCGGGCCTGTTGTGTCGGTGGCTCGGGACTGCGCTCGACCGGGACCGTGTACTGTTCACGGAGGTCGGTCACGCGCCACGCCACCTCCATCGGCGGGTCCGGTTCGAGTGCCGCGACGACGATTTCGCCGGTTTCGACGCCGGGGTTGTCGGCGAGCGTGTGTATCTGGCTGTCGCGTACGTCCTGCAGGACCGCCGACGCGTCGTCGGCGTTCGTGACGAGAAAGGTCCCCTCTTTCATCAGCCACCGGTTCGGGCCGGCGACCCTTCGGCGTTGTGACTCACCGGAGATACCGGTCCACGAGGACGATGGCGACCCCCGTGACCGCGGGCGGGACCAACCCCGAAACCGGCGGGAGGGCGTACAGGACGGCGACGGCCGGCGCGAACAGTCCCTGTGGCGGGTCACGGCAGGTCGTCCCGTCGCCGAAGTCGAAACACTCCGGGATGGACGCCACGAGGCCGACGTACAGCGCGAGGATGAACGCGTACCCGGCGAGTGCCATGGCGGTGTCGTAGTGCTCACTGATAGGCGTCCGGCGGCGGTGCCGGCGGGCGACGTACAGCACGGGCGCGATGAGCGGCGCGAGGACGAACATCCCGACTGCGATGAAGAAGGCACGGGAGAAGGTGAACACGCCACCCGCCGTGCCAGTCGTGTTGGCGACGAGGACGAGCAACGCGATGACGAACATCACCGTGACGATGGCGGCCAGCAGTCCGCCGATGGCCACGTACGACCGGAACAGGCGGGAGTCGCTCGTTCGGAACGCGTAGGGGAACGCACCGAACAACCCCTTGTAGGTCGACTTCGCCTCGTCCTCGCCGGCCGCGTCGGCTCCCCCGTCCGTCATTGCACGTCCGTAGGGGGGCATCGCCGAAAAGCGGCGCGGTTCACCGGCCGGTGTCACGTGGAGCGAACGGGGAAGTGTTTTGCCGACCCGCCGGACAGGGTTGGTATGAACGTCGACATCGGGAACGCACTGGCGAGCGAGGCCGACCCCGGAATCTCCCGGGGCGAGTTGGACAGCCTCGACGCCCGCGTCGCGGACGCTCACGAACGTATCGCGCAGGGCCGGGCCGACGGCGAGTTCGGGTACGCCGCCCTGAATCTGCCCGAGCGGACGGACGCCGCCGAAATCGAACGGGCCGTCGACCCGCTGACCGACGCGGAGGCGGTGCTGGTCGTCGGCATCGGCGGGAGCGCGCTCGGCGCGGCGACCGTCTCGCAGGCACTGGGCGGTCTCGACGCCGGCGGCGACGGCACCGACGCACCGCCGCTGTTCGTCCTCGACAACGTGGACCCCCAGCGCGTCCGCGAGGTGCTGGCCGACCTGCCGCTGGCCGAGACGGCGGTCAACGTCGTCTCCCGGTCGGGGACGACGGCCGAGACGCTGGCGAACTTCCTCGTCGTCCGCGAGGCGATGGCCGAGGCGGGCGTCGACTGGACCGAGCGAACCGTCGTGACGACCGGTCCCGACGGCCCGCTCCGGGAACTGGCCGAGACGCACGACTTGCCCGCACTCGACGTACCGACGGGCGTCCCCGGCCGGTTCGCCGCGCTCTCGGCCGTCGGCTTCGTCCCCGCGGCGATACAGGGCCACGACATCGAGGGACTGCTCACTGGCGGCAAGCGGGCGGCGGACTCGCTCGCGCCCTCGCTGTACGACTGTCCCGGGTACGCCTACGGCGCGGTGAGCCACGCGCTCGAAGCGCGCGGCGCGGGTGTGACGGCGATGATGCCCTACGCCGAACGGCTGGAAGCGTTCGCGGAGTGGTTCGCCCAGTTGTGGGCCGAGAGTCTCGGGAAAGAGGGGACGGGACAGACGCCGGCGCGGGCACTCGGTGCGACGGACCAGCACTCCCAGTTGCAGTTGTACCGCGCCGGTCCGCGGGACAAGATGGTGACGCTCGTGCGCCCGCGTGCCCGACCCGACTGCGAGATACCGACCACGGACATCGAGGGGCTGTCCTACCTCGGGGGAGCCTCGCTCGGGACGCTCTTGGACGCGGAGTTCGAGGCGACCGAGGCCAGTCTCGCGGCGGCGGGGCGACCTAACGTCCGGGTGGAACTGGACCGACTCGACGCCGAGAGCGTCGGCGAGTTGCTGTACGGGATGGAGGTCGCCTGCGTTCTCGCGGGCGAACTCGCGGACGTCGAGACGTTCACACAGCCGGCCGTCGAGTGGGGCAAGCGGGCCGCCCGCGGCCTGCTCGGGGGCGGCGACTTCGAGGAGGCCGACGCCGTCTCCGAGAAGACGACGCTCCGTGTGGAGTAGCGGAACAGACCACCCAACGAATCGCGACAGCCCCGGAAACACAGATCATAAACCGACCCGCCCCGTCGTTTCTACCGATGGATACAGCACACGCCACCGGTGACCGCGCACCCGCGACGGCCATCGCGCCGTCGCTGGGCGTGGTCCTCGCCGGTGTCGCCCTCGCCGCCTGTCTGTTCCCGTGGACGGGTGCGGAACCGTTCGTCGCCGTCGACGCCGTCGACGGCAGTGTCGTCGGTGCCGCCCTCGCTCTCCTCGCCGCCCTCGCATTCGTTGCCCGCCGTCACGTCGGCCTCGACCGGCGTGTCGGTGCTGGCGTCGCGGGCGTCGCCGCGCTCGGCGTCGTCGGCGTCGCCCTCGCCCGGTTGCTCCTCCCGGCGACCGGGAGCGGTACCGCACCCACCGTCGAACCCGCGCTCCCCGTCGCCGCACTCGCGGCACTGTTCACCGTCGGCCTCGCCGCCGCCGACTTCCGGGGAATGCCGGACGACGAACTAGTGTCGAAAGGGCGCGGCACGGCGTTCGCCGCGGGTATCGGCCTGCTCGGCTTCCTCGTCAGTAGCCTCATCGCAGTGGTACCGGGCCTGCTCGCCCGGTCGTTCGGGACGACGGTCTCTATCGCCGTCCTGACTGTCGGGTCGGGCGTCGGTCTCGCGGTGTTCGCCGCTGGCTACCTGAAGGTCCGTGACCTCGGCTGGGACTACGTTGACCTCGCGTGGCCCGACCTGCAGGCCGTCGCGTACAGCATCGGCGGGCTCGTCGTCCTCTTTCTCTCGGCCGGGATGGTCTCGTTCGCCTTCACGTCGCTCGGACTGCCGACGGCCGAGAGCAGCATTCAGGAACTCGCCGAACGGATAGAGAACCCCGAGTTCCTGCTGGTACTCGTCCCCCTCTCGTTTCTCGCCATCGGTCCCGGCGAGGAACTCGTCTACCGGAACGTGGTCCAGAAGTACCTCTACGAGCGGTTCTCGCGGTCGACGGCCGTCGTGGTGGCCAGCGTCGTCTTCGCCGCCGTCCACTTCCAGCAGTACGCGGACCCGAATCCCGTCGCCACCGTGTCGACGCTGTTTCTCGTGTTCGTCCTCTCGCTGGTGTTGGGGTACTCCTACTACAAGACCGAGAACCTCCTCGTCCCCATCTTCATCCACGGCGCGTTCAACGCCCTCCAGTTCGCGGCACTGTACGCGCAGTTAACCATGGACGTTCCGGCGGCCTGAGTTTAATGCCTTCGAAGGTACGTCAAAATCAGCGATGAGACGCCTGTCTGACGTGTATTTATTGATACCGGTGGAAAACGTCGGGTATGGCGACCCGGTACTCCGTCGTCTGTGACGACGACCTCGCCGAACAGGTCGAGTCGCTGGCCCGGGAGTACGACCTCACCGAGGGGGAGGTCATCCGCCAGTTGCTCGACGTCGGCATCGAACACATCGAGTGACCGGCAGGCGGAGGCTACGCCGGGTTCTTTCGCGAGAGGTCGCTCCCGCAGATGGGACAGCGGTCGTGGTTCTCGTCGAACTCGCGCCCACACCCGGCACACTGGAACAGCCAGTCGCGCTGTTCGGTGATGCCATCCTGTGCGATGACTTCGACGGTCACGTCGAGTTTCTCGGCGACGTTCTGCATCGCGTAGTCGTCCGTCACGAGCGGACTGTCGAGTTCGAAGGCGGCCGCGACCAGCCGAACGTCCGTTCTGGAGAGTTCCGCGAGGTCACCCGTCTCGCGGGCGGCCCGCTCGATGCGCTCGACGGTTTCGGCGTCGGGGACGTGGAGGTGCATCCCCGAGCCTTCGAGTGCGTCGAAGCGGTAGGCACTCTCGTCTTCGAGTTCCTCGCGCACCATCGGGATGGATGCGATTCGCTCTTCGGTGTGATACTCGTTGATAAACGCCGACGAATCGAGAACGTACATCGAAGAGACAGCGTTAGTGGTCGATAATCATGTGGTCTTTGACGGCCTGCACACGGGTGACGGGGACGAGAAGGCGGCCCCGGTCGTCGGTGGGGAACTCGCTGTTCCGCAGGTTCTCGTCGGGTTCGACGATGAGGTTCTCGAGGCGACCCGAGTTCGCATCCATCGTGATGTTGTACAGCATCCCGAGTTCGACGCCGTCGGACCCCATGACGGCCTTCCCCGAGAGATTCTCCGCGAGTATCTCTGCCATACACGCCGTAGTGTGCTCCACTCTCATAAACGCCACGGGGCGTGTGACGGAGGTCTGACGGCCGCACGCGGCGAGTTCACACGAACGACCCGGATGGGGGCTCTGTCGGGGCCGGCGGCCGCGGAAAGGCAGAATTATATGCGCCGCAGGGCTGTGTTCCGATAACCGATTCTCCGGTGGTATGCCATGTCTGACTCCCACGACGCCGACGCGACAGAGACGGGCCAACGCCTCCGAACGCCCATCGTCGCGGTGCTCGGCCACGTCGACCACGGAAAGACCACACTCCTCGACAAGATTCGCGGCTCCGCAGTGAGCGAGGGCGAGGCCGGAGCCATCACCCAGCACATCGGTTCGACGGCCGTCCCGCTCTCGACCATCTCCGACATCGCGGGCGAACTCGTCGACCCGACCGACTTCGACTTACCCGGCCTGCTGTTCATCGACACGCCCGGCCACCACTCGTTTTCGACGCTGCGCTCCCGCGGCGGCGCGCTCGCGGACATCGCCGTCCTCGTCGTGGACGTCAACGACGGGTTCCAGCCACAGACCGAGGAGGCCGTCGAGATTCTCAAGCGCACGCAGACGCCGTTCATCGTCGCCGCGAACAAAGTCGACACCGTCCCGGGGTGGAACCCCCGCGAGGGACAACCGGTCCAGCAGACGCTCGAAGAGCAGTCCGACCGCGTGCAGGGCGACGTGAACGACCGCCTGTACGGCATCATCGGCGAGTTGAGCGACATGGGGTTCTCCGCCGACATGTACTGGCGTGTCCAGAACTTCCAGAAGAACGTCGGCGTCGTCCCCGTCTCGGCGATGACCGGCGAGGGCGTCCCCGACCTGCTGACGGTACTGATGGGCCTCTCCCAGCGGTACATGAAAGACGAGATGGCCATCGACGTGGCCGGCCCCGGCGCGGGGACGGTACTGGAGGTGAAGGAGGCCCGCGGGTTCGGGACGACCATCGACGCCGTCCTCTACGACGGGACCATCCGGGCCGACGACACCATCGTCGTCGGCGGCGTCAACGAGACCATCGTGACCGACGTGCGCGCGCTCCTCCAACCGAAACCCCTCGCCGAAATCCGTACCGAACGGGAGTTCGAGAAGGTCGAGTCCGTCTCGGCCGCCGCCGGAGTGAAGATAGCCGCGCCCGACCTCGACGACGCGATGGCGGGCGCGCCGATTCGCGTCGTCCGTGACCGGGACGTGAACACCGTCGTCGCCGAGGTCCAAGAGGAACTCGCCGAAATCGAGGTCACCAGTTCCGAGGAGGGCGTGGTCGTCAAGGCCGACACCCTCGGCAGTCTCGAAGCCATCGCCAACACCCTCGAAGACGCCGAAATCCCCATCGTCCGCGCCGAGGTGGGCGACGTGGCCCCCCGCGACGTGAGCGTCGCCGGGACGGCCAACGAGCCGAAACACGAGACGATTCTCGCCTTCTCCGTCGACGTCCTCGACGACGCCGCGGACCTCGCCAAACAGGAGGACGTCCGCATCTTCGAACACGACGTCATCTATCAGCTCATCCAAGATTACGAGGAGTTCGTCGAGGAGATGGAGCGCGAACAGCAGGACAAGATACTCGAAAACATCACCCGCCCCGCGCGGTTCCGCATCCTCGACGGCCACACCTTCCGCCAGTCTAACCCCGCCGTCGTCGGCGTCGAGGTGCTGTCGGGGACGCTCAAGCGCAACTCGAACGTCGCGAAGTTCGAGGGCAACGAACCGACCCGCGTAGGTGCCCTCAAGACGATACAGGACGAGGGCGACGACGTCGACGAGGCCCGGTCGGGTGACCGCGTCGCCGTCTCCATCGACGGCCCCACCGTCGGCCGCCAAATCGAGGAGGGCGACGAACTCTGGACGGAACTCCCGGAGAAACACGCCAAGATTCTCGAACAGGAACTCAACGAGGACATCCCCGCCGACGAGCGCGAAGCCCTCCACCAGTACCTCGAAAAACAACGCCAGCGGGACCCCTTCTGGGGGAAGTAACGACCCGAACGGCACCCGCACCGCGGTATCCTTGCCCGAGTAATAATATTTAATTAGACGGGCGTGGCTAGTGTGCGGTACGCATGACGGCACTGCTCGGGTCGCTCTCGACCCCCGACCTCGTGCTGTCGTTCATCCCGGGACCGCTACTGCTGGCACTGGTCGTCGGACTGTTGTTCGGGGTGCCGGTGACGGCCGCGCTCGCGGCGGGGAGTCTCCCGTCGGCCGCGGTCATCGGGTACGCGCTCTTCTACGCGCCCCCGGTCGAGAAGTAGTTACTGGGCCGTCGGGGACGTGTCGCCGGCCATCGCCTGTTTGACTTGGAGGGCGGCACTCGCGGCGAGACCGTGCGCGAGGTCCGTCCGCTCGTCGTCGCCGATGCGGAGGTCCGCGTCGTCCTCGGGCGTGTACCCGGCACTGACCACGGACCCGATGGGTGGTTGGACGGCGACGGTCGCACGTGGGCCGTTCGCGCCCCGCGCCAGTTCGAGACCGACCGCGAACTCGTCGGGAAGCAACTCACGGGTCTCGGCGGCGACGCTCGCGAGGTCACGCCGGAGGTGACGACGCTGTTCGGTCGTCAACACCGGTTCACCGTCGCCACCGTCTGCACCCGCGAACGGGGTGTTTCCGTACATCTCTCTATTCGTAGGCGTGTCGGACTTAAAAAGGTCAGGCTACCGGCCGATGTGACGCCCCCGGCCGTACGCCGCGACGACGACGGCCGTAGCGTACGCGTCCGGGTCGGCCTCGCTCTCGACGACCACGCTCTCCTCGTCGGTGAACGTCCAGTCTCTGAGGTCCCGCCCGGCGGCCAGTCCCTGCTCGACGCGTTCGCGGACAGTCGCCTCGTCCGGGCCGTCCGCCTCGTAGAAGATGCCCCGGCCGGAGGCACTCCGTGCCCACCCAATGCCCGCCGCGCCGGACTCGCCGGGCAGTGTCGTGGCCCGCCCCTGCACCACGGTCAGCGCGTCGCCCACGTCACCCAACTCGGGTGCCGTCCCCGCCACGTCGAGGTCGGCGTCCGCCGGAATCACGGAGGAGACGGTGACCAAATTGAAGTTGTGGACGTTTGCCTCGGCGAGTGCCGCGTCGTAGGAGGCCGTGGGCGTCGGCCCCGTAGCGGTCCCCCAGACGACGCGGATGGTAGTCATAGTAGAAAGGAGACGATGGCTCCCTTAATCCGTTTCGAAGGGGCAGTAGCGGTGCGGGAGCGGTTGCGGCGCGGAAGCGGTCACGGTGCCGGAGCGGTGCGGTCGAAGGCCAGCGTCCGCCGAGCGCGGTGCGCGAGGCGGTTCCCTCGGCGCGGCCGGTGGCCGCGCCGAGACGTTTTTAACGCACATTTTTGCAAGGAGCGGTTCGCGCGGAGCGCGAACCCGACGCAGTAAAAATGTGCTAGGCGAGGAACACGTGCCGCGGGCGGTCCGCCAGCACGTCTTGGCCCCACGACACCGTGTCGGCGAAGTCGTCCGAACGGAAGAAGGCCATCGCGTCCTCGCGGGCGCGCCACTGGCTGGCGATGAACATGTCGTTCTCGTCCTCGCGGTTGACCAGCAGGGCGGTGTCGTGGTGGCCGTCCATATCGACCAGCATCTCGCCGACGGCCCCGAACCGCTCGACGAAGTCCTCGCGGTGTTCTGGCTTGACTGTGTAGAACATGCCCATCGTGCCGAACCCGGACCCATCGCCGGCGCGGCCGACGATGCCGGGGAGGTCCGAGAGGAAGTCGCTGGCGGTGTCGGCGGCGTCTTGGGTCTCCCAGATGCTGACGACGGCCGTGCGGTCGGTGGCGTCGCCCTCCGTCGTGGCGCGGGCGGCACCGTCCTCGTACACCGCCGTCTTGACGTGGGTGTCGTAGTGGTCGAAGTTCTCCCGGAGGTCGGTCACTTCGGCGTACACCTGCTCGGGGTCGGCCTCCGAGTAGAGGACGAGCGCGTACACGTCCTCGCCGTGGGGTTGCCCGGCGTAGATGTCGAGATCTTCGAGTTCGCCGCGGATGGCGTCGCCGTCGTCGGTGTCGGCTTCGGTCGTGCCGTCACCCTCTCCCAGCTGCCCGCGGTAGCCCTCGACGACGCCGGAGAGGTCGTTGAGGAACCCGGCGGCCGTGTCGGCCGCGCTCTCGGTCTCCCAGACGCTGGCGATGGCCGCCCGCCCCTCGTTCGCCCGGACCGTCGTCAGGACGTGGGTGTCGTAGTGCTCGAAGTTCCCGCGCAGGCCGTCCACCTCGTCGGCGAGGGCGGCGGCGTCGGCCTCCGAGTAGAAGACCAAGCCGTAGGTCCCCTCCGCGTAGTCCTGCCCGGGGAACAAGCCGAGGTTGGCGAGTTTGCTCTGGATGTCCGTGTCGTCGGCCGGGTCCACGTCACCGTCGCCGCCGGCCGGCGGCCCGCCGGCCGCGTCGTCGGCGTGGCCCGCGTCCTCACCCTCGGCAGCGTGGTGGCCGTCGGCGTCGCCGGAGTGGTGTCCCTCGGTTCCGTCGTGGGTATCCGCGTGGCCGTGGTGGGCGTCCCCGGCGTGTGCGTCGGCCGTCTCGTGGGACTGCTCGGCGTCGTCCGTCGGGACGTGTTCGCCGGCCAACAGCGCGTCGAGGTCCGCGGGCGGGAACCGACGGCCGAAGTAGAAGGGGCCGAACTCGGCGAACTTCGAACTCGACGGGTCGAAGCGCATCTCGTACAGCAGGTCCTTGATGTCGGTGGGGTCGTCGGCCCAGAGCGTGATGCCCCACTCCCAGTCGTCGAGGCCGACGCTCCCGGCTATCATCTGGTTCACTTTGCCGCCGTAGCCCCGTCCGATGTCGCCGTGGCGGGCCATGTGTTCGGCTCGCTCTTCGAACGGCAGGTCGTACCAGTTCTGTTCGGGGGTCCGACGCTTGCTCATCGGGTAGAAACAGACGTGTTCGGCGTCGGGCACGTCCGGGTGGAGCCGGTCCTGGATGTACTGCGCCAGTCCGGAGTCGTCGGCTACCTCGCCGTCGAAGTACTCGCGGGCGCGCTCCGTGTACCCGGAGGCCTCGGTCACCGAGAGGTACGAGGATGTCTGCTCGGTGAACGCCGCGAAGGCCGTCCCCTCGAACTGCCGTTCGGCGGTTTCGAGGTGTGCGACCGACTCCCGGAGGTGGAGCACCATGATGTCGGCCTCGTGACCGACGATGGTGTAGACGGCCGTCGCGCCCCCGCCGAACTCGCCGGGGTCGTCGACGTCGTCGAGCGCGGCGTGTGACTCCAGATACGTCACGCCCTCCTCGATGGCGCGCTGACGGCGGCGTTCGGGGGCCGACCGCCACGCGTCCCAGTCCACAGTTCGGAAGTCGTGGAGGGCGTACCAGCCCTCCTCTGTCGGCGGCGGGTCACGCTTGTCCATACCTGACGTTAGTAACGCTCCGTAAGGAGGTTTCCGTTCTCGTCCGAGTGAGGGTGCCCGCCTCAGCTAGTCAGCAGCCCCGGCCCGAACACCATCAGGAACAGGCCGGCGAGCATCACGAGCGTTATCGAGACGGTGATGGCCGTCGTCACCCGACGGCCGCCCTCGACGGGGAGGCGCGAGACGGCGGCTTCGGTGCTGGTCCGAAGGATGTGCCCCCCGTCGAGTGGGAACGCGGGGATACAGTTGAACAGGCCGAGTTGGAGGTTTATCCACCCGGTCCAGAAGGCGACGTTCGCCAGCATGAGGACGCCGCCGCCGAGGAACCCGAGCGGCCCCGTCGTCGTGTAGAAGTCGGCCACGCTCGGCACGAAGCCCGCGAAGTTGTAGGCGAACTGCGGTTCGAGGACGCTCAGGAACGGCATCAACAGCACGGCGAACACCTGCTGGACGATGGAGTCGGGGCTGAGACCGCCGAGGGACCCGTCACCGCCACCGAGCAGTGCGAGGAACGACTCGGCAGGGTACACGTCGATGCCGAAGTCGTCCACGGTGACGCCGCTGAGTCCCTGCTGGAGGAAGATGCCCAGGTACGCGCCGCCGCTCCCGTCGGGGTTCTCCCCGAGTTCCACCTCGTACACCTCGCGGCGGAAGTCGTCGCCGACGTAGGCCTCGACGCGCACGGTGTCGCCGGGGGCGTAGTCCGAGAGGACCGTGCGAAGCGAGTCGGTGTCGGTCACGCGCTCACCGCCGACGCGGGTCAGGACGAGCGGCCCCTCGGTCGGCGCGCCAGCACTGTCGAGTGGCCCGTCCTCGATGAGTTGTGAGGCGTACGCGCCGACCGGGAACGTCGCGTTGCCGTCCGTCGTCGCGAGGGTGACGACGGTGCGGTCCTCGAGCGCGGCCGCCAAGTCCTGCTGGGTGTAGACGCGAGTGTCGTTGACCGCCAGTATCGTCGGCGGTGCCTCGCCGCTCAGGTCAACGCCCTCCTCGGGCGTGCGGCCGTCGAGAACGCCCGGGATAGCCCGCGTTATCATCAGCGACCGGTTGACCCGTATCGGGGGTGCGTCCTGTCGCTGGACTTCGACGGTGCGGGCCCCGTTCTCCCTGAGTACGTCGTCGAGTTCGCTCTCGTTCGCCACCGGCGTGCCGTCGACGCCCGTGATGACCGTCCCGCGTTCGATGCCGGCGGCCGCCGCGGCGGACCCCTGTGCAACGTCGCCGACGGGGACGCCGCTGACGACGGCTATCGAACCGATAATCGGCCCGAACAGCAGGAGGAAGGCGACGAGCGTGATAGCGAAGTTGTTGGTGACCCCGGCGGCGAACATCCGGGTCTGTGAACCGCGGTTGGCCCGCTCGCGACTCTCCTCGCTCGGTTCGACGAAGGCACCGACAGGGATTATCGTGAACAGCGCGAGCCCCATGGATTCGATGTCGATGTCTTCCACCCGGCAGAGCAAGCCGTGCCCGCCTTCGTGGACCACCAAGCCGAGCAGGAGGCCGAAGACGATTTCCGGGGCGGCGGACAGCGGGAGGAACTCGTTGACGCCGGGAATGACGAGGACGTTCTGGGGATTCTGGACGGCCGTCGCTTCGGGTTGGCTGACGGACTGGAGTGCCGCGAACAACACCATCAGGAACGAGCCGAACATCACGACCAGAGCGATGCCGACGCCGAAGTTCCCCCACGCGCGCCAGAACCGTTTTGGCGTGGCGAGCCAGTCGAGGAAGGCGCGGCCGCGCTTCGTGTGGACCGTGGTAATCGGTCCCTGCACCCGAATGAACTCGGGGAGAACGCCGCGCGTCCGTAGCACCATCACCACGAGGGTGTAGAGGACGATTCCGGCGAGCACCCAAGTCAGCGTGCTAACCATCGTGTTCACCGACGGGCCTGCCAAGCAAGAGGGTTTGGATACCGGGGACGAGGACAGTCGGACCGCACGACGGCGGTTACCCCTCGCGTCGAAGTCGTTCGAGGACGAACTGCTCGTCCAGTGCCGCGAGGAATGGCCCGAGCCGTGGCCCGTTGTCCGTGTCGAGGAACAACCGGTACCCGACGGCGAAGAAGTCGCTTACCTCGATATCGTGACGTTTCGCAGCCTCGTAAATCTCGCCCTGAATCTCCTCGCCGTCCTCGGTCTCTGCCACGAAGTCGGCGAGTTCGTCCAGCGCGGCCGCCGTGTCCGCGTCGACGGACACCGCCGGCAGTTCCTCGGCGAGTCGGTAGTTGTACTCGTTGTCGGTCGTCTCAGCCCACGTACGGGCCTTCTCGACGCGGGCCAGTGCCCGGTTGACGACTTCGGGCGGCGTCTCCTCGGGGATGTGTCCCTCGCGACGGGCCATCGTCTCCCGGAGCGCGTGGTCGTCGGTCATCCCGAGCACCGCCGCGAAGGTGTACGGAATCCGGACGGGTTGGCTGTCGGGTACGTCCCCCATCACCATCGGATAGGCGCGCTCGGCCAGTTCCACCTCTTGTTCGTCGCGCGGTTCGACGGCCCCGAAGTAGACCCGCTCCAGCCGGTCGAAGTCGTCGACCAACTGGTCGAGCGTCGCGGTACTGAAGTCGCGCTGTTTCCGCGGGTCCTTCACGAAGAAGTAGCGGAGGACTTCCGGTTCGAGCAGTTCGAGTACCTCCGCGACGGTGACGACGTTGCCCGAAGAGGACGACAGTGCCTCGCCATCGAGGGTGAACCACTCGTAGACCATCGGCACCGGCGGGTCGATGTCGAGCAGGTTGCGGGCGATGTCCTCCCCGCTGGGCCAGGACCCCTCGGCGTGGTCTTTCCCGAACGGCTCGAAGTCCACGCCGAGCAGGCCCCACTGGGCGGGCCACTCGAACCGCCACGGGAGTTTTCCCTCACGGAACGTCGCGGTCCCCTCGTGCCCACAGCCCTCGATGGTCCGGTTACCGGCCTCGACGTCCTCACAGACGTACTCGACCGTCTCTGCGTCGAGGTCGGCATCGAGCACGCGACCCGTGAGCCGTCCACACTCGGCACAGAGGGGCGTGAACGGGACGTAGTCCTCGCCCACACTCGCCTGATACTCCGCGAGGAGGTCACGCGCCTCGTCGGTATGTTCGAGGAGGTACGAGGTGATACCGTCGAAGGCACCAGCTTCGTAGTTCTCGGTGTTCGAGACGAACTCGATGGGTACGTCGAGCAGGTCCGCGCTCTCCCGGAGGAGGATCGTGAAGTGTTCGCCGTAGGAGCCACAGCACCCGAACGGGTCGGGGATGTCGGTGTAGGGCTTCCCGAGGTTCTGCCCGACGGCACCGGAGTCGACGGCGTCGTCGCCGAAGTCCACGACGTTCCAGTCGAGGTCCGCGAGCGTCCGGGGAATCTTGCGGAGGGGGTCACGGTCGTCGGTGGTGAACACCTGCCGGACCTCGTGACCGCGTTCTCTGAGTGCCTCCGCGACGAAGTAGTTGCGCAGTATCTCGTTGAAGTGGCCGATGTGGGGGACACCAGAGGGCGAGACGCCCCCCTTGATGACTATCGGGTCGTCGGAGCCCGCGGTGTCGTCGGCCGCAGTCGAGTCGCGGGCCGCCTCGACGGCGTCCGCGACGGCGTCGGCCCAGAAGGCCCGCTCGGTGGAACTCCCTACCTCGTAGGGGTCGTACAGGTCGGCGTCGGCTGTGTCGTCCTCAGTCATCGTCCCGCGGTCTGACCTCTGTGCCCTCGTGTTCGCCGGTCCGAACGGCCGCATCGACGTTCGCCGGGTCGGCCCCGTCGAGGACGACGGCGTGCAGTCCGGCCCGTTCGATGACCTTCGCCGCGAGCAGGTCCACGGGGGCGTTGCTCCCGGCGGCCATCTCGATTTCGGCGATGATGCTCACCAGTTCCTCGGGGTTGAGGTGGTCGTGTTTCGTCGCGCCGGGGTTCGTTTCGGGGTCGGCACTGAACACCCCGGGGACGCTCGTCGCGTAGACGAGGAGGTCGGCGTTGACGTACTCTGCGAGCGCGGCACTCACGGCGTCGGTGGTCTGTGCGGCGGCGACGCCGCCCATCACCGGCACGTCGCCGCGGTGGAAGGCGGCCCCGGCGTCCTCGTAGGTCTCCGGGGGCGTCGGTGCGGCCCGGTCGCCCAGCGCGGCGATGAGCAGGCGGGCGTTCAGGCGCGTCACGCCGATGCCCAACTGGTCGAGTTGCATCTCGTTGGCCCCGAGTTCGCGGGCCGCCCCGATGTAGTCGCGGGCGACGGTACCCCCGCCGACGACGACGCCGACGCGGTGGCCGGCGTCGACCAGTCCCTCGATGACATCGGCGTAGGCGCGAACCTGGTCGGGTTCGAGGTCCGGTGCGAGTACGCTCCCCCCGACGGAGACGACGACTTTCATTGCCTCGGGGTTGCCGCGATGCGGTCTTAAGAATTGTCACACGCGGACCGGAGCAAGGCTAATGCGGGTCGGGCCACTCCCTGCGGGCATGAGAGTACTCGGCGTCGTCGGCCCCTCCGACAGCGGGAAGACGACACTCGTCGAGCGGTTGGCGACGCGACTCGACGAGCGTGGACGGGTAGCCACAGTCAAACACCTCACGCACGCGCCCGAAGTCGACACCGAGGGGAAAGACACCGCACGCCACCGGAACGCCGGCGCGGCGGCCACCTACGGTCTCACCGACGAGGAGGGATGGTTCGCCACCGGCGAGGACCGAACCCTGGACGACACGCTCGACTCCCTCGCGCCGGCGTACGACTACGCCCTCGTCGAGGGGTTCAGCGAGGCCGCCATCCCGCAGGTCGTCCTCGGTGACCGGGACCACGCGGGGACGGCACTCGCGGCCGCACCGGCGGCGGACGCGGTGGACGTGGACGGCGTCCTCGACGCACTCGCCGCCACGGAACCGTACGAGACGCTCGAATCGCTGGTCCAGCGGGTCAAACGGTCGCCCGACGCCGAGCGGTCGGGGGCCATCGCAACTTTCACCGGGCGGGTGCGCGCACGGGACGCACCCGACGACGAACCGACGGAGTACCTCGAGTTCGAGAAGTACGAGGGGGTCGCCGCGGACCGGATGGCGTCCATCGTCGCCGACCTCGAAGCGCGCGAGGGCGTGTTCGAGGTGTTGCTCCACCACCGGACGGGCGTAGTCGAGTACGGCGAAGACATCGTGTTCGTGGTCGTGTTGGCGGGCCACCGCGGCGAGGCGTTCCGAACTGTCGAGGACGGGATCGACCGCCTGAAAGACGAGGTGCCGCTGTTCAAGCGGGAGGTCACGGTAGACGAAGAGTTCTGGGTCCACCAGCGCGAGTGAGCGCGCGCCGGGAACGTTGCGGTCACTTTTGCTCTTTCTTTGCAAACCGGGCGCGTGGCCCCACCCGGACTGAGAGAGTGAGGATAAGATGCCCGATAAATCCTCAGAAGCGTTTATAAAATGTCTAAGCTCCTCTCGACAGTTCGTAAAAGGTGTATTTTTCGCCGATTCACCCGTGGAATGGGTCGAAGTGACGCTAAACGCACCGAATCGACCCGAAGGTTCGCCCCTTTATATGAGACCACAGTGGGTAGGGCGAATCGAGGTGTCAGTCATGAGCGCAACCACGAAGCCCTCCGCCGACAGTAAGGAAGAACGGCTCAAGTCGTACCTGAAGCAAAAGGCCTCCGACGGCGAGGTGTACTTCAAGAGCAAGTTCATCGCCGACGAGGTCGGTCTCTCCCCCAAGGAAATCGGCGCGCTGATGGTCAAGTTGAAAGACTCGGCCACCGAACTCGAAGTCGAGAAGTGGTCGTACACGAGCGCGACGACGTGGCGCATCGAGCCGGCCTGACGCCAGTGACCGCCCGCCCCCGTCGAGACCGCTCATTCTAGCAGTTCCCACGGCCGTCAGTACCCGTCACAGTCACACCGCGTCGTCGCTCGATCGCGCCTCTACCAACTGTAGTCACGTCGCTGGCCCGCTCTCACCCGCCGTGCGTGTAGCCGCGGTCAGGCAACGGGTCGCCGTCGAGCGTGACGGTACTATCGGCAGTCATCTCGCCGATTCGCGTGACGGGCACGTCACACGCCGCCTGCACGTCGGCCACCGCGTCGTCTGGGACGGTGAACACGAGTTCGAAGTCCTCGCCGAAGAACGCACCGAGTTCCCGGACTTCGCGGCGGTCGTCCGCGACGGCACGGACGGCGTCGTCGATGGGGAGCGGCGAGTCGATGGCCACGCCGCAGTCGCTCGCCTCGGCGAGTTGGTGGAGCGACCGGGCGAGGCCGTCGCTGGAGTCGAGCATCGCCGTCGCGTGCGACGCGACGACCTGTCCGGCGGCCACGCGGGGCGTAAACTGGAACAGGTCGTTGGCCCGCGCCGTCTCGCCGCGCTCGAACAGTCGCAGGGCCGCGCCGCTCCGCCCGAGCGTCCCGGTGACACAGACTGCGTCGCCGGGGGTCGCGCCGGTGCGGCGGACCGGCGCGTCGGTCGCACCGAGTGCCGTCGTGGCGACGGTGAACTCCTCGTGTTGGTCCAGGTCACCGCCGACGTACTCGGCACCGACGGCCGCACAGACATCTCGGGCACCGTCGAGGAACGCACGGACAGCCGTCTCCTCGAACTCGGGCGCGGCGTAGACGGCGACGGCCGCCGTCGCCGCCGCCCCCATCGCGGCCACGTCGGAGAGTGACGCGCCGACGGCCCGCCACCCGGCGGTGTAGCGGGTGGTCCCCGTCGGGAAGTCGGTCGTCTCGTGGAGCATGTCGGTCGTGAGGACCTGTCCGTCCAGTACGGCCGCGTCGTCGCCCGCCGCGGGCAGCGCGTCGGCCACAAGTGTCAGCACCGCCCGTTCGTCCATGTGCCATCTTCGGAACCTGGTCACTAAAGAGTCCTCGGAGGGGCGACACTCACGCCACAGTCGGTGGCTTCAAGCGCGGGCGGACGCGACACCCGGGCGATGAATGGCGACCGGAGCGCGACGGTGCTTGGCTTCGCCGCCGCCGTCGTCGTGCTGGTGATTCTCTTCTGGTTCGTGGGGGTGGGGGAAGTGCTCGACGTACTCGCGGGCGCGGACCTGCGAATCGTGGCCCTGCTCGTCCCCGTCGCCTTCGTCTGGCTCTCGTCGTGGGGACTCGCGCTGTACACCGTCCTGCGCGTCCTCGGGACGCCGGTGTCGGCACCGATGGCCGTCCTCGTGTTCTCGGCGGCGGTGTTCTCGAACAACGTGACGCCGTTCGGGCAGGCGGGAGGTGAACCGCTCTCGGCACTCCTCATCTCGGAGGCGGCCGACAGCGAGTACGAGACGGGGCTCGCGGCAATCGCGTCGGTCGACGCGCTCCACTTCCTCCCGTCGGTGGGCCTCGCGGCGGTGGGCCTCACGACGGTGCTTCTGGGGACTGTCTCGCTCGGGCGGAACCTCCGCATCGCCGCCGTCGCCGTCGGCGTGCTAGTGCTCGCGATTCCCGTAGCCGCGTATCTGGGCTGGCGGTACCGCTTCGAGATGGAGGCGGTCGTTGCGCGCTTGTTCACGCCGGTCGTCCGGACGCTCAGTCGCCTCGTGCCGGGGCGGTCCGAGCCGAGTCCGGGCGTCGTCGCGGACCGCATCGAGGGGTTCTTCGCCGCCATCGACCGCGTCGCGGCGAGTCGGCGAACGGTCGTCGCGGCCGTCGGGTGTTCGCTGAGCGGGTGGCTCGCGCTGTCGGTCTCGCTGTGGCTCTCGACGCTCGCGCTCGGCTACGCCGTCCCGTTCGCCGCGGTGTTGCTCGTCATCCCCGTCGGGTCGATTGCGGGCATCACGCCACTGCCCGGCGGACTCGGCGGCATCGAGGCGGCGTTCGTCGTCCTGCTGGTTTCGACGACCGGGATGCCGGCGGCGACGGCCAGTGCCGCCGTCGTCCTCCACCGGAGCGCGACGTACTGGCTCCCCACGTTCGTCGGCGGCGGGACGGCCGCGGCCCTCGGCGCGCGGCGCGGTCAACAACGACTCGGCGGGGAGTGACACCGCGGGACAGGGGGCGAGTGGCTAACGACGCGCTTTTATGATGCGGGGCGGAACGGTAGGGCAATGACGACACTCTACGACGCGCCCGCCGAAGACCTCATCGAGGCGGTCGCCGAGGAACTCGCCGAGGAGGACAGCATCGAGGCACCCGACTGGGCACAGTTCACCAAGGCTGGCGTCGGCCGCGAACTACCCCCCGAGCAGGAGGACTTCTGGCAGCGACGCGCCGCCAGCCTCCTCCGGACGGTCGCTATCAACGGCCCCGTCGGCGTCTCCCGTCTCGAAACCCGCTACGGCGACGCAAAACAGGGCACGACCCGCTACCGCGTCCGCCCGCCACAGACGACCAGTGGGTCCGGAAACATCATCCGGACCATCCTCCAGCAACTCGAAGACGCCGGCTACATCGAAATCGCACAGGGCGAAGGCCGGAACGTCACCGGCGAGGGCCGCGCGCTCCTCGACAACACCGCGAGCGACGTACTCGCCGACCTCGACCGTCCCGAACTCGAACGGTACGCCTAATCGGTCGTTTCTCCTCGTTTCGCCACGCCCCCAGCAGCCGCTCGTCCGTCCGTGCGCCAGCCACGTATCATCACCAGTACACATTTTTAGCCAACATTCTTGTCTGAGAAAACAACCGCTACACGCGCTGTATCGGCCACGAATATCGAAGAAAGGTATTTTTGTGTCAGTCCCATACACGCATTAGTCCCGGTACGGTGACAGTCGAGTGTTCACGACAATACACTACGTCGTCGCGTTCGGCGGTGCGGCACTCGCGTGCTTCGCGAGTCTCCCCCGAGCGCGGCGCGTCGAGGATACGGAGACGCGGTACGGTCTGGTTGCACTACTCGCCGGAAGCGGTGCGTGGGCGGCGGCCAACGTCGGTCTGCTCGTCGGGCCGTTCGAGGCGTTCCGGAGCGCGAGTTACGTCGTCGGCCTCATCGTCGGCCTGTCCACGGTCGGTGCGTGGCTGTACTTCTGTTCGGCGTACACGGGCCGGGAACTCCACCGTGACCCCCGCATTCGGTGGCTCGCGGTCGGTGTCTACGCGCTCGTCACGGTGGTGAAGTTGACCAATCCGATACACGGCCAGTACTACGCGACACAGATGGTCGCGGACCCGTTCGTCCACCTCGCGGTCCGCCACCAGCCGCTCCACTGGGTCGTGACGGGACTATCCTACTCCCTGTCCGCCGTCGGCTTCTTCATGCTGTTCGAGGAGTTCACCGAGGCGGGGTACGACACGCGCTATCTCGCCGGCATCATCAGTCTGACTGGCCTCCCCGTCGCGTTCGACCTCGTCGCCGCGGCGAGCGACATACTGGTCGAAATCAACTACGAGCCAATCGGCGTGGCCGCCTTCGCCGTCGGCGTCCTGTTCGTCTTCGAGGAGCGGTTCCTCGCGGTACAGGTGACGAGCGGCGTCGACGAGGCCGTCGTCTTCCTCGACGAGGACGGGGTGATACGCGAGTTCAACGAGCAGGCACTGTCGGTGGTTCCCGAACTGGCGGGGTCACTCGGTGAGCCAGCGGAGTCCGTGGACCGCCTCGCGGGGTGTCTGGACGAGGACCGCCCGGTGCTCGAAACGCGCGAAGACGGGGAGACGCGGTACTACCTCGCCGGGACGACGTCGTTCAGCGTCGAGCAGAACGACCTCGGGGGTATCGTGATGTTCACCGATATAACCGAAACGGAACGTCAGCGACGCGAACTCGCCCGGCACAACCAGCAACTCGAGGACTTCGCGGCCGGTATCCGGCACGAACTCAACAACTCGTTGCAGGTCGTCAGCGGTCGCGTCGAGGTGGCGGGGGCCGCACTGGACCGGGGCGATGTCGAGACGGCGCGGGACTCGCTCGGCACCGCCTCCGAGACGGCGGACCAGATGCGGGACATCGTCGACGACCTCTCGGTCGTCGCCCGCTACGGGAAGACGGCCGAGGAGTACGGGTTCGTGGACATCCGACGGGCCGTCGAGAGTGCGTGGAACCAGCACGACAGCACCGAGACGACGCTCACTATCGACGGCGACGGGGAAGTCGCGGCCGACGGCGCGCGTCTCGAAGAACTGTTCGGGAGTGCCTTCGAGTTCGCGGCCGTCACGGGGACGGAATCGGTCGTCGTGACGGTTCGGGACGATGGGTTCAGCATCACGTACTACGGCGGCCCGGCCGTGGCGGAGACCGACGAGGTGTTCGACTACGGGGACGCAGTCCCGCACGCGGAGGCGGGGATGGCACTCCCGAAGGTGAGAACGCTCGCGCAAGTCCACGGCTGGACCTGCACCGTCGCGGACAGCAGTGCGTTCGCGCTCGTCGTCGACGACGCCCGGGTCCGACAGTCGGGAACGAACGCGAGGCCGAGTGTCGAAGCCGAGTGAGGTGGTCCGTTACAATTTTCCACTCGAAGCGACAACTACCGGGTAGTCATGAGTGGCGAACCCGACGACGAGGAACTCGAACGGCTTCGACAGAAGAAGATGGAGCAACTGCGCGAGCAACAGCAAGGCGGCGGTGGCGGCGGTGAGGGGGGCCGTGAGGCCCAGCGCGAGCAGGCAGAGGCCCAGAAGAAGGCCCTGCTCCGCCAGCACCTCACCGACGGTGCGCGCAAGCGGCTGAACACGGTCAAGATGTCGAAACCACAGTTCGGCGAGAAGGTCGAACAGCAGGTGGTCGCGCTGGCACAGAGCGGGCGCATCCAGGGGAAGATAGACGAGGAGAAGATGAAACAACTCCTCTCGGAGTTGAAGCCCGACTCGAAGAGTTTCGACATCGAGCGGCGGTAGATGGACGCCGCCCTCCTCTACAGCGGCGGGAAAGACTCGACGCTCGCCGCGCTTCTGCTCGACTCGTTTTACGACGTGACACTCGTGACGACGACGTTCGGCATCACCGACGCGGTCGCACACGCGCGTGCGGCCGGCGAAGCCGTCGGCTTTCCGGTCGAGACCGTCGAACTGGAAGCGGACGTGGCCCGCGAAGCCGTCGCGCAGATGGTCGAGGACGGGTTCCCACGCAACGGCATCCAGCAAGTCCACGACCACGCGCTCGAAGTCGTCGCCGCCCGGGAGTTCGACGCCGTCGCGGACGGCACCCGGCGTGACGACCGGGTGCCGACCGTCTCGCGGGCACAAGCACAGAGCCTCGAAGACCGCCACGGCGTCGACTACCTCGCGCCGCTGTCGGGGTTCGGCCGGAGTGCCGTCGACGCACTCGTGGACGCGAACCTAGAGGTCGAAGTCGGCCCGAGCGAGGACTTGCCGAAGGGCGACTACGAGGCGGAACTCCGGGCACTCATCCGCGAGGAGTACGAGGACACGACGGTCGCCGAGGTGTTCCCCGCCCACGACCAGACCCGTGTGGTGGGGTTGCGCGAGGAGTGAGCGGTCAGTTCAGCGTCTCCACTTCTTCCGCGAGGTCGTCGGGTCCGTCGACCGGCCCGTTCACGAACAGGCCGTGGACGAGGACGACGATTGCGAGGACGCTGAACGCCGATACGGAGAGGGTGAGTGCGACCCGTGTCATCAGTCCGACGCCGACCCCAGCCCCGATACTGAGCGCGATGGCGACCAGCACGAGGTCGTAGTACTTCCACGTATATCCCATACGACGACTACAACGCCAGTGCGCAAAAACCTGTGCTCGCGGGTCGGGAGGGACAGTTTCAAGCGCGGTTGCGCCGAACCTCGGGGCATGTACGACCACCTCAAGGGCTTCCGTGATTTCTACCCCGACGAAATGGGGCCGCGTCGTGCGGTCATCGACCGCATCGAGGAGACAGCCCGCCAGTACGGGTTCCGGGAAATCGGCACCCCGGCACTGGAGCGGACCGAACTGTACACCGACAAGAGCGGCGAGGAAATCGTCGAGGAACTGTACGCCTTCACCGACAAGGGCGACCGGGAGGTGGCACTGACGCCGGAGTTGACACCGACCGTCGCCCGGATGGTCGTCGCCAAACAGCAGGAACTGACCAAACCCATCAAGTGGGTCTCGACCCGACCGTTCTGGCGGTACGAGCAGGTCCAGCAAGGCCGGTTCCGGGAGTTCTACCAGACGAACGTCGACATCTTCGGGTCGGCCGACCCGTCCGCCGACGCCGAAATCCTCGCGTTCGCCGCCGACGCACTGACCGCGCTCGGACTGACCGGCGATGACTTCGAGTTCCGCGTCTCCCACCGAGACATCCTCGGTGGCCTGCTCGATGCCTTCGACGCCGACGTGGACACGCGCGAAGCCATCCGCGCCGTCGACAAGTCCGCGAAGATAGACCAGCAGGAGTACCACGACTTGCTCGTCGACGCGGGGTTGACGGCCGACCAAGCCGTCGAGTTCGACGAGTTGCTCGCCGTCGGCGAGGAGGAGCTGGACGAACTGGTCGCGTTCGCCGGAACCGACCGGGTCGAGGACGCCGTGACGAACCTGCAGGCGGTCCTCGACGCGGCGGCCGACTTCGGCGCGCGCGAGTTCTGTACGCTCTCGCTGGAGACGGCGCGGGGACTGGACTACTACACCGGCGTCGTCTTCGAGTGTTTCGACTCCACGGGCGACATCTCGCGGTCGGTGTTCGGCGGCGGGCGGTACGACGACCTCATCGAGAGTTTCGGCGGGCAACCGACCCCCGCCGTCGGCGTCGCACCCGGTCTCGCACCCCTCTCCCTGCTCTGTCAGCGCGCCGGGGTCTGGCCCGACGACGCCGGCACGACGGACTACTACGTCCTGCGTGTCGGCGACACTCGTGAGGTGGCCGCCCGCATCACCCGCGAGTTGCGCGACCGGGGCCACGTCGTCGAGACGGACATCGCCGGGCGGAGTTTCGGCGCGCAGTTGGACTACGCCGACTCCGTGGGGGCCGAGACGGTGGTCATCGTCGGCGAACAGGACCTCGCCGACGACGCCGTGACGGTCAAGAACATGGCCTCGGGCGAGCAGACACAGGTGCCCCTCGCCGAGTTCCCGGGCACCCGCGACCGGCCGACCTACGACGACTTCGCGTGAGCAGGGTCGCCCGTCGTTCCCGGTCGACAGGGACTGGTCCGCTTACTCCCCGGGTGTCGAGACGAACACCGGCCGCGTCGAGTCGAGCAGGATGCCCTGCGTGACGCTCCCGAACAGAGCCTTTCCGACCGGCGAGCGTTTGCGTCCCTGGACGACGATAGCGTCGACGTCGAGGTCGTCCGCGACTGCGAGTATCTCCTCGCCCGGGTCGCCGTGTTCGCGCCGGAGCGACGTGGGGATACCGGCATCTTCTAGTCGGTCTCGGACGCCGATGACGGCGTCGGGGGTCGCCGAGTCCTCGTAAAGATCCTTGGAGGAGACGGACCCCCCCTCGTCTTTCACTTCGAACTCCTCGAAGACGTTCAGAATCGTGACTTCGACCTCCTCGGTGGCCGACGGGAGGTCGGTCACGAGTTCGACGAGGTCGTGGGGTGTCGACTCGTGGTCGCCGCTGACTGCGAGCAGTACGTGATACATACGTGTGTATCCCGCCACCCGCCCACTTAATTGTACCCGCGGAACCACAACGCTGAACGCTCGGTATCGCCGACAGGACGTATGCGCGCGTACCGCGTTGCCTACGACGGTCGACCGTACGCCGGGTTCCAACGACAACCGGACGTGCCCACCGTCGAGGACGAACTGCTCGACGCACTCGGAACACTCGGCGTGACCGACGCGGAGACGCCCCCCGGCTACGCGGCCGCCGGGCGCACGGACGCCGGCGTCTCCGCGCTCGCACAGACCGTCGCGTTCGAGGCCCCCGAGTGGCTGACTCCGGCGGCGTTCAACAGCGAACTCCCGGCGGGCGTCCGGGCGTGGGCCGCCGCCGCCGCACCCGAGAGGTTCCACGCGACACACGACGCGGCGGCCCGGACTTACGTGTACCACCTCTACGCACCCGAAACGATGGTGGCCGACGCCCGGGCGCGGGCCGCGTTGGACGGCCTCCGCGGGGAACACGACTTCCACAACCTGACGCCCGACCACGACGGCACGGTGCGGACCCTCGACGGGTCGCTCGTCCGTGACGGTGACTTTCTGGTCGTCACCCTCGAAGCGGGCGGGTTCGCCCGGCAACTCGTCCGCCGGGTCGTCTCGCTCGTCGCCGCCGTCGGCCGGGGGGACAGAGACGTGGCCGCGGTCGAGCGCGCACTCGCTTCGGACCCCCTGCCGGGACCCGAGGGCATCCCGCCCGCTCCCGCGCACCCGCTGATACTGCAGGACGTGACCTATCCCAGCCTCACCTTCGAGCGTGACGCCGACGCGGCGGCGAGCGCGCGAGCGGTGTTCGAGGAACGACACGTCGAACACGCGGCACGGGCACGCGTCGCGGGAGCCATCTCGGACTCGCTCGGGTGACGCCACCGACGCGCTTACGCCGCCGCCGACCCTACGACGGGTCATGAGTTCGGTACCGGACCGCGGCGACATCGAGGAGTCCTACAAGTGGGACCTCACGGACCTCTACGCCGACGACGAGGCGTGGGAGCAAGCCTACGAGGAAGTCGAGGCACGACTGGACGACCTTCGTGCCTACGAGGGTAGCGTTACCGACGACGCGGCGACGCTCCTTGAGGTACTCGAACTGCGCGAAGAAGTCATGCGCGAGGTGTCGAGCGTGGTGTCATACGCACGGATGCGGCGGGACGAGGACACGGCCGACGGCCACTATCAGGCACTGCTGGCACGGGCACAGTCACTGTCTTCGGACGCCCAGAGCGCGGCATCGTTCATCGAACCCGAGCTACAGGAGTTGAGCCACGAAGACGTCGACGAGTTCGTCGCGGCGGAGTCAGACCTCGCGGAGTACGACCACTACTTCGACGACGTGTTGCGGATGAAAGACCACACCCGCTCGGCCGAAGTGGAGAACCTGCTCGCCGAGTTGGGGGAAGTCACCGGGGCACCCGGCGAGGTGTACAACATGCTCGCGAACGCGGACATGGAGTTCCCTGCGGTCGAGACGCCCGACGGGGAACAAAAGCGAATCACGCTCAACAACTTCACGACGCTCCAGAAACACCCGGACCGGGCGTTCCGCGCGGACGTGTACGAGCAGTTCTACGACGAGTGGGAGACTGTACGAAACGCCGTCGGTGCGGCCTACAAGAACAGCGTCAAGACCGACAGCAAACTCGCACGGGCACGGGACTACGACACCGCACGCGAGGCCGCACTCGACGAGCCGAACATCCCCGTCACGGTGTACGACAACCTCGTCGACACAGTGCGGGAGAACCTCGACACCCTCCACCGACACGCAGAGTTGAAGCGGGAGGCCATCGGTGCCGACGAGTTGCGGATGTGGGACCTCTACGTCCCGATGGTCGAGGGCGAGAGCCCCGAAATCCCCTACGAGGAGGCGTGCGAGTACGTCACCGAGGCCGTCGCACCGCTGGGCGAGGACTACCAGTCACGGCTTGCCGAGGGGCTGGACTCCCGTTGGGTCGACGTGTACGAAACCGACGGCAAACAGTCCGGAGCATACAGCGGCGGCACGTACGACTCACAGCCGTACATCCTGCTGAACTACCAAGACGACGTGTCGTCGATGTACACGCTGGCCCACGAACTCGGCCACTCGTTGCACACCCAACTCACCAGCGAGGAACAGCCATACGTCTACTCCGGCTACGAAATATTCGTCGCCGAGGTGGCCTCGACGGTCAACGAGACGTTGTTGACCCACCACCTGCTCGACACCGTCGAGGACGAGCGTCTCCGTCGACACGTCCTCAACGAGTACCTCGAACGGTTCCGCTCGACGCTGTACCGGCAGACGATGTTCGCCGAGTTCGAACACCGCACCCACGAACTTTCCGAGGCCGGCGAGGCACTCACCCCGGACCGACTGGACGAGTTGTATCTGGACCTCAAGTCGGATTACTACGAGCCAGCGGTCGTCGACGACCGCATCGCTCGCGAGTGGATGCGCATCCCGCACTTCTACCGGGCGTTCTACGTCTACCAGTACGCGACGGGCATCAGCGCGGCCGTCGCACTGGTCGACAGCATCCTCTCGGAGGGCGAACCGGCCGCCGAGCGGTACGTCGAGTTCCTGCGGAACGGCTCCCGGGAGTACCCCTTGGAACTCCTCCGTGGCGCGGGCGTCGACATGGCCTCGCCCGACCCTGTGGAGTCGGCACTCGACGTGTACGACGAGTACCTCGACGAGTTCGCGTCGCTGACCTGACCGCCCGCTGTCGGTTTTGCCGCCGAGCGGGAGGATGGCCGGGACCCAAAGGCCCTTTTACGTGCGTACCTTAAGCTCGTCAGTCAGATGTCCCGGAGTCCGTCGCTCCCGGACCGGCCCCGGCTGGACCTCGACCCCGATATGTCCCCTGCCGAACGGCTGGACGCGTTGCGGGAGCACTTCGTGAAGTTGGAACAGGTGAACGAGGAGTTGGCCGAACAACTGGAGTCAGCCCGCGAGCAGCGGAGCGAACTCCGTGAGGAAGTCGACCACCTCGAACGAGAGAACGAGACGCTCAAAACGTCCTCGCTGTACGTCGCTACGGCCGAGGAACTCACCGACGAGGGCGTCGTCGTCAAACAGCACGGCAACAATCAGGAGGTGCTGACGGAGGTGTCCCCACAGCTCCGCGAGGACCTCGAAGCCGGTGACCGCGTCGCCATCAACGACTCGTTCAGCGTGCAAGCGATGCTGGAGGCCGAAACCGACGCCCGGGCACAGGCCATGGAGGTCGACGCCTCACCCGCCGTTGCCTACGACGACATCGGCGGCCTCGAAGAGCAGATTCTCGAAGTCCGGGAGGCCGTCGAGGAACCACTCGTCAACGCCGAGCAGTTCCGCGAAATCGGCATCGACCCGCCGAGCGGGGTGCTCCTGCACGGGCCGCCGGGGACGGGCAAGACGATGCTGGCCAAGGCCGTCGCCAACCAGACCGACGCCACGTTCATCAAGATGGCCGGCTCGGAACTCGTTCGGAAGTTCATCGGCGAGGGCGCGCGCCTCGTGCGCGACCTCTTCGAGTTGGCCTCCGAGCGGGAACCCGCCATCATCTTCATCGACGAGATAGACGCCATCGCGGCCAAGCGGACCGAGTCCAAGACCAGCGGGGACGCGGAGGTCCAGCGGACGATGATGCAACTGCTCAGCGAGATGGACGGCTTCGAGGACCGCGGCGAGATTCGCATCATCGCCGCCACCAACCGCTTCGACATGCTCGACCGCGCGATTCTGCGCCCCGGCCGGTTCGACCGCCTCATCGAAGTCCCCGAACCGGACATCGAGGGTCGGGAACGCATCCTCGAAATCCACACCGAAGCGATGACGCTCGCCGACAGCGTCGACCTCGGCGCGATTGCCGCCGAGACCGACGGGTTCAGCGGCGCGGAACTCGCCTCGCTGGCGACGGAGGCCGGGATGTTCGCCATCCGGGACGGTCGCACCGATGTCAGAACCGTCGACTTCGAGGACGCCATCGAGAAGGTGACCGAAGCCGACACCGAGGACACCGGGCCTATCGCGTTCTACTGACGCGCGCTCGTCGCTCGCGATTACCCATCCGCACTGGTGCCGACCCGGAGCGAAAGCCAGCGAGGTTAACGACCACCCGGGTTTATCGTGTTTGGTAAACGACACCAATAGTTAATGACCTCGGTCACCCACTCACTGTATGAGCGGACAGAATCAGCACCGACAAGACCGCCGTACTACTGGAATCAACGGTGTAGATGCAGTCCTTGGTGGTGGTTTATTGGCCGACTCCGCGACGCTCGTCCGGGGGCCACCCGGTTCGGGAAAGTCGATATTTACACTCCACTTTCTCGCTGCTGCCGACGCCGACGAGACGGCACTCTACGTCAACCTCGGGGAACCCGATGAGTACGTCCGGTCGACCGCCCGTGGCTTCGGATTCGACGCCGATGCCCTCGAATTTCTCGACCTCTCCCCTTCAGGTGACCGGTTCCAAGACGAGGAAACGTACACGCTGTTCCGGTCGGAGGACGTCGAAGCACCGTCGCTGGTCGAGGACATTCGCTCGCGCGTCGAAGCGGTGGACCCTGACCGGGTCGTCGTCGACCCGGCCACCGAGTTCAAGTACCTCACACCGGACGAACACCAGTTTCGCACACAGATTCTCGGACTCTTGGACTTCCTCAGGGACATCGGCGCGACGGTCCTGTTGACCTCACAGGCCGCGGATTCGATGCCCGACGACGACCTGCAGTTCCTCGTCGACGCCGTCATCAACATCGAAAAACAACCAAATCACAGGACGGTTCGCGTGTCGAAGTTCCGCGGGTCCTCTGTCGCGCGCGGACATCACACGCTCCAGATCTCCGATGCCGGAATGGAGGCGTGGCCACAGCTCAACCCCAACCGACACGGCCGAGAGTTCACTTCAACGACGCTCTCCTCGGGCGTTCCCGAGTTAGACGACTTACTGAAGGGAGGGCTTCCAACGGGAACGGTAACGTTTCTCAGTGGGCCCACTGGTGTCGGCAAGACGACGACAGGCATCCAGTTCCTGAGTGAAGCCGCCAAACAGGGCCACAAGACCGTTCTCTACAACTTCGAAGAAGACCGTCATACGCTGATGAGTCGTGCGGAGGCGATCGGTATCCCGCTCGCCGACATGGTCGACCGAGGGATGCTCGCAATCGAGGAGATAGGGCCGGGAGTCCTCTCTATCAACGAATTCACACACCGGGTTCGGACAGCAGTCGAAGACGAGGACGCCGAACTCGTGATGATAGACGGGACCAGCGGATTCAAGCGGTCGCTTCGTGGTGTCGGCTCCGACCCGATGGCACACCTCGTGACCATCGGCCGGTATCTCCGCAACATGGGTGTGACTGGCATCGTCAGTAACGAGGTCCACCAGATAACCGGCGAGTTCCGCGCCACTGAGAAGGGGACGAGTTACCTCGCGGACAACATCCTCGTCCTTCGCCACGTCGAGCACAGAGGAACGCTCCAGAAGGTAATCGGGGTCCTCAAGATGCGGACGAGCGACTTCGAGAACCAACTCCGACGGCTGGAAGTCACGGGCGACGGGTTACAGGTCGGCGAGTCGCTCTCGAACCTCCGTGGTATCCTGACCGGGACACCGAACTGGACCGAGGGGGGTGAGTGACGGACCCATGACGCCGGCACTCACAGCCAGTAGCGTGGTATCGACGTCGGCCTGTGGCACCACCAGTCCCGCCAGCGCAGAACGGTCACGGGGACGAGTCACTCCCGGAGAACAGGAGGGGTGGCCCGGTCCGAACGCGATAGAGGTGAACGATGGAAACAAACGAACTGTCTGACCTCGTCGGAACCCGGGGCGAGACAGGTGCCGAAACCGACAGTTCGACGAGTATTTTGCCACTCGTGGCCGACAGCGGGAATCAGCGAGTCCTCCTCGAGTGGCTCACCGACCACGAGAGCTACGAGGCAGTCGAAGGCACGTCGAGTCCGTTCGAGGCCGACTTCGACCTCTGTATCATCGACGGGGGAACACTCCAAGAGTACCGAGAGGAATTGAAGACGGCGAAGGCAGACTCGGAACCCGTACTCCTGCCCGTGCTCCTCTTGCTCCCGGAGACACGGTCGGACGTCATCGAAACCGACGAGGGGGACATCGCCGACAACGTCTTTCCGACGACTATCGACGAAATCGTCTCGCTCCCGATTCGGCAGACCGAACTCGAGTGGCGAATCCAGTCGCTCCTTCGCCTGCGTAACCAGTCCATCACGACACAGAGACAGAACGCGGAGCTCAGACTGTTCCAACAGGCCGTCGAGTCGACCGGGCACGCCATCTACATCACGGACACGGACGGTATCATCAAGTACGTCAACGACGCGTTCGAGGAGATGACCGGGTACACGCGTGCCGAGGCGGTCGGGGCGGACGTCAGCCTCGTTCATCCAGGAATCGAGTCGGAGGAGTACTTCCAAGAACTCCACGAGACGATTCGTAACGGTGAGGTCTGGGAGGGAGACATCGTCGACGAACGGAAAGACGGCGAGTCGTACACCGCCGCACAGACGGTCGCGCCGGTGTCGGAGGGCGGCGACGTGAGTGCGGTCGTCGCCGTCCAGAAAGATATCACCGAGCGCAGAGAACGGGAGGAGACACTCAAGCGGCGGACCCACGCCATCGAGGAGACGCCGGTCGGGATTACCATCACCGACCCCTCTCGCGACCACAATCCGATGATTTACGTCAACGATGCGTTCTCCGAAATGACCGGCTACTCGCGTTCGTACGCTGTCGGGCGGAACTGTCGGTTCCTGCAGGGCGAGGACACGGACCCCGAGCGTGTCGGCCGAATTCGTGCGGCAATCGACGCAGAAGAACCGATTTCGATAGAGCTTCGGAACTACCGGAAAAACGGGACGGAATTCTGGAACCACCTCGAAATTGCCCCTGTCAGGGACGCCACTGGGACAGTCATCAATTGGGTCGGCTTCCAGCAGGAAGTCACCGAACGAAAGGAACGCTTACGACAGTTAGGTGTACTCGACCGCACACTGCGACACACTCTGCGCAACGATATGAACGTGATTCGCGGGCACGCAGAGAGCATCCAGTCCCATGCGTCGACCGCGGTCGCGGAGTCGGCCGAGCAGATAATCGAGGCGAGCAACGACTTGCTGGCGATGGCCGAGAAAGAGAAGGCTATCACTTCACTCCTGCGTGATAGGCCGCGGCAATTAGAGTTCGATATTCCGGTACTGCTTCGGTACGTTGCGGACGAGGTCCGGGCCGACCACCCCCGTTGCACAATCGACGTTGCGTGTCCCGAGGACGTGGCTGTAGTCGCATCAGAAGAGTTCGACGAGGGGGTCAGAGAGGTAGTCACGAACGCGGCCACTCACACCGACGCGTCGTCGTCCGAAGTTGAAATCACCGTCGAGGAGACCGGCGAGACTGTCTGTATCAGCATCGCCGATACCGGACCACAGATTCCCGAGATAGAGCGACAAATCCTGTTGGACTCCGAACCAGAGGTTCAGACGGAGTTACGCCACGGGAGTGGGTTGGGGCTGTGGCTAGTCAGGCTCATCGTCACACGGTCGAACGGCAGCATAGACGTTGCAGAGAACTCGCCGCGAGGGAACGTCATACGGCTGGAACTTCCGAGAGCGGAGACGTGACTCGGACGGCGTAGTCCCAGACGGGCCAGTCCGTCTGGCGGCCGGTTCCGCGCCGCTCGCTCGTCCGGCAGCGGGCGTCCCGGTGTTTACGCCGTACAGATGTCCACGAAGTTCCGCAGGATTCGCAGTCCCGTCTCGCCGGACTTCTCGGGGTGGAACTGCGTGCCGAAGACGGTCCCGGACTCGTCGGCGACGATGCTCGGGAACGCCTGCTCGTAGTCCGTCGTTGCGACGACGGCGTGGTCGTCCTCGGGTGCGGCGTAGTAAGAGTGGACGAAGTAGGCGTACTGGCCGTCGACGGAACCGCCTCGCGCGGTTCCGTCTGCCCGTGGCGTCTCCGACGCCACGCTGTCGATTCCGTCCACCAGCGGGTGGTCACGCTGTACGTCGAGACTGTTCCAGCCCATGTGCGGGACCTTCTGTCCCTCGCTGAAACGGCGGTTCGTGCCCGGAATCAGGTCTAGCCCTTCGGCCTCGCCCTGTCCGGCGTGGTCGGCCTCCTCGCTCGTCGTCAGCAGCATCTGCATTCCGAGGCAGATGCCGAACAGCGGCGTACCCTCGTCGGCGGCGTCGGCCAGCGCGGCCCGGAACGGCCCGGCGTTCTCCATGCCCTCGCTGAACGCGCCGACGCCCGGCAGGACGATGCCGTCGGCACTGTCGAGCGCGCCCGGGTCGTCCACGAGCGTCACGCCAGCCCCGGCACGCTCCAGCCCTCGGGTGACGCTTCGGAGGTTCCCGAGACCGTAGTCGACGACGACCACCTCGGCCGTCGTCTGTGTAGATTGGCTCATGGACGCCACTTCAGCCGGCCGGGAAAAATCAGTTCCGTTCGGCGGTCGAACGCACGTTCCGGCAGGCAACTGACGTGCCGTCCTCACACAGTCGTTCGAGGGTTTTGCAAGCCTGTTCGTTGCCAGACGTACAGAGGCGTTCAAGAACTACGACGGCCCCGCGGTCCGATTCGATTTCTGCCGACATACAGCATTATTATTCATTATGGATTCAAAAGTCTGTCGCCGGTCAGAAGTCGCCGAGGCTCGACTGGCCGCCGCCGTCCGCGAAGTCGGCGGCCCGCCGGACGGCCGACTCGAACGTCTCGGCTTGACTCCGGTCGTACAGGGTCGCCGCCGGGTGAACACAGACCAACACCCGGCGCGTCTCGCCAGCGATGGGAACGTCGAACAACTCGCCTGCCTCACCCGTGACGGCCACGTCCCGGTCGAGCAGGTGTTCGCTCGGCACTTTTCCAAGCGTGACGATGACCGCGGGGTCGACTGCGTCGATTTCGGCGTCGAGATAGCCCCGGCAGTTCGCCAGTTCCTCACTCGTCGGGTCGCGGTTCTCCGGGGGGCGACAGCGCACGCAGTTCGTGATGCGCACGTCCTCGCGGGCCAGTCCGGCGTCCCGGAGCGCGTCGTCCAGAACGGTGCCGCTCCGACCGACGAACGGTTCGCCCTGTTCGTCCTCGTTGGCCCCCGGTCCCTCGCCGACGAACAACAGGGCCGCGTCCGCCGGGCCGACGCCGTCGACTATCTGCGTGCGGGACTCCACCAGCGCGGGACAGCGCGTGCAGTCGGTGACACAGAGGCCGTCCATCCGGTCCATGCACCCGCTCCGGGCGGCGGCGGCAAAAACCCGTCAGTCCGCCGCGGCCCGGAACTGGTCGGCCGCCCGGGCGGCGAGTCGTGCGACCCGGAGCGGTTCCGGTCGGCCACCCCCGGGCGTGAAGCCACGCACGACCTCTGCGGCCTCGGCGTCCGGGAGGCCGACGTTCCTGACGAACACGGTGTCGTCGCCGAGGGAGACCCGTTCGCGTGCCGGTTGCGCCCGGTAGGTGGCGAGTCGCGTTTCGAGGGCCGGACCCTCGAAGGCCTCCCGGAGGGCGGGTTCGAGGCCGTCGCTCGCCTCGTAGGTGACGGAGACGACGGGGCGGTCGGTCCCCTCGTGGATTCGCGTGAGGTCGAGGACGTTGAACCACGCGAGTGCGATACCGGACACCAAGAGGTACTGTACGTCCTCGCGGTCGAGAAAATCGGTGAGTTCGAGAACGGCGTCGGTGGCGTCGGTACCGCCGACGGTGCAGTCGGTGAACGCGAAGCCGTCGGTCACCCGGTCGGCGCGGACGACGGCCCCGGCTATCGTACTCCGGTCGTCAGTGAACGACTCCGCGACGCCCAGCGCGCGGACGCCGGGTTTCACGTGTTCTCTCGTTCGTCCTCTTTGATGTCTTTGAGTTTGTCGAGGAGTTCGTCGTTACTAGCACTGAACTCGTACTCGACGTCGCCCTCGTGTGTGTTCTCGGCTGTGGATACGCCGTCGTCGCCGTCGAAATCAGTGTCGTACTCCTGATTGTCCTGTTCGGACTCGTCGTAGCTCCCGAACCCCATGTCTGTTCATTACAGTTGCACGCCTAAAAGTATCCCGCCGCCCGGTACCCTGATGGGCATCCCGGCCGAGACACGGATATGGACGTGACGAACGTAACCGCGGGAGCCGAGACGTTCACCTGCAACGCGTACCTCGCGCACGGGGACCGCTCCGTCCTCGTCGACGCGGGGATGATGGACGGTGTCGTCGACGTGGTCCGCGACCACACCGACACGCTCGACGCAGTCGTTCTCACCCACCAGCACGGCGACCACGTCGGGCAACTCGACGCCGTCCTCGACGCCTTCGACGCCGACCTGTACGCCTACGCCGACCACCCGCGGCAGACGGTCGAACTGAACGACGGCGACCAAGTGTTCGTCGGCGACGAAGCCTGCGACGTGGTGTACACGCCGGGCCACGCCGACGACCACGTCTCCCTCGTGGGTGAGGTGAGTCTGTTCAGTGGCGACGTGGTCGTCCACGACGACGGCGCGTTCGACTACGGGTCGTTCGGCCGGACGGACATGGCCGGGCAGTCCCGCGAGCGACTCGTCGAGAGCATCCGCGAGTTACTGGACCGGCTTCCCGAGGGTATCGAACACATGTACGCAGGGCACGGGGACACCTTCCACGGCGACGTGCGCGACGTGATAGAGACGGCACTCGAGCGGGCAGAAAAGCGCGAGCCGAAGTATCCGGACGAGTGAATCCGGAGTTCAGGCGGTGTTGCGTTCGCGGTTCTTCGGTCGAAGGTTGCCGTAGCCACACTTCCGGCAGCGGTCGGCCCGGCCGGGGTTGCGCGCGTTACACCGCATGCAAATCATCTTCGCGAGGATTCGGTCCTCTGCCGCCTCGAACGTAGCCATACCTCCGGGTTTCGCCCGCCGCGGTTTAAGATTTCCGAGTCGGACGGACAGGGAGAGTTTTGTGGACCGGTCTCGTACGCCGGGGCATGTTGTTCGACAGACTGGCCGACCTATCGCTGACGGTCGAGTCAGTGACGCTCTCGGGGCACGAGCGGGACACGTCGAGCGGGTTCGCGCGCGCGACGACAACCGTGTCCCTGCACGGTGCGGACGAGACGGGGCGCGGCGAGGACGTGACATACGAGACAGACCTCCACGAGGAGTTCCGAGCCGCCGGGCCGCCGACCCTCGCCGGTGAGTACACGATAGCCGAGTTCTCCGACGTGGTCGGCGAGCGCGACCTGTTCCCCTCGGCACCCGAGCGCGAAGATTTCCGACACTACCGGCAGTGGGCTTTCGAGAGCGCGGCACTCGATTTGGCACTCAAGCAGGCCGACACGGACCTCGCGTCGGCACTCGGTCGGTCCTACGACCCCGTCGAGTTCGTCGTCAGCACCCGCCTCGGCGACCCGCCGACGACCGACCGACTGGAGCGACTGCTCGCCGAGTACCCGGACGCGGCGTTCAAACTCGACCCGACGACGGAGTGGAGCCGCGAGTTGGCCGACGACGTGGCGGCACTCGCCCCCGTCCGCATCCTCGATTTGAAAGGGCAGTACGAGGGCACGGAGGTTGACTCCCCGGCGGACCCCGACCTCTACCGGACGGTGGCGGCGGTGTTCCCCGACGCCGTGCTGGAGGACCCCGCGCTGACGGACGAGACGGAGGCGATACTGGCGGACTACGAGGACAGGGTGTCGTGGGACGCGCCGATTACCGGCGTCGAGAGCGTCCGCGAGTTGCCCTTCCAGCCCTCGTGGCTGAACATCAAGCCCTCGCGGTTCGGGAGTCTCGAATCCCTGCTCGACACCATCGAGTACTGCAGACGGCGGGACGTGACCCTCTACGGCGGCGGCCAGTTCGAACTCGGCGTCGGTCGCCAGCACCTCCACGCGCTGGCCTCGCTGTTCTACCCCGGGAGTCCGAACGACGTGGCTCCCGGCGGTTACAACGACCCGGAGGTGCCCCCGGACCTGCCGGAGAGCCCACTCGACCCACCGGAGGACCCGAGCGGTTTCGAGTGGGGCTGACCCGTCACTCCGAGACGAGGTAGTCGTCCTGCACGGCGACGATTTCGGTCGAGTCGGTACACTCGGCGTACCGGGCGAGCGGTTCGTCGTTGAGTTCGAGGAAGGTGTGGCCCCAGGTGAACTTCGAGAGGATGTCCTCGGCCTGTTCGCGCGCGCCGAGGATACAGAGCGCGCCGGCGAACGCCTCGACGGTACTCAACTCGAAGGCCGTCCCGTAGTTCACGGGGTTGCCCGCGACGAGGAAGGGGAGCGAGCGGTGGATACCTTCGAGGTCGAAGGCCTCGCGTTCAGCCGTCTCCCACGAGCAGTCGAGCGCGACGAGTCGGCCGTGGCGGGCACCCGACCCGACGGCGTCGGCGGGCGAGAGGGCGGTGTCGGCGAAGGGGTTGAGGACGATGCCGGGCGGCGTCGCCAGCGTCGAGCGGTGTAACTCGGCACGGTCGAACCGGGCGAGTTTGCGAGCACTGCACTTCTCGGGGTCGTCGTCGCCCTCGTAGCGGACGTGCAGGCCGAACTGGTCCATCGGTGGATAGAACGCCGTCAGGCTTTAAGTCCCTTGCAGTTTTCCGTGGACGTGTGCTTGGCGAAGGGACGGACGCACCGACGTTCACGCTCCCGGGTGTGGTGGACGGCGCGCCCCGTGACGTGGATATAGACGACTACCTCGGGAGGAACATCCTCGTGCTGGCGTTCTACCCGGCGGATTTCAGCCCCGCCTGTGACGAGGACACCTGTGACCTGACCGAGCTAGACCTGTTCACGATGCAACAGGACGTGGAAGTCTTCGCCATCAGTCCGGACAGCGTGTTCAGCCACAAGCGGTTCGCCGAGGAGTACTCGCTGTCGACCCCGCTGTTGAGCGACTCACACGGCGAGGTTATCGAGCAGTACGGCGTCGGCCTCGACAGCGACCAGTTGCTCGCGAAGCGGGCCGTCTTCGTCATCGACCAAGAGGGTGTCATCCAGTACACGTGGTCCACCGACGACATGCGACGGCTACCGAACGCCGACAAGGTTCGCGAGGCGGTGTCGGCCATCGGCGGCGACTCGACGGCCGTCGGCCGCTACCGTGTCGGCCACGCCCACTACATCGAGGGACGGCGTGCATTCACGAGCGCGATGAACAGCTACGAGGACCGGGACTGGCTCATCGCACAGGGCGACTTCGAGCGTGCGATGGAGGAGTTTCAGGAGGCCTCCGACCAGTTCCAGAGTGCCGTCCGGTTCGCCGAGTCCGAGGAGTTGGAGTTCGGGTTCACGCGCGCACAGGAGAAAGCGACAGCACTCTGGCAGGCCGCCGAGTGGCTGTCCGAGTCCGCAAACCAGTTCTCCAGCGGGGACGGCGAGGAAGGCGACGAACTCAGGAAAGACGCCGAGTCACCGCTGATGACTGCCCGCGACATCGGCGAACCCCCTGACCCGGACGACATACAGGTCGACGGGGAGAGCGACGACACACCCGCGGACTCGCCGGACCCGGACGACGAAGCCACGGCCGGAGCCACCACCGAGGACGAAGACACCCACATCGCGGAGGAGTCCGACGGCGACGAACCGGCGGACGAGGACATCGAACAGCCGACCAACCCCGCCGACGACGAGGACACCGCCACGCCGGGCGGGGACATCGAGGACGAGGGCGCGGACGACGACATCAACGCGGCCGTCCAAGAGGTCGAAGCGGAACTACAGGGCGACGAGGAGACCGACCCGCCAGCCACGGACGAGGATACCTCGCCTCCGGAAGAGGATGGCCAACGAGAGGGCGCGGACGACGACATCAACGCGGCCGTCCAAGAGGTCGAAGCGGAACTACAGGGCGACGACGCGGGTGACGACGACACGGACGCCCCGGACGACGGTGGCGGCGTGACGATAGACGACACCGGACCCGTGGATACCGCGGACGACGACGTGACCGTCTCCGGAATCGAAGTCGGCGACGACGACACAGTGGACACCAACGGGAGCGAGACGGTGACCCCCGAGACGGCCGACGGGGACAGTGCCGACGGGACGGCGGCTGACGACGCGGAGGACGGGAGCGACGAGGACATCGAACTCGACCTCGACGACCCCACCGAGTGAGTCGGGGACCGCGGGTTTTTGCCGTCGGGCGGTCGTACGTCACGTATGCCAGACCGCGCGGCGACGGCCCGGGCGTACTACGAGGCCCTCGACGGCGACGACTACGAGTTGCTCACCGAGATACTCACGCCGGAGTTCGTCCACCACCGGCCCGACCGGACCATCGACGGCCGGGACCGGTTCGTCGAGTTCATGCGCGAGGGCCGACCCACGAAGGACACGACCCACCCGCTGGACGCGGTGTTTACCGCGACCGGGGACGCGGGCGACGTGGCGGTCCGGGGCCGCCTCCTCGCCCCGGACGGGGCCGAGATGGCGTCGTTCGTGGACATCTTTTCCTTCGAGGGTGAAAGAATAGCGAGCGTCGATACCTTCACGCAGTAGCCGGCCGGTCGGACCCGCGGGAAGCGGTTACTCCCGGTCGCCAGCACCGAGCGCGCTCTCGCCGACCGGGTCGTGGCCGGCGATGACCTCCTGCCCGCCCATGTACGGGCGGAGCGGTTCGGGGAGTGTGACGGTGCCGTCCTCGTTCTGGTAGTATTCGAGGATTGCGACCATCGTTCGCGGGACGGCCAGTCCCGACCCGTTGAGCGTGTGGAGGTAGTCGGCCGACTCGTGGCGTTCGGGACGGTAGCGCAAACCCGCGCGTCGAGCCTGGAACGCCTCGAAGTTCGACACCGAGGAGACCTCCAGCCAGCGACCACCCTCCTCGGGGCCGTCCTCCATGTCGTCGCCGGGTGCCCACACCTCGATGTCGTACTTCTTGGCCTGTGTAAAGCCCATGTCGCCGGTACACATCTCCAGCACGCGGTAGGGGAGGCCCAGTCGTTCGAGGACCGCCTCGGCCTCACCGAGCAACCCCTCCATTCGGTCGTAGCTGTCCTCGGGGCGGACGAAGTTGACGAGTTCGACTTTGTTGAACTGGTGGACGCGGACGATGCCGCGGGTCTCGGTGCCGTGTTCGCCCGCTTCCCGCCGGAAGTTCGGGGTGTACGCCTGGTGTTTGACCGGCAGGTCGTCGTCCAGCAGAATCTCGTCGCGGTACATGTTCGTGACGGGGACTTCCGCCGTCGGGAGGAGCCACAGGTCCTCGTCGTCGTACGGTTCGTCGTTGTCGCCGCCGATGCGGTAGGCGTCCTCGACGAACTTCGGGAACTGGCCGGTGCCCTCCATCGACTGGCTGTTGACCGGGATGGGCGGCACGATGTCGGTGTACCCCTGCTCGCGGTGGACGTCGAGCATGAACTGGATGAGCGCGTGTTCGAGTCGCGCCCCGTCGCCCTGCAAGAAGTAGAAGCCGCCGCCGGTCACCTTCGCGCCGCGCTCGAAGTTCAGGATGTCGAGGTCCTCGCCCAAGTCGTAGTGGGGCGTCACCGCGTCGGGTAGGTCCCGGAGCGAGTCGAAGCCCTCGCGGTAGGCCTCGACGTTGTCGCTCTCGTCGTCGCCGACCGGCGCGTCTTCGTGGGGTATCTGTGGCAGTTCGAGCAGGGCCGCTTCGAGTTCGGCTTCGAGTTCGTCGGCGCGTTCCTCGACCGCTTCGAGTTCGGCTTTCAGTTCCTGCGAGCGGTCGATGGCCTCCTGTGCCGCCTCCTCGTCGCCCTCGCGTTTGAGTTTCCCGATGCGCTCGCTGACCTCGTTGCGCTCGTGGCGCAGGTCGTCGCCCTCTGCCTTCAGGTCGCGCCACTCCGCGTCGATGTCGAGTACCCGGTCCACGTCCACGCCCGTGACGCCTTTCTTCGCGACGGCGTCGCGCACGGTGTCGGGATTCTCCCGGAGGAACTGCCGGCTAATCATGCCCGAGCGTTCCGCCCGACGTGGCAAAACCGTGTCGCTCTCCGGTGTCGCGCGGTTTCGAGGGGCGGTCGCACTGCTCGGGGTGGTTGCACTCGGTAAAGGTCGCGGTCAGAAACGTCCGTCAGTTACGGACGAGGTTCGTCGCGCGGGGGCCCTTGTCGGCCTGTTCGATGTCGAATTCGACTTCCTGTCCTTCCTCGAGGTCCGGGCCGCCAACGTCTTCCATGTGGAAGAAAACGTCCTCGTCCGCGTCCTCTGTCTCGATGAAACCGTAGCCGCCTGTGTCGTTGAAGAAATCAACCGTACCGTTTGCCATTGCCTTTGTCTGGAACAGCGGGGGAGGGATAAGGGTTCCGAGAGTCGCGGTACCACGGGGCGAGAGTGAGCGTGTGGCGTGGATTCGGCCGGTTCGAGGGTGACCGAGGAGTTCGAGTCGGTCACCGCCGGCGGTAGCTTATTGCTCGACGGTAGCGATACTCAGCTATGGTAACGCTGGGATTCGTCGGCCTCGGTCGCATGGGCGGGTCGATGGCCACGCACCTCGTTCGGAACGGCCACGAAGTCGTGGTCTACGACAGCCGACCGGAAGCGGTCGAGGCGATGGCGGCGGCGGGCGCGACCCCGGCCGAGTCCGCCGGGGCCGTCGGGGACGCGGCCGAGGTCGTCTTCCTCTCGCTGCCCGGCCCGGAGGCGGTGGAGGCCGTCGCCTCGGAACTGGCGGCGACGACAGACGCCGACTCGGTGGTCGTCGACACGACAACGTCGACGCCGGGGACGACCAGAGCGATAGCGGACCCAGAGTCGGGCCTCGAGGCGACGGTTCTCGGCGCGCCCGTCAGCGGCGGCGTGTCGGGGGCTGAGGACGGGACGCTCACCGTGATGGTCGGCGGGGACCGCGCGACGTTCGAGGCCTGCCGGGCGTACGTCGACGCCTTCGCCGAGAACGTCTTCCACGTCGGGGACGACCCCGGCCACGGGCACGCGGTGAAGTTGCTCAACAACTACCTCTCGGCGACGGCGATGGTCGCCACCTCGGAGGCAGTCGCCCTCGGACAACGGGCCGGACTGGACATCGAGACGATGTGTGAGATATTCAACGTCAGTTCCGGCCGGAACTCCGCGACGGAGGAGAAGTTCCCGGAGTACGTCGCGAACGGCCGCGACGTCGGGTTCGCCATCGAGCTGCTGGCGAAGGACCTCCGTCTCCTCGGCGAGTTCGCCGAGGACAAGCGACTCCCGCTCCTGCTGGCGGGCGTCGTCAGGAGTCAGGTCGGTCGGACACGGGCGCGGTACGGCGAGGAGGGTGACATGACCGACATCTACGACTACGTTCGCGAAACTACAGGGGCGGACGAACCGACGGACGCGTCGTGATTACTCGGGGTCCCACCCGACGAACTCGTCGCCAGCCTCGATTTCGACGCCGAGTGCGTCGATGACCCGGCCGAGTGCGACGTAGCCCGCCGCCGTCGACGCCGCACCGACGACGGTCTCGGTTCCGAAGTACTCGGTCATCGCCTCGTGGAGGGCGTCGTCGACCCGTCCCCGAGCGACCGCACGGGTGTAGGCGACGAGTGCGCGTTCCTCGTCGGGGAACGGACTGCGGTCGTCGCGGGCGATGGCGGCGATTTCCGCTGGCGCCAGGCCCGCGTCACCGGCGACGTTGACGTGCTGTTGCCACTCGTACGCCGAACGAATCTCGGCGGCGACCGTCAGGATGACGATTTCGCGCTGGCGGTCGGTCAACCCGGAGTCGTTCCAGAACGCGCCGAGAGCCTCCCGGAAGCCGTGCAGTACCGCTTGGTTGTTGCCGATGGCACTGTACACGTTGACCGTCTTGCCCGGTTGGAGCGATGAGACGACGAGGTCACGGTAGTCGGGGTCGAGGTCGTCTTGGGTGACATAGGGAACGCGTGCCATGGCCGTTGGTCGACGGGGACGGTCAAAGGCTTTCGTGCCACCGTGGACGCGTCCGTCCCGACCCGCGGGTGTGGATTTAAGCCGCGTGACCGTCGTGTGTCAGGCATGAACAGGACGGACGACTGGTACGAGGTGACGCGACTGGGCGAGCGCGGGTACAGCATCGACGAAGCCGAAAAGTACGGCTCGTTTCTGATAGCGGGCGACGAGCGGTCGGTCCTCGTGGACGCGGGTATCGGCGTCGGTGACTTGCGCGGACTGGTCACCGGACTGGTCGACACGCCGATTACGGTCGTACTCACGCACACGCACTGGGACCACATCGGGGCGGCGGCACAGTTCGACGACGTGCTGGTCAGCCCGCGCGAACTCCCGGCCGACGGCCGCGTGGCCATCGACAGCCTCTCCGAGGAGTTCGTCGACAGGCCGGCGACGTTCGTGGACCGGTGGCTAGCGGACGGCGGAACGTTCCCGGACGAGTTCGAACCGGAGACGTACGCCGTCGACCCGGCACCGGCGTCGGCGGTTCCGATGGCGGACGGCATCGACCTCGGTGACCGGACGCTCGACGTGTATCCCCTGCCGGGGCACTCGCCCGGTCACCTCGGCCTCCTCGACCGGGAGGCGGGCGTGTTCTACGGCGGCGACATCGTCCACATCGACCGGGGCGTGTACCTCATGTTCGAGGACTGTGACTTCGACGAGTACGTCCAGTCGGTCGCCGAACTCCTCGACCTGCGCGACGCCGGTGCCTTCGACACGCTCGCGACGAGCCACAACGAAGCACTGTCCGGTGACGACCTCTCGATACTCGACACGCTCTACGGCGGCCTCCGGGAGATAGCCGACGGTGAGCGCGACTACTCGGTGGTCGAGACGGACTGGGGCGAGGCGCGCTCGTACCGAATCGGTGACTCGGATGTGCTGACGAAGACGACGCTGTGAGCGAGACGGCCGCGTCAGTCGGCCCCCCGAACGGCTTTTCTCCCCGGCCGCCAGTGTGAGCAGTATGGCAATCGGCGACCTGACCGAGGTGACACTCGGGGACTGTTCGGACCTGCACTACGTCGACACGGGGATGTTCGACGCACCGGGGTTCGGTGCGGTGTACATCCTCGACGCCGAGCGACCCGCCGTCGTCGACTCGGGTATCGGTACCAACTACGAGCGCGTTCTCGACGCGATGGCGGCCGTCGGCGTCGAACCGACGGACCTCGAAGTCGTCGCGCTGACCCACGTCCACCTCGACCACGCGGGCGGCGCGGGCTTTCTCGCCGAGGCGTGTCCGAACGCGACCGTCGCGGTCCACGAAATTGGGGCCTCACACGTCGCGGACCCCTCGCGTCTCGTCGCGGGCACGAAGGCGGCCGTCGGCGACCAGTGGGAGTTCTACACGGAGCCGAAACCGGTACCCGAGTCGCGCATCCGCGAACTCGCAGACGGCGACGAACTCGACCTCGGGGACCGACGGCTCCGGGTCCACCACGCGCCGGGACACGCACCCCATCAGGTCGTCTTCGAGAACCGCGCGGAGCGGACGGTGTTCACCGCCGACGCCGCCGGTATCTACGTCCGCGAGCGCGACGCCGTGTTTCAGACGTCGCCGCCCGCGAACTTCGACCTCGAACAGTGTCTGGCCGACGTACGGATGCTGCGGGACCTGAACCCGGAGGTACTCTGTTACCCCCACTTCGGTGCGGCCGAGGCGGCGGGCCGCCTCGACGAGTACGAGACGGTGCTCCCCGAGTGGGTCGAGCGCGTCGCCGAGAAGCGCGAGGAACTGGGAGACGACGAGGCGGTCGCCGACCACTTCGCGGCGGCGGCTGACCTCGGGGACGTGTGGGGCGAGCGGAAGGCCCGGGAGGAGGCACGGCTGAACGTCCGGGGCGTGTTGGGGTATCTCGACGAGCGCGAGTCGGGCGAGTGACACCCGACAACCACGGGGACGGGACGTGACGCAGGAACGCGCAGTGTGGGTGTTTTAAGAACCGCCGATTCGTGTCCCCGGACGTATGGAGGGACTCCCGTGAGCGCCAGCGGACTGATACCGCTCGTCGCGGCCATCATCGGCATCGGCGTCGCGGCGCAGTTACTGGCCGCACGGTTTCAGGTCCCCAGTATCATCTTCCTCATCTCCGCCGGCGTCGTCCTCGGGCCCGAGGGACTGGGCCTGATAACACGGGCGTCGTTCGGGAACGCGCTCCCGGCCATCGTCGGCCTCTCGGTGGCCATCATCGTCTTCGAGGGGGCCTTCCACCTGCGGGTCGGCCGCATCAAGGAGGCACCCGCGGCGACTATCAGACTGGTGACGGTCGGTGCGGCCATCGCGTTCGTCGGCACGGCACTCGCCGTCCACTTCGCGCTCGGCGCGGCGTGGGACATGTCGTTTCTCGTCGGTGCGTTGCTCGTCGCCACGGGGCCGACGGTCATCACGCCGATTCTCGACGTCGTCCCGGTCCGTGACCGGGTGGCGACGGCACTGGAGACGGAGGGTATCATCAACGACGTGACGGCGGCCATCGTCGCCGTCGTCGTCTTCGAGGTGGTCGTGTTGGGCGACCAATCGGGTGGCGCGTTCCTCCGTGAGTTCACCGAGCGGTTGGGCATCGGCCTGCTCGTCGGCCTCGTCGTCGCCGCCGCCGTCTTCTACCTGCTCCGGTACGTGGACCTCTCGCCGGGGAACGCCCCGCGGAACGCGCGTCTGTTGACGCTCGCCGGGGCGGTAATCGCGTTCGGTGCGGCCGACACTATCGCCAGCGAGGCGGGCATCGCGGCCGTTGCCACCGCCGGTCTCGTCCTCGGGAACGCGGACGTGCCGTACGAGGACGAAATCGAGGCGTTCAAGGGCGACATCACGCTGCTGGTCCTCTCGTTCGTGTTCATCGCGCTCGCGGCGTTACTGGAGTTCGAGGACCTGCTCCAGTTGGGACTGCCGGGGTTGGTCGTCGTCGCGGCGGTCATGCTCGCCGTCCGGCCGCTGTTGGTGTTCGTGTCGGCAGTCGGCGACCGCTTTACGCGGAACGAGAAGGTGTTCATGAGTTTCGTCGGCCCGCGCGGCATCATCCCGGCGTCCGTGGCGACGCTGTTCGCCGTCGAGTTGCAGTCCGAGGCCAGCACGCTCAGAGCCGAGGCCGCGACGCTCGCGGGCGCGGACCCGGCGACGGTCTGTGCGGGTGCGGTCAGCGGCACGGAAGTCGGACAACTGTGTACGGAGGCGGCCACGTCGAGCCAGCAGGCACAACTGCTCGTCGGGACCGTCTTCCTCGTCATCTTCGCGACAGTCGCACTAGAGGGCGGCTTCGCGCGCTACATCGCTGAATACCTGAACGTGATACCAATGCGAGTCATCATCGTCGGAGGCGGGAAGGTGGGCCGCGCGCTCGCCGACCGCCTCGAAGACCGAGGGGAGAACGTCGTCATCGTCGAAGAGGACGAAGGCGCCGTCGAAACGATCCGAAACGAGGGCTTCACCGCAGTCTGGGGTGACGGCACCGACACGGAGGTGTTACGCGAGGCCGGTGCGGACAACGCAAAGACCATCGTCGCCGCCACCGGCGACGACGACGCGAACCTCCTCATCGCCCAACTGTCGGACTCGAAGTTCAGCGTGGACACCGTCATCGCCCGGGCGAACAACCCGGACAACGTGGAGGCCTTCGAGGACCTCGGCGTCCGCACCATCGACGCGGGGATGGCGACGGCGTGGGCCATCGACAACCAGATAGAACGGCCGGCACTGGCACACTGGATGACCGACGTGGGCCGGGTCGGCGACGTACAGGAGGTACCCGTCACGGCCGAGGCGTTCATCGGCCGGCCCGTCGAAGAACTCGGGCCGAAACTACCCGAGAGCTGTCTCATCGCGCTCGTCGCGCGCAACGGCGACGTGGACGTTCCAAACGCCGACATGGAACTGGAGAAGGGTGACCGGGTAACGCTGCTCGGGAACCGCGACTCGGTGCGCGAGGCGATGCAGATGGTCAACCCGGACTGAGCAGGACTTCGGGTGACACCCCCGCGACGGGGAGACGCTTTTAGTACCAGCGGGGTGGAGTGGGGTGCATGACGGACCTCGACCTCGTGTTGATGACACGGGACCACGACTCGGTGGATTCGGTCGCCCAACAGGCAGTGCGCGCCGAGAACCACGGCTTCAGTCACGTGACGATGGGGGAGACGACCGGCTGGAACATCCTCCCCGTCCTGACGGTCATCGCCGAGCGGACGGAGGACATCGGCATCACCGACGACGTCCTCTCGCCGTACTCGCGCGCGCCGACTGTCGTGGGCCAGAGCGCGCTCACGATGCACGACGTGACCGACGGCCGCTTCCGTCTGGGCCTCGGGACGAGTTCCCCCGCCATCGCGGAGGGGTGGCACGCCCAGTCGTTCGACCGGCCGCTCCGTCGCCTCCGCGAGACTATCGACGTCATCCGCGAGGTGTACGCGGGCGGTGACGTCGACTACGACGGCGAGATATTCGACGTGGGCGGGCTGAGTTACGAGGGGACGGTGCCGGACGACCCGCCGGCCGTCGACGTGGCCGCCCTCGGCCCGAAGGCCGCGGAACTCGCCGGTCGCTTCGCCGACGGCTGGATTCCACAACTGTTCACTCACGACGGACTGGCCGACCGGATGGCGGACCTCCACAGAGGGGCAGAACTGGGAGACCGCGACCCCTCGGCGTTGCGGGTGAGTCCCATCGTCCGGTGTTACGCGAGCGAGGACCGCGAGCGCGCCCGGTCGACCGTTCGGCAGATGGTCGCGTTCCTGCTCGGCGCGTACGGGCCATTCTACGGCGACTCGGTGGCCGAGCAGGGCTACGAGGCGGAAGTCGAAGAAATCCGCGGGGCGTGGGAAGAACGGGACACGGCCGCGATGGCCGAGGCACTCCCCGACGAACTCCTCGACGCCGTCGCCGCGGCGGGGACCCCCGACGAGGTCCGGGAGCGCGTCGAGCAGTTCGCGGCCGTCGACGGCGTGAGTGCCGTCCGCGTCGGCTTCGCCTCCGGCATGACACAGGAGGCAAAGGAGACGACGTTGGACGCACTCGGTGAACTGACCGGCTGAACGGGAACGGCGGTTTCCAATGGAAACGGATCGCCGGAGATTCGTGACCGCTATCTCCTGATTTTATTACCCCGGCTTCCAACGTATACCACGACAATGATTCACGGGCGCGGACCGCTGTTGAGCATCGACGTGGGGGCGCGGGAGACGGAGACGGAAAACATCGACGGCGTTCTCGAATCGTTCATCGGGGGCCGGGGCGTGGGGACGAAACTCGCACACGAGCGGATTCCGTTCGACGCGGACCCGCTGGGCCCGGAGAACCGGCTGGTGTTCGCCACCGGGCCGCTCCAAACCTCACAGATGAGTTTCACCGGCCGGATGAACTGCACGGGGCTGTCGCCGCTGACAGACGGCCTGCTCTCCTCGAACGCGGGTGGGTTCATGTCCCGGCCGTTCACCGACACCGGCTACGGCGCGGTCGAGATTACGGGCGCGAGCGACGCCCTCGTGGGCGTCCACGTCCGCGACGACGGCGTGACCTTCGAGGAAGTCGGCGACCTCGAAGAGGCCACTGTGGACGAGACCATCGAGTACGTCCAGTCCGAACACGACCTCGGCGACGAACACACCGCCATCGTCGGCCCGGCCGGCGAGAACGAGGTGCGCTTCGGTGCCATCATCACCTCCGAACACCGCGCGTTCGGGCGCGGCGGCCTCGGTGCGGTGCTGGGGTCGAAGAACGTCAAGTTCGTCACGTTCGACGGCGACTCCCGGCGGGACGTGGAACTGGACGAGGAAGTGACACAGGCGATTCATCAGGAGGCCGCCACCTCGGATAGCCCGATGAAGGACGCGGGGACCGTCTCCGTCTCCTCGTTCGCCAACGCCGTCGACGCGGTGCCGACGAAGTACTTCGAGGAACTCTCCTACGACGGGTTGGAGAACATCGGGTCCTCGGCGGTCATCGACCACAAGTACAAGAAGGGGACCTGCTCGTCGTGTGCCTTCGCCTGCAAACTCCCGACCAAAGACGAATCCGACGGGTTCACCACCGAAGGCCCTGAGTGGGAGACGGTGATGGCCTTCGGGTCGAACGCACTGGTCGACGACTTCCGGACGGTCATGGAGGCAAACGACATGTGCGACAACCTCGGGATGGACACCATCTCCTGTGGAGACACCGTCTCGGCGTACCTCGCCAGCGAGGACGAGTTCGGCAACGAGGAGTTGCTGTTGGAACTGGTCGAGAAGATAGCCTACCGCGAGGACGAAGGTGACCTGCTCGCGGAGGGCATCGACCGCGTCCACGAGGAGCTGGGCGTCGAGAACTGGACCATGAAGGGCATGGAGTTCGCGGCCCACGACGGCCGGACGCTGAACGGGCAGGGCCTCTCGTACGCCACCTCGAACCGCGGCGCGGACCACATGTACGCCGTCGTCTACGACTACGAGTACCCGCTCGTCGCCCCGAACGAGGCGATGCCCAAGGAGGGCGTCGACGGCAAATCCGAGCGCGTCATCGAACTCGAAAACCGCAAGGCAATCAGGGACAGCGGCGTCCTCTGTCAGTTCTCCTCGTCCTACACCGAAGAGGAGCGCTACGAGAGGGTGTTCCAGACCGAGTACGACCACCTGATGGACGTGGGCAGTCGCATCGTCGAACTGGAGCGGCACTTCCACAACCAGCGCGGGAAAGACCGCGCGGACGACGAGTCACTCCCCTACGAGTTGGACGGCCTCAGCGAGGAACTCTCGAACTACTACGACCTGCGTGGCTGGAACGACGACGGCACCGTCCCCGACGAGTCCGTCACCGGTGCGTCCGCCGTCGGTGACTGAGCGTCCGGTCGGGCGAGGTCACGAGATTTATACCCGACCTCGGCATACCGCCGGACACCATGACCGACTCGCCACTCTCTCGCCGCCACTTCCTTCGGTCCGGCGTCGCCGCGGGGACGCTCCTGCTCGCTGGCTGTGGAACCGACAGTGACACCGATGGGACCGAGACGGTCACCGGAACCACCGTCGCCGGGGAGACGACGACGACGACGGCCGGGACCGCGACGCCGACGACGCGGCCGACGGCGGCCATCGGTGAGGTCGTCGGCGACGACAGCCTCTCGATGGTGCTGCTCGGGGCGAGCCAGCGACAGTCCGTCGCGGGACGGACGGCAGACGACGGGAACACGATGGTCGTCGCCTTCTTCGAGATGAAAAACGGGGCCACGGAGCGGTTCCTGTCGATGCAGGACTTCGGCGCGTTTCACCTCGCGGACGGCGGCGACGACTACCGCCGCGTCGTCGTCTCGGAGGAACCCGGCAACCAGTTTCGGAACGGCCTGCTCGCACCGGGCGAAGTCGTGCAGGGCTACCTCGCGTTCGAGACGCCGGCGACGCTCACCGAACCGGCAGTCGAGGTGGACATCGACTCCGACCACACGAGTCTCGAGCGCGCGACGTTCCGGCTCGACCAGTCCGCAGACAGCGTCGCTCGCCTCGAACAGACGTTGCACGTCCCGGCCGCGGACATCGGGGAGAGCGTCACCGAGGGGTCGTTGACCGTGACGGTCACCGACTTCCGCACGACGGATGCCGTCGACGGGATTCGTTCGGGCGAGGAGACGACGTTCGCCATCCCAACCGTCCGTCTCGAGAACGACGCCGACGAGGGACAGATGGTCTTCTTGCGCGGGCAGGCTCTCCTCAAGAGCGACACCGGGGAGGTGTACGCCACGAGTACCGAGACACAGCCGGCCCTCGACGAGGCACTCCGGTGGAATATGGAGGTGCAGACGAACGGTCGGGTCGAAGGCGAGGTGCCGTACAACGCCGGGGCCGACACGAGTCCGCTGTACTTCGTGTTCGACTTCTCGGGCATCAACGACGGCAGCCGGTACGTCTGGCAGGTGGCCTAGTCGGCCAGCCACGGCGTGTCTTCGCTCCGGCCGCCGGACTTGTAGACGCCACGCGCCGTGGCGACGTGGTGTCCGTCGGCGTCCCACACGTCGACGTCGACGACGACGACGTTCCCGCCGACCCGAACCACCTCGGCCTCGGCTTCGAGGTCGTCGGTCGCTGGGGCGATGTAGTCGATGCGCATGTCGATGGTCGGTGACACGTCCTCCGTTGCGGACATGACTGCCGCCCCGCCGACGGTGTCGGCCAGCGAGTAGGTGACGCCGCCGTGGGCCACGCCACCGCCGGGGACCGACGAGAGTTCCTCCCGCATCTCGAGGGTCCCCTCGGCGTAGCCGTCGCCGACGTGTGTGATTTCGATGCCGAGAAGGTCCGCGAACGGCATCAGGTCGAATATCTTCTCCAGTCCCATGGGTGACGATGCGACCACCGGGAAATAAGGGTTCACAAGACGAACGCCGTGACGACACCCGCTTTCCGGATGCCATATACCGCCCGGGAGGCGACTCTCGACCTATGCGACGCGCCACAGACACACACCGCACACGGCCAGACGACCGCCACGCAGACCGACACTCGGCGACGAGAGGGACCGCCTGAAGATGCGGTACTTTACCTTCACGCTCGTCCCGTTGGACGACCGAGATTTCCACCCGGTCATCGCCGCGGTCAAGGCCGAACCGGCGGTCACGCTCGAACAGATAGCCTACATCAACCTCCTCGAAGACAGGACCGGCGTCTCGCTCATCGGCGGGTACGGCGACGAAAACGCGACGGCCGAGATACTCGAGGCCCACCCGAGTGCCCTCGAGTGGGAACTCATCCCCGGCGACCCCGGACACTACACGTACATCCACTGGGCCGAGAGCGAACCGACGGTCGAGCTGCTCGAACTCGTCGACGACTACCGTCTCGTCCTCGAACTCCCCATCCAGTTCACCGGTCAGGGCAACCTCCGGGTGACCGTCGTCGGGAGCGACGACAACATCCAAGACGCGCTGGCGAACGTCCCCGAGACCATCGACGCCGAAGCGACCGAGATGGGGACCTACCGTCCCGACGACGAGCGCGCCATCGCCCGCCTCACCGACCGCCAGCGCGAGGTGCTCGAAGCCGCCGTCCGCCTCGGCTACTACGAGGTGCCGCGAGAGGCGACCTACGAGGACATCGCCGAGGTGTGTGACTGCACCGTCGGCACCGTCGGCGAACACCTCAACCGCATCGAGGCGTCCATCATCGGCGCGACGGTGAACTGACGACACTCACCGCGGTTCGGGGCTCGCCGCCGACCGGACGGTCACGCTGTCTACGTACACCAGTTGCTCCGCGGCGTCCTCGACGGCGTCCATCGCCCGGTCGAGCGTGAGTGCCAGCGCACGGACCACCAGTGCCGCCGCAGTGTCCGTCTCGGCGAACGCGTCCGAGAGGAGTTTGTCCCGCACGGTGTCACACCGCGACTCGGCCGCTATCACCGACTCGACACGCCGGTGGATGTCGTCGGTCCCGGCGTCGGTGCCACAGAGTACGTCACAGAGGTCGGCCGTCACCGACACCAGCGTCGCCATCGCGTCGGTCACGATATCGGCCATCCGAACGAAATCGGACAGGGCCGTCACCGACAGCGAGGGGGTCATCGCGGCCAGTTCCGTGAGGAACTGTTCGACGGCGTTGGGGACCGCATCGAGGCGGGCGAACAGTTCGAGCACCGGCCCGGGCTGGAAGAACACACCGGTGAAGTTGGGTTGCATCGACTCGGCGACCGAGAGGCGGAGGTCCTGTAACAGGTCGTCACAGTCGGATTCGAGACGGTGAACTGCTTCGAGTTCGTCCCAGAACGGGTCCGCGTCCTGTCCGTAGCACTCGAGCGCGGGCGAGAGACGTGCGGTACACTCCATCAGCGTGTCGAGGTACCGGTCCGTCTGGTCTTCGAACTCGCGCCGGAACCGCTCTGTCGGTGTCTCGGACATTACCGAGCGGTTCGCGAACGGTCCGATAAGCGGTTGCTATGAGCACTATATGCGTCTCGGCAGCGGTACGTTCGCCGACTGTCTACAAAAGAACCGCCGAGAGTCGAGAGCAGTACGACTGGGTTTTAGGGCAGTTCGAAGTCGATTGCCGCGCCCTGACCGAAGCCGACACACTCGGTAGCGAGGCCGAGTTCGGCGTCGCGCTTGTTCATCTCGTGGATGAGCGTCACGGGCAGGCGGGCACCGGAGGCACCGAGCGGGTGGCCGATGGCGATGGCACCGCCGTTGACGTTGTAGATGTCGTCGTCGAAGCCGAGTTCCTGCTGGCAGTAGTAACACTGGGAGGCGAAGGCCTCGTTGAGTTCGACGAGGTCGTAGTCCTCGGGGTCGCGGCCGGTGCGCTCACACAGGCCACGGACCGCGGGGACCGGCCCGATACCCATCACGGTCGGGTCGACGCCGGCGACGTTGTTGGCACCGACTTCCGCGAGGATGTCGAGACCCTGGTCCTCCGCGAACTCCTTGCTGGTGAGCATCGTCGCGGCCGCGCCGTCGGAAATCTGGCTGGAGTTGCCGGGCGAGACCGTCCCGTCGGCCTTGAACACGGTGGGGAGGCCCGAGAGTTTCTCTGCGGTGGTGCCGCGGCGCAGGCCCTCGTCTTCCTCGACGGTTATCTCGTTGCCGTCGTCGTCGTGGCCTTGCACGGGGATTATCTCGTCGTCGAAGCGACCCTCGTCGGTCGCCTCGCAGGCGCGCTGCTGGGAGCGAGCGGCGTACTCGTCCTGCTGTTCCCGGGAGATGTCGTACTCCTCGGCCACCTTCTCGGCGGTCATGCCCATCTGCAGGTCCATGACGTTGTAGTGTTCGTTGAGCCGTGGGTGGACGTTGGCGGTGTTGGCACCCATCTCGACGCGAGACATGTTCTCGACGCCGCCCGCGATGAGGACATCGCGCTGTCCCGCGCGGATGGCGTCGGCGGCCGAGATGATGGCCTGTGCCGAGGAGGCACACCATCGGTTGACCGTCGTCGCCGGGACGGACTCGCCCAGATCGGAGAGCAGAGAGATGACGCGCGCCATGTTGTTGCCCTGTTCGTCACGCTGCTGGGCACAGCCCCAGATGAGGTCGTCGACCTGGTCGCCCGAGAGGCCAGTCTCGGCGAGCATCTGGTTGATGAGCGGAATCGAGAGGTCCTCGCTGCGGACCTCCGAGTAGACGCCGTCCTCTTTCCCCTGCGGTGTCCGATACGCCTTGACAACGACTGGTGTGGATGCCATACAGTTTCAATCATGGTGGATAGTGATAAATCCAGTCGAACTGGTAGCACCGGTGTGTGCAGTTGTCGTGGACGGAACTGCGACGAGACGAGTTCGGGGGGCTTATATCCGGCCCGCTAAAATCCTACCGGGAATGAGTAACCCGGAGCTTGATATCGTCGAGTTCCTGCTCACCACGGCAGTCTACAACGGGGACCGTGAACTGGACGAGGACGACCTGCCGCCGAGCTATCGCGGGGTGTTCTGGAGCGACGGCCGCATCGAACGGCCGCTGTCGACGACGAACACCACCGCCACCGAAGCGACCGGCGTCGAACGCCCGTGGGACGCCGTCTCCGGGTTGATGTTCACCGACCGCGACGACTTCTCGGGCGACATCACGTTCACCGACCGCGACATGGCCGAGGAGTGGTTCCTCGACCGGGCCGACGCCGAGCGTCTCCGCGCAAACCCGGTGCTGGCCGCCGCCTACGGCGAGGAGTTCGGCGTCGAGTACGAGCAAGCCCGGGAGGAGAACCGCCCGGCCCGTGCCGACCGTGCCTGGATAGACAGCCTGCTCGACGAGTACTTCGACGACGACGAGGAGGACGAGATGCTGGACCTCGTGGACATCCGCGCCCCGGAGGAGGTCGACATGCGGATGGACGACCTCGTGTTGACCTCGGATCAAGAGGGCGAGATTTACAAAATCGTCAAGGCCATCGAACACCGCGACTATCTCGCGGACATCGGCCTCCGTGAAATCGGGAAACTCCTGTTCGTCGGCCCGCCGGGCACCGGGAAGACGAGCGTGGCGCGGGCACTGGCCCACGAGTTGGACCTCCCGTTCGTCGAGGTGAAACTGTCGATGATAACCAGTCAATATCTCGGCGAGACGGCCAAGAACGTCGAGAAGTCCTTCGAGGTGGCCCGCCGACTCGCCCCCTGTATCTTCTTCATGGACGAGTTCGACTTCGTGGCGAAGACGCGCTCGTCGGACGAACACGCCGCCATCAAGCGCGCGGTCAACACCCTGCTGAAGAGCATCGACGAAATCAGCCTCATCGACGACGAGGTCCTCCTCATCGGCGCGACCAACCACCCCGACCAACTGGACGCGGCGGCGTGGCGACGCTTCGACGAAATCGTCAACTTCCCCAAACCGGACACGGGGATGCGTGCCGACATCCTCCGAGTGGTCACCCGCGAGATGGACATCGTTGACTTCGACCCCGACACGCTCGCGGAGATTACCGAGGGACTGACGGGCAGCGACCTCCGCCTCGTCCTCCGGGAGGCCGTCCTCGACGCACTGACCGAGGAGCGCACGACGCTGACCCAACAGGACATGGAGGACGCCGTCGCCGACTTCGAGGAGCGAGACAACCTGAAGAACCTCGACATGATAGACGGGGACGCCGACGCGTTGGTCGCCGGGGGGACGCCCGGCGAGGACACGACGGACGGCGGCGACGCGCACGACCACAGCCACGACTGACACCGCGTCGTGTCAGGTTCGCGGGAAGCACGACCTTTAGGCCGTCTCGGTTCCTTCCCCGACCTGATGGAAGTCACGCTGTTGGGGACGGGCGACACGACCGGAACGCCGACGCCGGGTTGTTCCTGTGACACCTGCGAGCGAGCGCGGAGTCCCGACGACGCGCTCCGCGAGCGTATCCGCGGCAGGGGCGTCGACCCGTCCGGCGGTATCGAGCGCACGCGCTTCTCGGTGCACGTCCACAACGAACGTACCGGCGAGGCACTGCTCGTCGACGCCAGCCCGGACTTCCGCCACCAGTTCCTCCACCGAGACGTGGCCCTCCCCGACGCCGCCGTCGTCAGCCACATCCACTTCGACCACCTCGACGGGTTGGGCAACGCCTACCGCCTGCTCGCCGACTTCCCGGTCTACGCCGCCGACGAGACCGACCCCCAAACCGACGAGAGCGTCGCCGAGACGGTCCGGCGACGCTACGACTACCTCGACGCAGTGACAGTTTCGGCCGAGTCCCCCTTCGAGTCCTTCGAGACGTGTGGCTTCGAGGTGACGCTCGTCCCCGTCGAACACCCGCCGCTGGTCTGTTACGGCCTCGCCATCGAAGACCCCGAAACCGGTGCGAAACTCTCGCTTTCGGGCGATACGAGCTACGGGATTCCCGAGGACTCACGGGACGTGCTGGCGGACCCGGACCTCCTGCTCGCGGACGGCATCGTCACGGCCGACCTCTGTGAACACCACCCGCTCGGTGGCCGCCACGAGGACCCGGACGGCGTGCCCCGCACCTTCGGGACCAAACACATGACGGTCGAGGGCGCGCGGGCGTTGGGGGCGGACCTCGACGCCGACGAGACGCGAATCGTCCATCTGGCCCACTTCATCCCGGCCGACGCGGCGTTCGCCGACGACATGGCCGTCGACGGCGAGCGGTTCGAGTTGTGACCGGCGGGGCGGCGACACAAGGGTTTTGACGTGAGGGCTGTCAGCATCGAGCGATGCCCTCCATCAGCAGACGCCGCCTCCTCGCCGGCGGTGCCGCCGTCGGCGTGGCCGGTGGTCTCGGCCTCCTCCCCGCGAAGTACCTCCCCGCGTCGGTTGCACAGGCACGACTGTCGGTCCGTCCGGTACCGGAGGTGTCGGCGCGGCCGCCCGTGACCGACGGCCACGAAGCGTCCGCGCACGAGGCCTTGCAGTCCCTCGTGGACCGCGCCGAGTCGGAGTGGAGCCGCGTCGAGGACCAGCAGGCGGCCGTCGAGCGCCTGCCCGGCCTGGCGAACCCCGAGCGGTCAATCGACAGCGCCCGGGACTACCTCGACGACATCCCGGGCGAATCCGGCTGGGAGGTGCTGTTCTCGTCCCGAATCGGCGCGCAGTTCGCGGGCGAAGCCATCGGCGGCACGCGCCTCGCGGTGGACGAGGCGTCGGGCGAGTCCCTCGCCGAACAGGCCCGCGAGATACAGGCGAACGTGGCCGACGAGCGCGAGCGCGTCACCTACGAGGTGACCGACCCGGCGACGGACCTCGCGCGGCTCTACTGGGTCGAGAAGTGGCTCCACTCGGCGCAGTTGAACTCCTACCGAACCGGCGTCTACGTCGGGCAGGACGAACCGACCGTGGAGTACGACGACCACGAGTTCGTCCGAACGTGGGGGTCACACATGCAGGCGCGGCGGTCGCTGGCCGACGCCGCACGGCTCTACGACGACTACCGCGACGGGGCCGACGGCGAGTGGCGCGACCTGACCGACCACGTCGAGACAGTCGAGTCCGAACTCTGGACCGAGGCCCGGGAGCGGTCGTTCACGACCGACGAGTTCGAGGAGCGCTCGGCCGCAATCGAGTCCCTCCCCGAGGGGCCGCTCCGGACGTACCGCTGGCAGGCGATGTTCTACGTCCAGAACGCGAACGTCGAGTTCGTCGACGACCTCTCGACGGGCCTCCCGCTGTACCGCGCCGTCGGGAACGCCGAGACGGTTCTCCGGGCGCGGGCACTCGCTGACGCGCCGGACGACCCGTTCGAGGACTCGGTGCCGGTGTCGTCGCTCGCGCGGACGAAACGCGACGGCCTCGCCCTGCTCCGGGACCACCTCGACGCCGTCCCCGAGCAGTCGGTCCGTGGCTTGTTGCTCCGGGAGGGCCGACGGCTACTGTGGGCCGGCGACACGCAACTGGACAACGGCGGCGAGGTCGACCACCCGCGAGCACGGGCCTACGCCCGGTACCGGCTCGGCGTTGGCTATCTGCGACACGTCGACGAGGTGGCGGCGCGGCTCGACCGGCCCACGTAGTCCGACAGTTACAAGCGCGCTCCGTCCCCGCTTCCGGACGATTGTGCTTGGCGTCGAGACGTGGGTGCTAGTCGCGCTGGCCGGTGCCGGGGTACAGGCGGGCTACGAGACACTCCAGAAGCGACTGACGAGCGACGTGGATACGCTCCGCCTGAGTTACGTCACGTCGGTGCTCGGGGCGGTCCTCCTCACGCCCGTCGCCGCGTGGGTGATAGCCACCGAGTCCGTGTCGGTCACACCCGTCGTCGCCGTCGCAGTCCTCGTCACGGTGGGAGCGAACGTCCTCGCACTGTACGCCTTCCTGACGGCACTTTCGCGGGCCGACCTCTCGCTCGTGTCGCCGCTCCGGCAGTCGACGCCGCTGCTGGTCGCGGGCCTCGAACCGCTCGTGCTGTCGGCCGGGTTCGCACCCGGCGTCCTGTTCGGGGCCGTCGCGGCCACCGTCGGCGGCTACGTGATACTGGCCGACGACGGTTTGTCGTCGCCGCTCTCGCGGGTCACGGACGCGGGGCCGCTGCTGGCTCTCGCGACGGCGGGGCTGTACGCCGTCGGGTCGGTCGCCGCCCGGTTCGCCGTCGTCCGGGTCCCCCCGCTTCTGTTCACGTTCCTGCTCTATCTCGGGATGGCCGTCGCCTTCGCCGCGGTGCTCGCACGGCGCGACGGAGCGTTGCCGACGAAGGAACTGGTCACGGGTCGCTTCCTCACGCTCGGGACGGCGACGACGCTGCGGAGCGTCCTGATATTCGCCGCGTTCTCGCTTGCGGCGGCGGCGCGGGTGACCGTCGTCCTGCGTGCCTCGCTGGTGCTGACCGTGCTGGCTGGCGGGGCACTGTTCGGGGAGCGGGGGGTCGGCCGCCGACTCGTCGGGGCCGGACTCGTCGCCGTGGGCGTGTGGCTGGCGGTTTAACGCGCCATCGCCGTCCCGGCGGCGGCCGCGAAGACGGCGAGGCCGAACACCGTCAGGGCGACGGCGAACCCGCGGTCGGGCGTTTCGAGTGCCTGCAACAGTGCCAGCGTCACGTACGTCACCACGCCCCCGAGTGCCGCGCTCCATCGGCTCCCGGCGTCGGTCACGGGAAGGGTCTCCCACTGCGTGACCACGGCGGCCGTCGCCGCGAACCACGCGACGGCGAAGGCCGACAACAGGAGGAAGTCGGTGACGAGGAACCACCCCACGAGGGCAGTTCCGACGGCGGCGACGAGGGCGGCGAGGGGCCACCGGGCGGCAGTGCTGTCCATACGAACACGGGGCGCGCCAGCCACTTCAACTCAGGAGAAGCGGTCCAGTCCCGCCTGCCGCCGAGCGACGCCCTCGGGGTCGCGTTCCCACGGTTGGCGCGCGTCTCGGGCGGCCGCGAAGTCGGCGGCAGGCGGGTCGGCCGGGTCGTACCCCGGGCAGTCCGGCCCACACTCGCTGGCAGCGTCCACGAACCGGTCTTTCCACGCACAGTAGGGCAGTCCGTCGCTCCCGAACTGAGACTCGGCGCGGGCCTCGGTACACTCCGGGAGGTCGTAGGTCCGCCAGCCCTTGCCGTAGGCGCGTTCGGCCACGCGGCGGCGGTGGCGGCGTATCTCCGCGGCGGTGACCGGTTCCACGTCGGTTCGAGCCGGCGTCTGCTCGCACACCTCGATACCCGGACCATCGGTGGGGAGCGGCGACGGCTCGCGGACGACGTCGCGCTCCCCGCTGTCTGGGTCGAACCGCCAGATGCCGACCGCGTCGGGGATGCGGTTGCGGTGCGCGCCCGTGACGTAGGACTCGGTGGCGACCACCACGGCGTCGAGCAGTCCGAGCGACACGTCGGTGCGGAGTTGCCGCTGGAGGTCGCCGGGCCGGGAGAGGTCCGGCTTGTTCTCGACGCCGAGGAGGTGGCCGAACCAGTCTTCGGGGTAGCGTGCCGTCTGGCGGACGTAGGTGCGGCCGCCGCGGCGTTCGCGCTCGAAGAACCCGAGGTCGACCGCTCGCTCGACGACCGACTCGGCACGGTCCGGGTGGATGTCGAAGGCCGGTTTCCAGTAGCGGGCCTCGCCCGGCCCCACGTCGCTCTCGATGGCCGGGTCGGGGATAGTCTCGGCCGTGATGGCGGCCCGGCGGTCGAAGCCGGGGCCGGGGTCGACGACGACCACGTCCATCACCCGACTGCCGTGGAGGGCAGTCCCGAGTTGCCGGGCGACGACGGCGTCACGCTCGGCTTCGAGGTGGGCACACAGTGCCAACTCGAACGCGAACTCTCGCACGGACGACCGTGGGGGCTACACCGGCAAAAGCGTCGTGTCTCTCGGACTACCGGTCCAACACGCCGGCGACCGAGGGGACGAGTTCGAGGGCGCTCGCGGCGACGTACGTCCCGAAGGCGGCGAGCACGATGCCGGCGGCCACGGCCGACGTGTCGAGCGCCCCGAAGGCGAGTTGGACGCCCACGAGGACGAGGACGCCACCGACGAACACGAGGAGGACGGTGCCGAGGACGTCGAGCATCGCGTCTTTCACCGCGGCACGGACCACCGGGAACAGGGCCGCCTCGTCGAAGCCAGGGTCCGCGCCGCCGTCAGGGGCGGTCCGGTCGTCGCCGTCGCTGTCTCGGTTCGGGAAGGGGACCATAGGGACCGTCGACGCGCCGACGTGAGAAGTCTTGCGGGTGGTCACGCGCCGAGTTCGTCGGCGAACTCGTGGAGGTTCGTGGCTGTCAGCGACGGGTCGTCCCCGAAGGAGACCCACGGGTCGCCTTTCCGGTCCAGCCAGACGCCCTGCATCCCGGCGTGTTCGGCCCCCTGCACGTCGAACCACCCGGCGGTAACGTGGGCGATTTCCTCGATGGGCGTCCCGACCCGGCCCGCGGCGTGGCGGTAGAGGTCGGCGGCGGGTTTGAACGTCGCAATCTCGTCGGCACTGACGGTGTCGGTCACGACGTCCGCGATGTCGGCGTGGTCGACCAGCGCGTCGAGCATCCGCGGGTCGCCGTTCGAGACGATGTAGCAGTCGTACCCCGCCTCGGTCAGCCGTTCCATCCCGTCGCGGATGTCGGGGAACACGTCGAGTTCCATGTAGACCGAGAGTACGTCGTCGCGTTCGGCCTCGGTGTAGTCCACACCGTGGGCGTCCAGTGCGTGGGTGAGTGCGTCGCGGTTCATCTCGTAGAACGGCTGGTAGGCGTCGACGTGGTTGGCGACCATCGTGTACATGAGCGAGTGAGCGCGCCACAGGTTCGAGACGGGTTCGGGGTCGGTCACGAAGTCGGTGAGCGCGTCGCCCGCGGCTTCGACGTCGACGACGGTGCTGTAGGAGTCGAACGTGACGGTGGTCACGCGCTCGGGGTCGAAGGGCATAGTCGGGTGGACGGGAGGGAGTCACAAGAAGGTGCGCGGCGGTGGTTGGCGGGTCGATGGCGGGCGAGAACAGTAACTTTATCAGCGGCAGGCGGCGAAGAGACGGTACGATTACTCCCGAGATGACAAGCGAACACCGACAACCGGAGGTGAACATCGGCCTCGTCGGCCACGTCGACCACGGCAAGACGACGCTGGTTCAGGCACTCTCAGGCGAATGGACGGACCAGCACTCAGAGGAGATGAAACGCGGTATCTCCATCAGACTGGGGTACGCCGACGCGACGTTCCGGGAGTGCCCGGACGAGGACGAACCCGACCGGTACACGGTCGAGGAGGAGTGCGACGACGGGACGCCGAGCGAGCCGCTGCGGACCGTCTCGTTCGTCGACGCCCCCGGTCACGAGACGCTGATGGCAACGATGCTCTCCGGCGCGTCCATCATGGACGGGGCGGTCCTGGTCATCTCGGCCAGCGAACCCGTCCCGCAGGCCCAGACCGAGGAACACCTGATGGCACTGGACATCATCGGCATCGACAACATCGTCATCGCACAGAACAAGATAGACCTCGTCGACCGCGACCGAGCGGCCGAGAACTACGAGGAGATACAGGAGTTCGTCTCGGGGACGGTCGCCGAGGGCGCGCCCGTCGTTCCGGTCAGCGCCCAGCAGGGCGTCAACATGGACCTGTTGATGCAGGCCATCGAGGAGGAGATTCCCACGCCCGAACGAGACCCCGACGCCGACGCACGGATGTTCGTCGCACGGAGTTTCGACATCAACCGGCCGGGCACGACGTGGGACTCGCTCTCGGGCGGCGTGCTGGGCGGCAGTCTGGTGCAGGGCTCGCTCGACGAGGGCGACGACATCGAACTCCGGCCCGGGCGCGAAGTCGAAGAGGGCGGCCAGACGGAGTGGCGGCCGGTCGAGACGACCGTCCGCTCGCTTCAGGCCGGTGGCGAGGACGTGGCGTCGGCCACGCCGGGCGGGTTGCTCGGCGTCGGGACGGGGTTGGACCCGTCGCTGACGAAGGGCGACGCGCTGGCCGGACAGGTTGCCGGACCCTCCGGGTCCCTCCCGCCGGTCCACGAGGAGTTCACGATGGACGTGGACCTGCTGGAACGCATCGTCGGCGACGTCGAGGAGGAAGTCGAGGAGATTTCGACGGGCGAACCGCTGATGCTCACTGTCGGGACGGCCACAACGGTCGGGTCGGTCACGAGTGCCCGCGGCGGCGAGTGTGAGGTCGCGCTGAAGCGGCCCATCTGTGCCGAGGAGGGTGCCGCAATCGCCATCAACCGCCGGGTCGGCGCGCGCTGGCGACTCATCGGTGTCGGGACGCTCAGGGGATGAGAGTCGCCATGGACACGAGCGCGCTGATGCTGCCGGTCGAAGCCGACGTGCGCGTGTTCGAGGAACTCGACCGACTGCTGGGCACGTACGAGACAGTCGTCCCCGAAGCCGTCGTCGCGGAGTTGGAGAAACTCGCCGAGGGCAACGGTGCGGAGGGGACGGCCGCGAGCGTCGGTCGCGACCTCGCCGAGCGATGTCGGACTGTCGACCACGAGGAATCGTACGCCGACGACGCGTTGCTCGAACTCGCCCGCGAGGACGAGGCCGACTGTGTCGTCACGAACGACCGCCCCCTGCGTGACCGCCTGCTCGACTCGGGCGTTCCAGTAATTGGTTTAAGGGGCCGGAACAAACTCGCTGTTACTCAACCATAACATGTACAAACGGGTCACACTGCGCGATACGGTAGAGGTGCCCCCGGAGCACCTTGCGGACGTGAATCCGGACCTTGTCAAGCAGTTGCTGCAGGACAAGTTGGAAGGACTCATGGACGAGGACGTGGGGAGCGTCGTCTCGGTCATCGAAGTACACGACATCGGCGACGGTGCCGTCCTCCCGAACAGACCGGGAGTCTACTACGAAGCCGAGTTCGACGCGCTGACCTTCGACCCACAGATGCAGGAGGTCGTCGACGGCGAAATCGTCGAAGTCGTCAACTTCGGTGCCTTCGTGGGAATCGGTCCGGTCGACGGGCTTCTCCACGTCAGCCAGATTTCCGACGAGTACCTCGCCTACGACGGCGAGAACAACATGCTCGCCTCCCGGGACTCGGACCAGACCATCGGGGAGGGCGACGCCGTCCGGGCACGCATCGTCACCAAGAGCATCGACGAGCGCAACCCGCGGGACAGCAAAATCGGCCTGACGGCCAAACAGGTCGGCCTCGGCAAGCACGGCTGGCTCGACGAGGAGCGCAAAGAGCGCGAGGCGACGGCGGGTGAGTAGCGATGGCCGATAGACTCGTCTGTCGCGAGTGCCACCGCGTGCAGGACGCCGAACAGGAGGAAGCCTGTGTCGCCTGCGGGTCGACGTCGCTGACCGAGGACTGGGCCGGCTACGTCATCATCACCCATCCCGAGGAGAGCGAGGTTGCCGCGGAGATGCAGGTCGAAGAGCCCGGCAAGTACGCACTGAAGGTCCGTTGAGTCCGTGACCGACGAACCAGACGAGACGGCCACGGGGGACACGGCCGACGACGAAGAGCCGTCGGCGGATGTCGTCGTCACACTCCAGCAGTCCCTCCGTGGCGAACTGAAAGAGCCGTTCGGGCCGCTCTACACCGACGCGGAGACGCTGTTGGCCGACGCCGACGACCCGCTCGTCGCAGTCGGAGACATCGTGACGTACCACCTCGTGCGCGCCGGGCAGGTGCCGGACGTGGCACTGGTCGACGGCCACACCAAACGCTCGACGGTCGAAGACCACGTACAGGAGGCCATCGACAGTGGCGTGTTCGACCGCGAGGTGCGGGTGCCGAACCCGCCAGCGACGCTGTCGGCCGACCTGTTGACCGCGCTCCGCGACGCGCTCGACGCCGACGGGTCGACGGTCGTCGTCGTGGACGGCGAGGAGGACTTGGGGGCACTCCCCGCTATCGTCGCCGCGCCGGACGCCGCAAGCGTCGTCTACGGACAGCCAGACGAAGGGATGGTATTGGTCACCTGTGACGCGGAGACGGTCGATGTGGTGCGTGACCTCCTCACACGGATGGACGGGGACACCGGCCGTCTGTGGGGACTCCTCGGACTCGCCGACTGAGTGCGGGCTTCGAAATCCTTTTACTCGCTTCGCAGGGAGGTAGAGGTATCATGGATATCGATATCGTCGAGGAAGCCGAGAACCCGATGCTACACCGGACCGACGTGCGCTTCGAGATGGTCCACGAGGACGCCACGCCCTCCCGACTCTCCGTGCGTGACAGTCTCGCCGCCAAACTCAACAAGGAGGCCGAAGAGGTCGTCGTCCACGAACTCGACACGAAGTTCGGGATGCGCAAGACCGTCGGCTACGCGAAGGTCTACGAGACGCCCGAGCACGCGCAGGACGTCGAGCAGGACCACATGCTCGAACGCAACAAGATTACGGCCGACGGCGAGGAGGCCGAGGAAGAGGCGGAGGAGGCATAGATGCCCCGTCACGAGTTCTACGACGACGACGGCACCACCGAGAAGGAGATGTGCCCACGCTGTGGCGACGCCTTCCTCGCGGACCACGGCGACCGCCAGCACTGCGGCCGGTGTGGCTACACCGAGTGGCAGTAGGGCGATGGACCGTGCGGGGCCGGGCCGAGTGACGATGTGTGACCAGCCGTGAGTTCCTCGCTTCGCGTCCTCGGCATCGAAGGGACCGCGTGGGCGGCCAGCGCGGCCGTCTACGACGCCGACACCGACGACGTTCACATCGAGACGGAGGCGTACGAACCGGAGAGCGGCGGCATCCATCCGCGCGAGGCCGCCGAACACATGGGCGAACACGTCCCGCAGGTCATCGAGCGGGCACTCGCTCACGCCCGGTCGCTGGCCGACGACGACCCGACGCGTGACCTGTCGGCCGGCGACCCGCCAGTCGACGCCGTGGCGTTCTCGCGTGGGCCGGGACTGGGGCCGTGTCTGCGCATCGTCGGGACGGCCGCCCGCGCCCTCGCCCAGCGGTTCGACGTACCGCTGGTGGGCGTCAACCACATGGTCGCACATCTGGAAATCGGCCGCCACCGCTCGGGGTTTTCCTCGCCAGTCTGTTTGAACGCGAGCGGCGCGAACGCCCACGTCCTCGCGTACCGGAACGGCCGCTATCGCGTCCTCGGGGAGACGATGGACACCGGTGTCGGCAACGCACTCGACAAGTTCACGCGCCACGTCGGGTGGTCCCATCCCGGCGGGCCGAAGGTCGAAGCGGCCGCCGCCGAGGGCGAGTACCACGAACTCCCGTACGTCGTCAAGGGGATGGACTTCTCGTTTTCCGGTATCATGAGCGCGGCCAAGCAGGCGTCCGACGACGGCGTCCCCGTCGAGGACGTTTGCTGTGGGTTACAGGAGAACGTCTTCGCCATGCTGACCGAAGTCACGGAGCGCGCGCTGTCGCTGACCGGGAGCGACGAACTCGTCCTCGGCGGCGGCGTCGGGCAGAACGAGCGACTCCGCGAGATGCTCGAAGCGGTGTGTGCCCAGCGCGGGGCGGAGTTTTTCGCCCCCGAGGACCGCTTCCTCCGGGACAACGCCGGGATGATAGCGGTGCTGGGTGCGACGATGTACGAGGCGGGCGACACCATCCCAATCGAGGAGTCGGCCGTCGACCCGGACTTCCGCCCGGACGAGGTGCCCGTGACGTGGCGGCGCGGGGAGACGACGAACCCGTCGACTGCCGACGACGGGACGGTGCAGGGTGCAGAGGCGACGGTCGAAATCGGGGCCAACCGCGTGGTCAAGACACGCAACCCGCGGACGTACCGCCACCCCACCCTCGACGAGCGGTTACGGGTCGAGCGGACGCGGGAGGAGGCACGGCTGACGACCGACGCGCGCCGCCACGGCGTTCCGACACCGGTGGTTCTGGACGTGGACCCCGCGGCGGGTCGGTTGGTCTTCGAGACGGTGGGCGACGCCGACTTGCGGGACCAGTTGACCGCGGACCGCGTGCGTGCGGTCGCACGACACCTCGCCGCCGTCCACGGGGCCGGGTTCGTCCACGGCGACCCGACGACCCGGAACGTCCGGGTGAGCCGTTCGGATGCGGGCGACGACGGGCGGACGTACCTCATCGACTTCGGCCTCGGCTACTACACCGACGACGTGGAGGACTACGCGATGGACCTCCACGTCCTCGGCCAGTCGCTCGCGGGGACGGCCGACGACGCGGAGGCGTTGTTCGCCGCCGCCGCGGACGCCTACCGGACGGCGGGTGACCCGGCCGTCGTCGACCACCTGCGGGACATCGAGGGCCGCGGTCGCTACCAGTGACGCGGGGTAAACGACTTAACGCCGCCAGTCGAACGGACAGGCATGGCAGACAAGCCGCAGTCCGGCGAACTCTTCGGCGTGCCGTACAACTTCGAGCGACCGAGTGTCAGACGGCTCCTGTCGTCGTACTGGCGACCCGACGAGGGGATGCTCGTGGAGAAGCCCTTCGGCATCGGGTACACGCTGAACCTCGCCAACTGGCGGTCGTGGGTCGTGCTGGCCGTCGCCGCCGTCCTCTTCTGGCAACAGCGCGACGGCGGCGAGGGCGGTGACCGCGAGGAGGACGAACCCGTCGAAGTCGTCGTGGACTAATCGACGCGCATTTCTCCGGCCCGGCCCCAGCGGGCGTATGCTCCGGTTCGTCACGACGAACGAGGGGAAGGTCCGCGAGGCCCGCGAGTATCTGGACGGTGTCGAGCAGTTGGACTTCGACTACACGGAGGTGCAGGCCGAGGACTTGCGAACCGTCGCGGCCCACGGCGCGCGGGAGGCGTATCGCTACGCGGGCGAACCGGTCCTCGTCGACGACGCGGGCCTGTTCGTCGACGCCTTCGACGGATTTCCCGGCCCATACTCCTCGTACGTCGAGGACACCGTCGGCGTCGAGCGCGTCTGGCGGCTGGTCGCGGACGAGGACGACCGCTCGGCGGCGTTCAAGACGGTGCTTGCGTACTGCGACGGTGCCGAGTTCGACGCGTCACCGGAACCGGTCGACCGTGACGACGCGACGCCCGAGCGACGCGGACAGGACCGAACCGTCGACGAGCGAGCGGCGGCGACGACGGACGACCAGGTGGCCGAGGGCGACCTCCCGGTGAAGATATTCGAGGGGTACGTCCCGGGGGAACTCGTCGCGCCCCGCGGCGACGGCGGGTTCGGCTACGACCCCATCTTCGAACACGACGGGCGGACATTCGCGGAGATGACGCCCGCCGAGAAGAACGCAGTCTCACACCGCGGACGGGCACTGGCGAAGTTCGGGGAGTGGTTTCAGGAGCGGTAGCGACTGAAACGTCGAACGACGAGCGAAGCGAGTCTGTCGGGAGTACGCCGAGCGGTAGCGAGGCGTCCCGGACCAGTCGCAGTCCGGGCGCGCAGCGCGAGAAGCACCCCGAACCGTCTGGGCGTGGTTTCAGGAGCGGTAGCGACTGAAACCCGCCGGACAGTGCGGCGGCTGAACCGTCACGCCCGTGGGTCGCGGTCCGGGCCGGGGAAGGTGCCGCCCTCTGTCAGTTCGTACATCGACTCGGGGTCGAACAGCGAGACGAACGCCCGCGGTTCGCGGACGCTCACGTCGGCGTAGGCCCGGAGGGAGGCCCCGGTTTCGACGCTCGTCAGCGCGTCGTCGAACGAGAGGACGTGTGCGGCGTCGCCGCGGTACGCCGAGGCGAGAGCCGGGTGGTCGCCCTCGGGATGGGACACCGAGTCGCGGAGGTTCTCGATTTTCTCGCGCCAGTCGGCCGCGAGCGTGGCGTCCGCACACGTCGCGACGACGGCTTCGGCGTCGGCCAGTAGCGGGTCACTCGCCACGAGCGTGACCCACGAGTGTGCGCGGGCGAGGTCGATAGCCTCGCGTGCGGGGCCGCCGACGAGGAGGTCGGCGGCGAGTACGTCGGCGTCGGCGACGAACCGCGCCGGGGTCGGTCGGGCGTCAGGCATCGTCGCTCCGTCGCTCCGCGAGCGTCGTGCGGACGGTTTCGAGGTCCGTCTCGTACTCGCTCGCTCGCTCGAACAGGTCGGCCCACGTCATACCCGTCGGTCGGAGCGCGAGCCGTGAAAAGCCACCGTTCAGGCGAGCCAGCGGGTGTGGACCAGCCAGTAGGCTGTCCCGGCGAGGAACGCGACGCCGACGTTGGTCACGACGGCGAGCAGACCGATGGCCGCAACCACCCACGGGTGGTCGGTGTCGAAGGCGACACGGCCCAACTGGGCGGCGACGACGGCCAAGAGGACGCCGAGCACCGCCATAGGGAAGGCGAGCCAGACGGTCGCAACCACCGCCGCGCCGGCGTACAACACACCCAACAGGAGGTTCGCCGTCCCGGTTCGCGCGCCGAAGGCGTACTTTCCGGCCAAGCCGCCGCTCCCGTGGCACATCGGGAGGCCACCCAGCGGGACGGCCGCGAGCGTCATCACGCCCATGCTGAGCGAGAGGCTGTCGGTCGACACGTCGGCGTCGAACAGGTCCGAGAGGAGCAAGGAGGTGGCGACGGCGGCGTTGCCGACGGTCATCGCGAGTTGTGCGGCCGTCCCTTCGAGCGCGGCGACGGAGAGGACGGGGCGGCCGGTGGGGAACACCGCCACGGCGGGAACCGAGAGGCTCGGAAGCCCACTGCTCGTGAGTGCCACGACGGTTCCGGCGGCGAGGACGGCGAGGGCGACGCTGCGTCGGTAGCCCGCGGCGGCGGCCACGAGGGCGACGACGGCACCGAGTGCCGCCATCAAGGGGGTGCCGGCCGCGAGGCCAACCCCAGTCTCCAGCAACAGGAGGGCAACGGCCAACTGGACGCCGCGGACGACTGGGCGACCCACGGCGCGTTCGACGCGCCCGAGCGTGCCGGTGAGGCCGACGGCCAACAGGACAGCCCCGGCGAGGAGGCCGGCAGCGAGGAACTCGCCGTATCCGAGCGTGCCGGCGATGGCCAGCCCCGCGAGTGCCTTCATGGGTTCGACCGACATCGGGAGGCCGTAGCCGACGCCCCAGACGATTTGAAAGAGCGCGAACAGCAGGAGGACGTGGGAGAGCGAGGCGGGCGTCAACACGCCGAGCGCGACGACGATGGGGAGGACCGTAATCGAATCCCCTAGCGCGCCGGTGAGTTCGCCGTATCGGAGTTCGAACGCCCGAGACGGCGGTAGGTAGTTCGAGACGGCCACATCGAACGATACAGGTCCGAGAACATGAGGGTTGCTAGAAACCGGAAACTGTTCCTTCACGGACGAGCGGTAACGCGCTAGTGTTACGCCGACGCTCGGCGGGCGTGGTGAATCGATGACAGGTGTCTGACGCGATTTTAAGTCCCCACCTCCCGTCGCTTCCGATAGGGCGCGCACTAGACGGCCTCAGTCTCCCATCCTCCCTGCGCGCCCGGCTTTCCGTTAGACCCCCAACCCCTCGGGCCTCACTTTCAGGCCGCTTCGCCGCGGAACTGGGCGCGCACGTCTTCGAGTGCCTCGGGTGGGGCGATGAGCGCGACGCTGTCGTCGGCCTCGATGACAGTTCGGGGGAGCGGGATGGTCATCGCTTCGTTCTCGCGGCCGTGCGCGTAGATACGGGCGTCTCCGGGCAGTTGGACCTCGACCACTCGGGTCCCGACGAGTGGAGAGTCCGGGGGGACGTGGACTGTCGCGGCAGTGAGGTGTTCCGTAATCTCCGCGAGGACGTTGAAGTCGCCGCCGAGCAGTGCCGTCTTCGCGCCGGCCGCCCCCAGCCGTTCCGGGTAGATTATCTCGTCGACGTCCTCGGCGTACTTCTCGTATATTTCCTCGCGGTAGTCCTCGTCGATGCGGAGGACGGTCCGGCACCCGTGCTGACTGCCGACCATACAGGCCGCGAAGTTCGTGTTCAGGTCACCCGTCAGTGCGGCGATGGCGTCCGCGGTGTCGAGAGCCGTCTGTTCCAGCACGCTCTCCTCGGCACCGTCACCCTCGACGACGTCGAAGCCGTCTGCTTCGGCCCGCTCGACCTTGTCCGGGTCGTTCTCGACGACGACAACAGTGTGGCCCTCGGACCGGAGCGTCTGGGCCGTGCGCATTCCAACCCGACCGAAGCCGATGATGACGAATCGCATACCGTGTGGTATGTCACCAAGGATAAAAACGCTGTCCCACCCCACGAACCGGCCAGACGGGCCGGGACCGCGATTCTTATGCGTCGTGCTCACTACCCCCATGCTGATGTCGGACCGCGATTCAGTCCGCGACGCCCTGTTCCAGCACTCTGACAGCCGCCCGTGTCGTCTCGTCTGGGCAGCGGTCGACGACACGCAGACGACGCCGGACGACATCGGCCCCCGTGACTACGTCGAGGTGTTGCGGGTCACCGATGGGGCCGTCTGTCTGGTCGGGAGCGAGGACCAAGCGGACCTGTACGTCCGCTGGGACGGGAGTCGGGGGCAGTTCGTCTACGTGGCGTTTTGGCCGCCGTGGGGTGTCGTCGACGCTGGCGCGACCGACCGGGATGGGGCCGTTGCCCTCGTCACGGAGCGTGACGGCCCGGCCCCGGTCCACGTCACGGAGACGCCGTTCGGAAACGGTGGGCCTGCGGCGGACCTGAGCGGTCTCGTCTGAGCGGCGTCGTGACTCACGACGAGCGTCGAAAAGAAACGAGAGACTGGTGTCAGACGGTTAGTTGCCGACGTCCATCGCGCGGTCGACGACGTCCTCACCGTAGAGGTCAGCGAGGTCGTCGTGCTGGTCGGGACGGTTCTCGTACACGTCCTGGAACAGCGCGACGGGCGTCATGAGGGCCTGATAGGTTGCTTCGTCCCACATACGGTCGCTACTGACCTCGACCTGCACGCCGTCGATTTCGATGGTTGCCGCGCGGGTCATCGCGATGGCACCCTGCCCGGCCTCCTTGGCCGCCTCGAACTCCTCCATGGAGTCGACGATGTCGTCCATGCTCGGGACGTAGTCGACCAAGTCCAGCAGTTCGTCGGCGAGGTCCTCCTCGGACTCGACGAATATTTCGTCGCTGCCGACTTCGAGTTCGTAGCCGCCGTCCTCCGCTTCGAGTTCGATGCGGTCGCCGCTGTAGACTTCGACGCCGTCCTGGCTGTCGAGTTCGACCTCGCGGCCGTCGGCGTCGATGAGCCAGTAACCCGCTTCCGGCGGGAGCGGACTCTTGTTGGCTTCGACGACCTGACCCGGCGTCAGCGACCAGATGCCGAGCATCCCCATCGCGTTGTTGGCCGTGATGCGGTCGTGGTAGCCCTCGACGTCGCGGATGTCGTCGTACGGGCCGTCAACGGCGATACAGCCGGCCGCGCTCGCGGCGCGCGAGGTATTGTGGCGCAGTTCCTTCCACTCGGGGAGGCCGCCGGTCGGCGTGATGGCGCGCATGTCCTTCGTGTAGTCGACCTCGCCGTCGACCAGCAGGAACAGGCGTTCGAGGTTGTTGTCGGCCTTGCCCATCTCCTCGCGGAGTTTGCCCATGGCCAGTTCGGCGGACCCGGATTCGATGATGACGGACATGGCGAGACTGCCCTCTTCGAGGCCGTGTTCGTTCTCGACGATGGTGATGAACTCGTCGGCCTTCTTCCAGTCGTCGATGTCACCGACCTCGGGGATGACGAACCCGTCGATGTTCTCGACGGCTCCGTTCTCCGGGTCCGCGATTTCGAGCATGTGCTGGAAGCCCTTGTAGCGGGTCTCGGGGCTGTCGCGGTGCCAGACGACGCGGGGGTGAATCTCGCCGGGGAACTCGTCACCGCTTTCGGCGACGACTTCGGCGATGTTTTCGGCACCCTCGTCGCGCATGTTCGGTGCCGTCGCGTCCTCGTTGTCCGGCACCCACACGTCCGGTGCTTCCATGCCGCGGAGTTCGATGGACTTCCGCAGCATCTCCGCGGTGTCGTCCTTCTCGCTGACGGCTGTCGGCGTCGTGAAGAACGTCCGCACGAACTTTCGGTCGTGGAGACGCTCGTCGATTGCAGTCATTGTAGTCACTCGTACGGATTACTCCACGATTATTAAAGGTGGTAGAATCGAGTCGACAGACAGCGTCGGCCGCGTTTACACAGCCACGGCTCGGCGGCGACACGAAAGAAAAATCGAACTCAGAGACGCGGTCCGGCGTCGGAAGACGCCGACTGCGGTGGGCCGATCAGTCGTCGTTGTCCGACTTGATGACCGTCTCGCCTTCCTCGGAGAAGCCGGCCGACTCTTCCTGGCGCTGCTGGGCCTCGGGGTCGAATTCGGCTTCGATCTCTTGGAACCGCGGGACGAACGAGAGCTCGTGGTGGCTCTCGGTCTCGTGACCCAGGTAGCGGTCTTCGAGGTCCCACTGCGCCTGCTCGTCGTTCTCCGCGATGTTCTTCATGTCCTCGTAGACGGCGTGGGCACCCGAGTGCAGGGCGTACAGCGTGATGAACTGGTACTTGTAGCCCAGGTCGCCGAGTTCCTGGAACGTGAGCGGGTCCTCTTCCTCGGACCACGCGAAGGAACTGGAGTAGTTGAACGCGAGGTCGATTTCGGGGTGGGTCTCGTGAAGCGTCTCGGCGTAGTTGACGGCGTCCTCGCGGGACGGGTCGGGCATCTCGGGCCAGACCAGGTCGACGCCGGCGTCCGCGTAGATGCGGCCGCGTTCGAGGTGTTCCTCCCAGTCGCCGTTGGCCGAGCCGTAGGCGTCGGTCCGGGCGATGATGACGGTGTCCTCGTCCTGCTTGGCGTCGACGGCCGCGCTGAAGCGGGCCTCTGCCTCCTCGCGGGAGACGATCTTCTTGCCGGCGATGTGACCACAGCGCTTGGGCGACGTCTGGTCCTCGATGTGGACCGCGGCGACGCCAGCCTTCTCGTACTCGCGGACGGCACGGCGGACGTTGTGGACGCCACCGTAGCCGGTGTCACAGTCGGCGATGACCGGCAGTTCGGTCGCTTCGACGATGCGCTTTGCGTTCTCGACCATCTCGGTCATCGTGACCATCTCGAGGTCCGGGAAGCCGAACTGGCCCAGCACCGTCGAGTACCCCGACATGTACGCGGCGTCGAGACCCGCCATCTCGGCGAGACGGGCGTCGAGCGCGTGGTAGAGACCGGGTGCGAACACGAAGTCCTGCGTGTTCAGCATCTCGCGCAGTTCGCGCGCTTTCTTGTTGTCGACATCGCGAATCATCGTGTCTGTACTCCGAACGTTGCTCGCAACAGGGTCTTCCCCGTCTGAGTCGTGTCCCATGGTTAATGCGTATAGATTCTGCTCAAGGGGCGGTTTATCTCTGTCGAAACGGCCGCGCCAACGCGTGGTAACGTCTCACGCGGGCGTTCCACGTTCCGCCGCCACGTCGATGGACCCCGGATGCCCAACCGGAACCGGACGGACGCCGAGGCGGTCGCTTTCGACCCGGTATCCGACCGGAAGCCTCGTCGTCCAACGGTGGCACGTCCGCCACCTCGTGTGGTACCGTGTAGCATCTGAGTCCGTCCGTAGGCCGCGGTTTCTGTTCGTACGCATTCGCCACCACCATACATCAGCAGAAAAATGTTATGGTTTATAATGTTAATACTCATTAATGCGCTTGCGGACTCTAGAGCGGGCTTACGAGTATAAGGGAGAGAGGTTGTCTAGCACGGAGCGACCGGCGTGGGACGGAGCAGGCGACCAGTAACGACCGGACGGTGCAACCGCTGGCAGGGAAGAAAGCAAAGAGGTGGGGTGGGGGGTGGGGGAAAGGGGGTGGCACCATAACGGTGCCTACGCTCGGCTAACGTTGGCATGGATAAATAGTTTGTGTTCGTATCGGTTCGTCCACCGACAGGAGCGGTGGTCCGGAGCGAACAGATGTGCTTTGAGCAGGTACTCGCGTGCGAGGGTGACGGTGCCGACGTGTAGCCATCCGGCTGCCGAGGTATCAGTGACCCAGTCGCTATCCGAGTTGTCGAAACCCATCGATGGGTTCGTCCCGGCAGCGGACCGCGCTCGGTACTATCCGAGCGGTCGTCCCGTATCCATCACTGTAGTCAGAATAGTCCAGCGAGTAACAAAAACGAAGACAGGAGGACGACGAGAACGTACAACCAGAGAGCGACGTGGTGCAACGCCGAGACACGTCTCATACGGTGTGACTCCACGTACCCGTCCGGGTCGGATTCCCGCTGTCCCTGCCGGAGAGACCCGCGGTAAACTGGCGCGTTATCACTTCCCGCTCCGAGCTCATCGCTCCGTTCTCCGGGTTCGCACTTTGTCTCCAGTGGACGTAGTTGCGCATGCGTACTACAATTAGCACTCGTTCCATCAAGACGCTCATTGGTGTGTACATCGTCGAGCAGAAGCGCGTGCCGATGTACAACGGTGTCCCGACACCGGTGGCCATCCGGCAGGTAGGCCCTACCTAGAAGACGCATAGTTTCGACGAGTGGGGGTGGTGCTACACGCCGACGGAGAGCCGTACCGGGGATGATATGCCAACTGCCGGACGGGACCGTATCGGTGCCTACAAGAACAGTCCTTCGAGGAGTTTGCGTTCCGCGGCGCGTAAGTGCTGGCTGAACGTCGACTGTGCGATTCCGAGTTCGGCGGCGACGCTGTCCGCGTCCGTGCTTCGCGGCTGGTCGAAGTAGCCCGCGTGAAACGCCATCTGGAGAGTTTCACGCTGCCGGTCGGTCAGTCGTGCGTCGGTAGTTCCGACGGCCCGCTGATTCGGTTGCTGGTCGCTAGCGTCGTCGTACTTGCCCACCAGTTCGATGTCGCCGAGGGCATCCGTGACAGCGTCGGCGTACTCCCGGACCACGGTGTCAGAGGGTAACCGCACAGTCGCGGTGAAACTCTCCGAGTCGGACCGGGCCGTTACCTGCTCGAGTGTCCCGCCGTGTCTGACCATCTGCCGGAGCGGCGACGCTGTCTCCAGTGTTACGACACACGTCAGTCCGTCCGTATCGTCACGGAGCGTAGATACACTCGGTCTGTTCTTGACTTGTCGCGTTATTCGGTCGCGGTCGTGGCTGGCATCGAGTTCGACCCGCGTGAAAACTGCACACGTGCCGTCGCCCCAGCGTGAGACATCCGTCACCCTGAGCGGGGCGTCGATGTCCGTCGTCAGGCGAGACAACGGTGAGTCTGCATCGATGCGGAAGGTGAGGGTCGTCGCACCGCCCGACAGGAGTGCGTTCCGCTGTCGAATCGCACCGATAGCGTGCCCGATAGTCACGCCGAGTTCCGCGAGTGCGTCGACTGCATCGTCGGAGAGCCCACCCGGACGGTCGAGGTGTACCTCTATCGCACCGAAGATTGTGCCGTCCTGAACGACCGGAACTGCCACGATAGTGTTGGTCCCCTGTTCGAGCGCTCGGTCGCGCCACCACACGCCGGAATCGACTGTCACGAGGTCTGTCACGGACACGGTCGACCGCGCATCGTACGCTTCTCTCGCCGGAAGCGTCGGCGTCGTTTCGACGCGTCGAGAGCTTTCGGTCTCCGAACTCGATTGTTTTATTCGTGATAGGTACTCGTCGAGGCTGCCGGCGGAGGCCCGACAGACGGTCCGAGTACTCGGTACGTCGACGCTTGCGACCCACGCACCTGTTACTGGGCCGGTACGAAGCAGACGGCGGCAGACTGCCGTTTCGATTTCCCCGCGGGTGTCCGCGCTCGTCACGGCCACGTTGAGGGAGCGGATGAGCCGGTTGATCCGGTCGAGCCGCAACAGCCGCTCGTTCTGCCGTTCCAGTTGTCGGTCGCGGTCTTTGAGGTGTCGAGTGCGGGCCACCTGCTCGAGTGCCTGTCGCGTACTCGCGGCCCACGTCTGTGCGAGGCTCTGCTTGGTGGCCGGGAGTGGTTCCCCGTCTGTCGTCGCCGCGAGGAACACGCCTCGGTGGCCGAGCGGGCAAATCAACCAGTCGTCGAACGCCTCGTCGAGCCACTCCTCAGACGTGCCGTCCCCTCGGTAGCTGTCGGCCGTCAAGCGTCCCGTCCGGTCGGCGAACGCCGTCCAGACTGGGCCCGAACCGCCGGAGCGTGTCGGGAGGTCCGGGTCTGTGTCGGGAGCTGTCGTCTCGCTTGCCATCGGTACGAGGTCGCCGGTACCCGTGTCCCTGACAAACACTGCCGCGTACGGCAAGTCCAGTTCGTCTGTCGCGGTCGTGACTGCGTGTGTCGTGACAGCCTCGTCCGTCTCGGCGGTCAGTAGCTCTCGCGTCGCGTGGTGGAGCACTTGGAGGTACTGTTCGCGTCTGTACCGGCCCGTCACGTCGTGGTAGTGTTCGATCCGTCCGCCAGCGTACAGTCCAGTCTCGACTGGCGCGCTCCAGTATTCGAGCCACCGCTCGGCCCGTGTTCCGTCTTCGGGAACGTGGACGGTTGCGTCGATTTCGCTCCGCCGATTCGCAAGTCCCTCTCGTATCAGCGACACGAGCGACGCGTCCTCGGCTTCGATACTACCGAACTGTTCCGCCGCGACTGCCGCGTACTCGCGTCCACGAGCGTCCGCCCGGTCGAGTCCGAGTAACGTCTCCGTCGCCGTGTTCGCGAACACGACCGACCCGTCGGCGTCGATAACGACTGTCGCCTCCTTCGCACTGTCGAGTACGTCCGCTGTGAGTGATTCGTATCGTCGCTCGCTGGCCCGTTCAGCCGCCGTCCGCTGCAGACGCTCGACCGCAACGCGGAAATCATCGTCCGGGAGGCCAGTCAGCAGTTCCTCGACAGCCGTCTGTTTGGCTTCGAGCCGAGCGGTGAGCGAGTGGTACTCCTCGCTCGTTTCGAGTTCCGTCGTACTCTTGACCGCTTCGAGTGTGTCCTGTCGCTCGATCAGTGAGAACAGTTCCTGAACCTTCTCGTCGTAGTCTGCGCGGGTCAACATCCGGTCGACCGTCTCGTGTAACACGTCGGCGTCGACCGGCTTCTCCAAGTACGCGTCGAACCCCATCTGGACGATGTCGAGGCCGGGCGTAACCGCAGAAACCATCACCACCCGTGGGTCGACCGACGCGTCCCTGACCGCCTCGAGGACCTCACTCCCGGAGAGTCCGGGCATCATCCGGTCTAGCAACACGACGTCGACCGTCTCGTCCAGTCGTTCGAGGGCTTGGCTCCCGTCGTACGCTATTTCGACCACGTACGATTCTTCGAGCCACTCTGCGTACAGGTCGGCCAGGTTCCGGTCGTCCTCGACGACGAGTATCGAAGGCGAATCCAGCTGCGTTGCACCCATACTACCGTCCCGGTACCCCCTTATCCGAGCGTGCCGTTTCGGTCGGCAGACGCACGCACACCTCGGTCCCGTCCGGTCCGGTGTCGACCGATACGTCGCCGCCGGCCTGTCTCACGATTGTCCGGGCCATCCACAGGCCCAACCCCTGTCCGTGCCGGAGTGACGTCTCTTCACCCTTCTCGAGTACCTCGGCTTCCATCTCCGGCATCCCCGGACCGTCGTCGCTCACGCTGAGCTCGACCCACCCACCCTCCGGCGCGGCGAGTTCGATCTCAACTGTCGAGTGGTTCGACGCATCTATCCCGTTCTCGACCAGCTCACGGACCGCCTCGAAGGTCTCTACCGGAACTTGGGCCGACTCGCCATCCGGCACGTCGGTCACAACCGTCGCATCGGGGTACGTGTCTTTGACCGAGTGTTCCACGTCCAGTAGCAGTGATTCGTACCCCGTCGTCGCCTGCTGTTTCTCCTGTTTCCCGAGTACCTGCCGTATTTCCGATATCTTGTTGCTCATCGCGTCCCACTTGTCGAGCACCGTCTCTATCGTCTCGAACTGCTCGGCCCGGGCGTCCGCGTCCGCCGTCTCGGACATGAGCTGTGTCCAGCCGCGAATCTTGGTCAGGTCGTTTCGCATATTGTGCCGTAGTACCCGCTGCATGACCTCTAGATGCTGTCTGTACTGCTGTCGCGCGGTGACGTCACGACCCTCTGTGACGAGGAGGGAGACGGTGCCGTCCTCGTCGGTCACGGGTTTTATCGAGAAGTCTATCGTCGCGAGGCCGTTGGCACCGCGTGCCTCTGTCTCGTACCGGACGAACTCGCCGTTCGCAGCCCGGGCGATGGCGTCTCGGACGCCGTTTCTGGCCGTCTCGGAGTGTCCCCACCACGGAGCCTCCGGGAGCGGCTTCCCAATGATACTGTCGCGTTCGACGCCTGCGAACTCGAGGGTCGCGTCGTTAGCTTCGGCGAGTGTGCCATCCGGTTTCAAGAGGCCCGTGAACTGGAACGTCTGGTTGAAGATGCTCTCGAACCGCCGGGCGCGCTCCGTGCGTTCGGTCACGTTCCGGAGGTAGACGAGTATCCCGTCGATAGCCTCGTCGTCGAGCATGTTTCGATAGTGGCCTTCGACGTTGAACCACCCGCCGTCCGGGGACGCGAGACGGCATTCGGCAGTGACGTCTTTCGCGCCATCGACACAGTCGTAGAACATCTTCAGTGCGTGTTCTCGCCCGTCCGGGTGGAGGTAGTCGAAGAGGTTCTCGCCGACGAGGTCGTCGGGGTCGTAGTCAAAGACCCGTTCGGCCGAGCCACTGGCGTACGCGACAGTGCCGTCCGCTTCGAGGATGGTCACTACGTCGTCGGACTCCTCGACGAACCGCTCGGTTCGGCGTCGCTGTCGGCGTCGGTCTGTCATGTCGCGGACAATCATCGCGTACCCACGGAACTCGCCGTCGTCGGCTTCGAGCGGCGCGAACTGAGTGTCACCGTAGAACGTCGTCCCGTCCACACGAGCGCACTGCCCCTCGTGGGCACTCTCGCCGGCGATACGCGCCTGCTGGAGCAACCGTTCCGGCAGTCCCGACTCCCGGTCACTGTCGGGGTACAGTTCGGCCATCGCCATCCCGACGGCCGCCTCGGCGTCGTAACCGAACGTGTTCTCGGCACTGTCGTCCCACGTCTGGATGGTCCCGTCCTCGCCGATGGCGAGAAACACGTACTCGTCGACACTTTCTGTCAGCAGACGGAACCGCTCGCGCTCGGCTCTCAGTTCCCGCTCGCGTCGTACCTCCTCTGTCACGTCCTGTGCCAGCAGCAATCCGTGGGTCTCGGTCGACTGGCCGTCACTGTAGTCGACCGGAACGATCTGAATCCGGACTGTCCGGTCGTCGAGTTGGACCCGGCGGTCCGTGCGCTCGCCATCGAGGGCTGCTCGGGAGCGTGCCACGAGCTCGTCTCGGGCGTCGACATCGGGGAAGACCGTCCCCACAGCCATCCCGGAAATGTCCGACGCGTCGCGGTCGAACGCCGACAGGAGTTCGCCTGCGGCCAAGTCGTATTCGAGGTCCGTGTCGAACGTGAGAACGGCACCGTTCGGGATGTTCTCTGCGAGGCGCCGGTAGCGTCGTTCGTTTCGCTCGCGCTGTCGTTCCGCGTTCTTCCGGTCGGTGATATCCATCCCGGTGGCGAGGACCCGAGTCAAGTTCCCCTCGTCGTCGTACGTCGGGACGGCTCGCGTCCCGAGCCAGCGAACGGTGCCGTCGCCGTCGGTCGTCCGGAACTCATCGACCCACGACTCGCCGGTCTCGGTTATCCGCTCTAAGTTCTCCCGGACCCGGGCCCGGTCGTCCGGGTGGACCGTCTCTACGAATCCCTCGACGGATTCGACATCCCGGCCGACGATGTCGACGAGTGTCTCGTTCCACGTTACTGTGTCCGTCTCCACGTCCCACTCTGCGAGGCCGGTGTTCGTCCCCGAGAGCGTCAGTTCGAGTCGTTGGCGCTGTTCTCGCAGGTCGTCGTGGGTCTCTCGTCGGTCCATCTCGTAGCCGATCCACTGTCCGACCAGACTGATGAACGACCGCTCGAACTCGTCGAAGGGGTCCGCACGGGGTTCGGTCGCGGCGAAGCACAGTGTCCCGTACAGGTCGCCACTGGCGGCGACATCAGCCCCGAGGTACGTCTCTAGCTCGAACGTCTCGTAGGCTGGGTCGTCCGCCCAACCGTCCTCGGTGGCGTGTATGAGTGCCATGGGCTCGTCTCGCTCTATCGTCTCTCGGCAGTACGACTGTGAGAGCGGGACCGATTCGTCCGGCTGGAGGCGGTCGTGTGACCCGAAGCTGTCGACGATGGTCTGTGTGCCGGCCGCCGGTTCGGCGTCCGTCTCGATACGCGTCAAGAAGCCGTAGGGGAGGTCGAGATGGTCACTGACGGCGTCCAGAAGCATCGAAATCTTTTCCTCGAACGCCGTCTCGGGGTCGGTCGTGACCTCGTAGACACGCTCTATGAGGTCGATTCTCGCCTTGTTCTGTCGTTCGCGCTGCTTGCGCTCCGAGATGTCCACGAAAAGGGCGTTCGTTCCGGTCGTCTCGTCTCGTCGCGGGACCGCACGCAGAAGCGTATCCACCTGTTCGCCGTTCGCGCCCAGGAGCCGTCGCTCGGCCACCTCGAACTCGCCCGTGAGTGCGTCCTCGTACCCGCCGCCGGTGAGTTTGGACGTGGACAGGGCGGTGTAGAAGTGTTCGAGCGGTTCTCCCACTATCTCTCCGCGGTCGTATCCGAGTCGGGTCCGGAACTGCTCGTTGCACGACGCTACGACCGCCTCTCCGTCGACTTCCCGTGTTTGGACGAACAGTAGCGGTCCGTGGCTCAGGAACTGTTGTAGCCACTGGCTTCGCTCTCGGCGTTCGGTGACGTCCTGACTGATGCCGACGAAGTTCTGAACGGTCCCCTCCTCATCGGTGACCGGCGTGAGCGAGAGCCGCGTCCAGTACTCCGTTCCGTCTTTCCGGTAGTTACGGAGTTCGAGTGACACCGGCTCTTCGGCGTCGACGGCCTCGCGGAGCCGCGCTTCCTTCGCTGGGTCTGTGTTCGGTCCTTGGAGGAACCGCGGGTTGCGGCCGAGTACCTCCTCGCTGGTGTAGCCGGTCACGCGCTCGAAGCCGTCGTTGACGTAGACCAGTGGATTGTCGGCCCGTGTCGGGTCGGTAATCTGGATGCCGACGGTAGCCTCGTTCATGGCCTGTTCTTTGAGTTCGAGTTCACGTTCCCGGGTCTGGCGTTCGGTTTCGTCGCGGACGGTACAGACGAGTCGCCCGTCCTCGACCATCGTCAGGGAGAGTTCGGCGGGAAACGTCGACCCGTCGGGTCGGCTCCCCGTCACCATCCCACGCCAGTAGCCGTCCGCCTCGAGCGTCGGGAACGCCTCCGCTTGAAGCCGTTCGACCTCGTCCTCGTCGTACAGTTCGCGCCACGAGTGTCCGAGCAGTTGTTGTTTGTCCTCGAAACCGTACATGTCCACGTGGGACTGGTCGATGAAAACGTACTCCCCGTCCTCGAGCACCGCGACGCCGTCCCTCGCCGATTCGATGGCCTGCTGGAACGACTCCAACTGTTGTCGCCGCTCGTTCCGGGCGGTAATGTCCCGGAGTACCCCGGCCGTCCCACGGAACTCGTCGTTATCGATCAGTGCAAGCTGGTTCTCGACGACCAGCCGGCTACCGTCGACCGTTTCGAGGGTGAACTCCGCAGTCGTCGACCGGTCGTCTGTGGCGAGCAGGTCCGCTATCTGGTTGCGGATTCGTTCGACGTCCGAATCGTCCATCGTGGCCGACGGTCGCTTCCCGATTATCTCGCTGTCGTACCCGAACTCGCGTTTCGCCGCGTCGTTGACGAAAGTGAACCTGCCTTCGGTATCGAGCGCGTACACCGGGTCGTCGACGGCCTCGAGAATCGCTTCGTATCGCTCCAGTTCCTCGAACCGGTGGCGGCGTTCGATTTCTGTACCGACCCACTGTGCGACGAGTTTGGCGAACTCTCGTTCCCCCGGACTGAACGGCTCCGGTCGCGGTTTCGCCATCGAGAAGTTCACCGTTCCGTACGTCCTGCCGTCGACGACGACGGGCACTCCGATGTATGCACGGACGTTCTCCGCCGCCGGGTGACTCTCGTAGTCGGTATCCGCGGCATCGGCGAACGCGAGCGTCTCGGTCGTCTCGTTGGCGAGCGTCGCGTGACACATCGTCTCTTGGAGTTCGTACACGGCACCGGCCCGGTGTGTCCCGGTCGCGTCGACGACGGCCTCGACCTCGTAGTCGTCCTCGTCTACGTGTGAGAGGATTCCCGTATCGAGGCCGAGATGGTCACACCCCAGTGACAGCAGTCGCTCGATTGTTTCGTCGAACGCCTCGGCAGCCACGGTGAGTTCGTTCAGTCGACGGAGTAAACCTGCGTCAAGCTTTGGCTCCGCCGCGGTTTGTCGTGGGTCCGTCTGTGTGGTGCGGGATAGCTCCTGCACTGTCGTGCGGACGTAGCTCGACCCGTCGACTTCCACCGTTGTACTCGTGAGTTCGACCGTCACGTCACTCTCGTCTGCACGTTCGAGGGTCGTTCTGAGTGGGTCCGGCGTCCCGGCGACGCTGGTGTCGAGATACTCTCGAACAGCCCCGGTTGCCGGTTCGTGAGCGATATCGGCTACGTTTCTCCCCAGTAGCGTTTCGCGGTCGTACCCGGTCATCTCACGGGCCGCGGGACTGACCGCGACGATGACTCCGTCGTCGTCGCTGAGGAACGCGGCGTCGTCCGCCTCCTCGAACAACGCCCGGGCGGCGTGGTCTACCGACTGGTGCCCGTCGATACGAGCTAGTGCCGTTTCGAGGTGTGCTGCGATGGCTTCGGTGACGGTTACCCCTTCGTCGTCTAGCTCTGCCGGGTCCGTGACACCGAGGTGTAACGTTCGGTTGCAGCCGGCGGGAACGAAGACTTCTGCCTCAGTGCTTCCCGGAGGGTCGGTGTCGACTGTCGCTTCGGGCGTCGCGTCGGCCGAGAGTTCGCCCCCGCGTTCGCCGGACTGCTGGATGACCGACTCCGGTATTCGGTCCGGCGCAGTAACCGGATTGTCCGAACTCCGGCCCGACGAGGCGAGGGTGGACACCGTGTCCGTATTCGAGTCGTAGTCACAGACGCTCACGGCGGGTTGGTCGAACGCTGTCTCGGCCAACTCGACTGCACGAGTGACGGCGGCCGACACCGTCTCGGCCTGGCCGATCTCGGCCGACAGAAAGAGCAGCGAGGCAGAACTTGCAGAAGAGGGGTGAGTGTTTACCATGCAATACTATATGATCATGTAGTAATAAATCCCCCGTCACCAGTTTTTATTATTGATTCCAGTGGCCCGGCCGCTGAGTGGCTTGAATCCAGCTTCGAGTGCTTTCAAACCGGGTTTTTTACGTATACCTTCCCCGGAGCGGGCGAACTCCGCCCCTAATCTCACTTCTGAAACTTCCTTATCGGCGGCCAGAGCCGTATCTTTTTCAGTACGCTTGATACATTTCCACCGCTTCGAACGACTACCCGAGACTACTGACAACGAGTAATGTGTCACAGATTCGGGCCGCGGTGGCGGCCCACACGCTCACGTGTTTGTACGAGATTATGGTTTGCGCGGAGAGCCTAGGCCGGAATTTGAATCCGGGGTCTCGTCCTTACCAAGGACGCGCTTTACCGCTAAGCTACCCAGGCACTCAGGGTGCGTACACCCCGCTTTTCCGCCTTCTGCGCTCGAATTTACTACACAGCCGTATAAGAATGTGGTGAAAGCCACCGACTGTGCCGTACCGTGACGTGCCAAAGCAGTAATTGAAACCCTTCCGAAACTCGCCTCCTCGATGAAGCGAACCCCAATCGAAGCGTAGATTTAGTTGTCCATCAGGCAATACTGAGAGCGACGAAGCTCGGTTAGAAATCCGAAAGTGAAGCTACTTCGCCACCCTGTTTGTTTTCTTCAATCTGGACATCCGTATCCTCTACGGGGTTATGTGACACCTCGTACCCCTCCTCGGTTTCTCGAATATCCGAGACAGAGTAGAACTGAATCGGTTTCTCTTGCTTCGTCGTGACGGGGAAGTCGTAGTTATCAGCCTGATATTTAAACTCCTTCCCCTCGGGCAGACGCTCCTCAACGAACTCTTTGTGGTCGTCTAACCGTTGTTTGACGACTTCACGCGAGTATTCTGGAATATCTTCGACTCGTTGCTTGAACAACTGCACGAATTCCTCATCCAGTTCATATCCGACGGAGTTTCGCCCCGCGACCATCGCGGCGAACGAGGTCGTCCCTGTTCCCCAGAACGGGTCAAGCACAGTATCTCCATAGACAGAATACATATTGATGAGTCGATACGGAATCTCAAATGGGTACGCCGCAGAACGCTCTCTTAATTCGCTTTGTCCAAGAGCTTGAAGCACCCCTTTAATCTCCATCCAAACGTCGGAAAACCACTGGTTCCTTTCTTCGCAAAAGTACGCCGAATTGTAGCGTCGTTCCGACCCCGGCTCGAAGGTTCGACTATCCTTCCCGTTACGGAAGACGAGGATATACTCGTGTTCAAGCGTTACGTAGGCGTTGGGCGGGAGCATACCTGAACCCATAAACTTGGCTCCCGAATTGACGGGTTTGCGCCACAGAAGTTCAGGTAGAGGCTCGAATCCGAGGTCTTCGAAAGCGTTGATAATTCGAGACATATGCGAGGATGATTAGTGTAATCCCCATTACTCTACCGACACCCGCTATTTCGACCAATCTCTGACGAAAAATGTGAAAGACTGCTAATCAGCCTACCAGATTTGTTCTACCGCCGACGACCGCGTTTCCGAGTCTGAATGTAGATACTTCATCGTCGTCGTCACGCTCTTGTGGCGAAGTTGCTCCTTGGCATAGTGTGGCCCGACGTGATTCGCCCAATGAGTCGCCACGCCGTGCCGAATCGAGTACCACGTCACGTCCTTGTTCTTCGGGATTGAGACGTTCCCCTCCTCGATGAGTCGGCGCAGGAGATAGTTACACGACTTCGAGCTGTATCGCGTGCCCTTCTTCGTGAGCCACAGCTCGTCGCGGTCTTGGTACTTCTCGTAGATCGCAGTTCCATCGAATCAGAGGTCAAAACGATTCAGTGGTCGGCGGAGGTACGCGCACCGCCGGGCGGCGTCGGGTCCGTCCCAACCAACCCGGCCAGTCGCTCAACCGTCGCCTCCGCGAGCGCGGTTTCGGCGGCCGGCAGGTCGGCGGTGCCGACGGCCAGACCGGTAGCGAACTCCCGCAGACGGGCGGGCGCGCTCCCGCCGGCGGCAGTCGTCCCCGCGACGACGGCCAACTCGAACACGTCGGCTTCGAGATTCCCGTCGAGCGACGGGTCGTCGGTCTCCCGGCGGACGGTCTGGTCGCCACCGAACGACCGGACGACGGCGACGGCGGCCTCGGCGGCCTCCGTTCGGGCCAGCAGGTAGAACCCGCGTGCCACGAGGATGTCGGCGACGAGGACGTCCACGTCGGCGGCCGCCGCCGAAGCGGACTTCCCGGCCGTCTCGCCGTTCGTCGTCGCAGTCTCTCCCGGTGGCCACGCTTCGGGTCCCCCGTTCCACGGTTCTTCGTGTGCGAGTGTCCGTGTCAGCCGGAGCCCCTCGTAAATGAGTTGGACGGCCGCGGCGCGCTCGGACACCCCGTCCAGGCCGACTCGCTCGTCGACCGCACGCGCACTGAGTAGCGTCAGCGCGCCGGGCGCCATCGACCCACCTTCGAGGCGTTGCTCGACGCGCTCGAAGAGGCGGGCAGGGTCGACATCGTCGACGGCTTCCAGCGCCGCTTGCCGGACCGCAGCGGCTTCCTCCATTGACACGTAATAGCGGCGGGAAAGGCAAAGACCTTTGGAAACGACAGACCACGCCCACCCGTGATTACCACTGCCCGCGACGGGGATGTTCTCGTCGTCACGCTCGACCGACCCGACCGGCGGAACGCGCTCACGCTCGACGGCCTCGACGCCCTCGAAACGGCCGTCGCCGACGCCGACGCGCCCGTCGTCCTGCTTCGCGGTGCCGGTCCGGCGTTCTGTGCCGGGGCCGACCTCGACGTGGTCGCCGACATCGACCCCGAGGACGCAGAGCCGTTCGTCCGACAGGGCCAGCGCGTCGCCCGGAACATCGAGACGGCGGACAGCGTCGTCGTCGCCGGCGTCGACGGGGCGGCGCGGGGCGGTGGCGTCGAACTCGCCTTGGCCTGTGACCTGCGAGTCGCAACCGACCGCGCCACGTTCGCCGAGAACGGCGTCGCGCTCGGCCTGTTCGGCGCGTGGGGCGGCACCGTCCGTCTCCCGCGCATCGTCGGCGAGGGCGAGGCGATGGACATCGCACTCTCCGGGCGAACCCTCGACGCCGAAGACGCGCTCCGAACGGGACTCGTCTCCCGAATCGTCGACGACCCGCGGACGGTCGCACAGTCTATCGCGGCCAACGACGAGCGGGCACTGAGCGTGCTGGCGGCGCGACTGCGCGACGACGCCGACGCCCAGACCCAAGAGCGACGGGAGGCAGAGGCGTTCGCGGACTTGCTCGCACACGCCGACATCGTGGGGTCGTGAGTCGAGCGACCTGTCGCGAGAACCGAAAAGGTTGAATCACCGACTGTCCTACCAAGTCGAGTCAGGGGACAATGCCGGACTGTAACTACTGTGGGGAGTCGTTCGGGGACGAACAGTCGTATCTTCAACACTTACACGACGCCCACGAGGAGTCGGAGTTGAGTCGTATCGACCGCCGTCGCGTCGCGTCGGAAATCGAGGACAGTGGGGGTGGGTTCCCGACGGGGCCGGTCATTCTCGTCGGCCTCGTCCTGTTCACCCTCGCGATTACGGTGTACGTCGCCTTCTTCCTCGGCGGGGGCAACGGCAGTGCCGCGGCCGACAATCTCGCCGGGGACATCCAGCAGACGCCGACCGGCGTCGGAACGGTCCACGAACACGGCCCAATCGACGTGACTATCGACGGCCAGGCACTCGACTTCAGCCGCGGCGAGTTCCAGAACCCGCGGGAGTACCCCGCCTTCCACTTCGAGGGCGGGAACGGCGACATCTGGCACGTCCACGCCCGAGGCGTCACGCTCGAATACGCGATGTCGACGCTCGGCATCCGGGTCAACGAGACAGCCGTCGCCTACGACGGAACGGTCTACCGGGACAGCGACCCGAACACCTCGGTCACCGTCACGGTGAACGGCGAACCGGTCGACCCGCAGACGTACGTCCTCGACGGCACGGAGTCGACCGCCGACGCCGGACAGGGCGACTACATCCGCATCGAAGTGACCACGCAGTGACGGGGCGGTCGCCCCGTCCTCAGTAGAGCGGCGTCGGCCCGGGCGGCATCCGCCGTTTGTGCGCGCTTCCCTCGTAGAGTTCCCGGACCCTATCGACGGTCGCCGGGTCGACGCCGAGCGTCTCCGCCGTGACCGACTTCGAGAGCCGGCCGTCGATGTGGAGTGCCAGAATCGAGTCCAGCGTGTCGTAGTCCATCCCGAGTTCAGTCTCGTCGGTCTGGCCCGACCACATCTCCGCGCTGGCGGTCTTCTCCGCGAGGTCGTCGGCCACGCCGAGGTGTTTCGCCAGCTGCCGGACCTGCCCCTTGTAGAGGTTCGCGATGGGGTTGCAGTCGACGGCCTGGTCGCCGTACTTCGTGAAGTACCCCACCAGAGCCTCGGCGCGGTTCCCCGTCCCCAACACGATGGCGTCCTCGCGGTTCGCGTAGAAGTAGTTGAGGACCCCCCGAGCCCGGACCCGGACGTTCCCGACGGCCATCCGAAGCGCGTCGGTCTCGGTGTCGGAGTCGGAGTCGATGCCCGGCACCGCGTCGAGGAACGCGTCCACGATGGGTTCGATTTCGACGACGTCGTAGGACATGCCGAGCGTCTCCGCGACGTGTTCGGCATCGCTCATGTTCTCCTCGCGGTTGGCCTCGCTGGGCATCACGAGCCCGTGGACGTTCTCGGCCCCCAGTGCCTCCACGGCGAGATAGGCCGTCGTCGTGCTGTCGATGCCCCCCGAGAGCCCGAGAATCGCCGTCTCGACACCCGCCGCGTCCACTTGGTCGCGAATGAACTCCGTGATGTGCTCGCGGTGGGCCGTCAACTCTGCCTCCGAGAGGGTCAAATCGAGCGGTCGGTCCGCGCGCGCTATCGCCTGTGACATACACGAACAGAGGGACGGAACGGACTAATACCCTCTCATCGCGTGAACGGTTCGAGGTCGTTGCCGCTCGGGAGTGAACACGCGTCCAGAACGTGTGCCGGTCGCTCACCGAACACAAAGCGGTGACCGGTGGGTGTCGGGTGACAACAGGGACCGCGCCGGTCGGGAATCGAACCGGATGAAGATGGGCGGCCTCGCCCCGCTCGGCCGCTACGACTTCCGGGGTTCAATCCTTGGCCTGCTCGTTCGTCGCTTCGCTCCTCACTGCGCCGGCCGGGAATTGAACCCGGGCTATGAGCTTGGGAAGCTCATGTCCTACCACTAGACCACCGGCGCTCGCGTCCCACGCTGCTCGGTGAGACTTCGGCACGTGCCCCGCGCGGCGGGACACCGGCGCGTCAGCCGGTTGTTCCCCGCCGTCGTACTTCAACGTAGCGTTTCGGTCAGTCGCGCCGTCGCGCGAGCAGCGCGATTGACAACAGCGCGAGGACGGCGGCGGCGACACCGAAGCCGGGACCGGAGCCGCCCGTCTCCGCCTCGACGCCGAGGTAGTCGGCGGCGCGTTGCGTGTCCATCTCGGGGAACTCGCGGTCGTAGTCGCCCGGCATGTGGATGTCCGTCTCGTCGTCGACACCGGCGAGGTTACGCACGTCGTCCTCGCTGGCGTCGCTGTCGACGGCGTTCCGTACTCTGACGTAACTGTGGAGAGTGTCGTCCTCGGTGCGGCCGACGACACTCTCGACCGAGTCGGGGAAGTCACCGGTCGCGGCGATGGCCCCGCCGAGCGCGCTCAGGTTCTGGAACTGCGCGCCGGCTTCGACGGTCACGTTCTCGTCGTCGAGCGTGACGTCAGTCCGGGCGCGAGTGAAGTTGGCCCGCTGCAGGCCTTCGAGGAACTCGACGGTCTCCTCGTCGGTGGACGGGTTCGCCTGCGAGGCGTTGAGCAACTGGCCGACCGTCTCGTCGACGAGGCTCTCTCCTTCTACCGACATGGTCCCCTCGGCGTCGATGACGCCGTCGTCGGTTTCGGCGGTGAAGTCGTACGTCGTCTCGGACGTGGAGATGCCGCGTGATTCGAGTTCCTGCACGTAGGCGTCGTAGTTCTCGGTCCGGTACCGGAGTTCGGCGTCGACCGCCCCCGTCTGTGCGTCGGGTTGGTCGTACTCGATGGACCACTCGAACCGCTGGGAGAGGTCCGAGGCGTCCTGTGCCTCGAACTGCGCGCGCAGCTGTTCGATTTGCTCCTCGCTGGCCCCCCCGCCTTCGGTGGCGGTGGCCACGTCGAGCGCGGCGAGTGCGGCCTCGTCGTAGTTCCGGAGGCCGAGGTTGTAGCTCGCGGTTATTTTACCGTCGGTGCTCTCCATCTCGAACGACGCCCCGTCGAGCGAGAGTTGTTGGACGCGCTCGGCGACGCTATCGATTTCCGACTGGCTCATGTCGACGGTTTCGCTCTCCGAGAGGTCGCTTGCGATGGTGTCGGACAGCCCCTCTTTGATGTTCTCGTACTGGACGGTGTACGCGATGTCGAGGCGTGCGGAGCCGTCGGATTGCTCCTCGAAGTCGTAGGCCGAGACGGTCACGTCCGCCGACCCGCCGAACTCCGCGGCCGCGTCGGCGAACTGACGTTCTATCGTCGCGACGGCCTGTTCGCGGGAGTTCCAGTCGCCGGTCTGGAACGACGAGAGCGTCTCCTCGCGTTCGGCTTCGAGGGTGTAGTCACCGTCGGACTCCGAGAGCGTGTACGACATCCGCGTCGATTGCTCGGAGCCGGTCCGGAGCTGTGCGGTCACGGACCCGGCAGTCTGGAAGGAGGAGGCTGTCGTCGTCACGTTGCCGGCGACAGTCGCCGACTCCGACAGTCCGGCGGGTCCGGCCGCGCCGAGGGAGAACGTCGTCGCGAGCGTGGCGTCCATCCGGGCGTTCTCACTCGTCGACTGCCCCGAGATGTCGGCAGACAGCGTGTCGAGGGACTCCGGCGTCGGAACCGAGAAGGTCCCGTTCGCCGTCAGTTCCGAGTCGGTCAGCATCGCGGTGGCGTTACCGGTGGCTGCGGTTGCACCCGGGTCCTCGACCGGTTCGATGGCGAGGAAGTACAGGAGGTTCGACCCCACTTCGGCACCGTACTCCGTCCGTGCGTCCTCGTCGAGTTCTTCCTCACTCTCGTAGACGAGGACGACACTCCCGTCGTCTTGGACGAAGGCGTCGTCGGCCGTCTCGGGCGGGTCCGTCGGTTCCGAGTCCAACTGCGCGCCTGCTACCCCGACGAAGAGACTCGTCGTGAGGAGGGCAACGCAGACGACGGCGAGGAGGGGATTGCTACGACTCATCCGTCTGTCGTTCGGGGGGAGAGGCGTTCACTGACTGTACAGCGGGCGTGTTCGGGCGGAATGCGCATCACATTCCGGACTAGTATTGCGGGTAAATAATTGTTGATACTGCGGACTGTCCCGTCGAAACAAGCAGGCGGCCGACGGCGTCGCGTCGACTACGTGCCGTCGAAACAGGAGTCGTAGTCGCCCGTCTCACGGACCGACAACACCTCGCGGGTCGCGTCGGCGTCGAACCGGAGCGGGCGCCGCCACCACGGCCCCTTCCCCGAATCGGCCGAGAGTCCGGTGACGAGTCGGTTCGGGTCACTCCCGGCGGTTCGGGTACTCAGCGGGACGGCGGTGTCGTACAGGGCCGACCCGCCGGGGTCGCCGAGCACGAGGACGCGGGCGTCGAACTGCTCGCGGTTGACGTGAGCGTTGTTCGCGAACGGCGCGCGGTCCGCCGGGGGGAGGTCCCGGTACGCCTCGCCGGTGAGGGCGTCGCGAGCGAGGCGGAAGTGACCGACGAGGAACGCCCCCCACTCCGGGGCGGCCCAGTCGGGGCGGTCGGTGCCCGTCGAGAGCGTGGCGTAGAAAAGGAGGTAGTCGCCAGCCGCCAACTCCGAGAGTGGCCCGGCCTTCACGCCGTGTTCGTCGCCGTAGGTGTACCGCTCACAGTGAGGGTACTCGGGGAACTCCGGGTCGAGGTGGACCGGCGTGTCCGCGTAGCCGTCGGGCAGGTCCGTGTCGAGGGAGAGGTCGGCGTACGTCGGAACGTCCCCGCTCGTCGGTTCGGACTCGGGGATGGGGATGTACTCGAAGGAGCCGTCGGGGTAGAGCGGCCCGCGGACGCCCGGTTCGTTGGTGTTGGCGGCGACGTTGATGGCGATGCTCCGCATACCGGTGCTGGACGCGCGCTGGACAAAAGCGACTCGCTACCCCAGCGGCGTGAGACACTGCTTGCAGTAGCGATACGTGGAGACGCGTTCGTTGTGCGTGCCGCAGTTGCGGCAGTAGATGCCCGTCTCGTCGGCGGCCGGGACGCCCTCCCGGTCGACGCCGACGGCCCGTTGGTCACCGACGCCCGGCCCCTCGACCGAGGGGTCGCTGTCCCGGACGTACCGGTAGACCAGCAACTGGAGGAGGGCGAAGCCGACGATGTAGGCGACTATCCACGTCCACACCTCCATACCATGTGGTACGTTGTCACGATACTTGGCTTTTCGGTCAGTGTACTAACATTGAGACCACCCGAGGTAGACGCGAAGTTACTGCTCGGTGGGTGACGAACGGTCGCGGTGGAACTCGTCGAACTGCTCGAAGTCCTCGGGGAGGTCGTACTCGACGACGCGCTCTGCGCGGCGGTCGACGTTTCCGTCCTCCAACGGGGCCGCCGTGGATTCCCACCCGTCCTTGACGGCGATGGATTCGGCTGGTTGGCCGGCCGCGATGTGGTGGGCTGGAACGTCCGCCCCGGCGATGGATTTGGCCGCGAGGATGGAGTTCTCGCCCATGCGAACGCCCGCCCGGACCATCGAATCGTAGGTGACGCGCACGTCGTCTTCGATGATTGTGTGGTAGTTCGTGACGTGGGTCTGGTCGGTGGCGTCGTGGTCGTGGGAGTAGACGTGGGCGTCGTCGGAGATGGAGACGCGGTCGCCGATTGTGAGGTGGCCGCGGTCGTCGAGGTGAACGTCGTCGTGGACGACCACGTTGTCGCCCATCTCGATGTTGTGGCCGTAGGTGAAGGAGATGCTCTTGAACAGGCGGAGGCCGTCTCCGGCTTCGGCGAAGAGGTGGTCGGCGAGCATCTGCCGGAACCGGAGCGCGAAGGCGATGTTGTCGGCCATCGGCGTGGCGTCGAACTGCCGCCAGAGCCACTGGAGGTGCTTCGAACGCTCGAACTGACCCTCGGGCATCGTCTCGATTTCGGCGTAGTACTCGCTCTCGAGCGTGGCGTTGCAGGGGTCGTACCCCTGCAGACGGACGCGTTCGGCGGGGGAAACGTCCGCGCCCGACTGCCACCGCTCGTATGCCTCCCGGTCGCCGTGGAGGTCGACGAGCACGTCCTCGACGACCTGACAGGTGTCCTCGTCGCTGCTGAGGCGGCGGTCGACGTCGTCGAGGAACGCCTGTAATCCCTCCTCGGCGAGCGGCGGCAACGAGACGTGTCGCTTCGTCATGTACCACTCTCATCACACCCGGCGTTACAAAGGGGTTGTCGTTACTCTCGCGTCCGTTACCTCGCGGTAACCGCGCACGTTCGGGCAGGTGCTCGGGGACGGGAACGACCAGTCTACACCGCCGAACCGCACGGGCTAAGTGAGCGACGCCCCAACTGTGGGGTATGAACGAGCGCGAACTCGGAACCTCGGGCGTCGACGTGTCGGAAGTCGGCTTCGGCGCGTGGGTCGTCGGAACGGACTGGTGGGGCGACCGCTCCCGCGAGCAGGCAATCGACATGGTACAGCACGCCGTCGACGCAGGCATCACGTTCTTCGACACCGGCGACGTGTATGGCCACGGCGACAGCGAGGAACTCGTCGGCGACGCCCTCGCCGAGTACCGCGACGAGGTGACCGTCTCTACGAAAGTCGGCTACGACTTCTACAACAACCCGCAGGCAGGCCACGGCGAACTCCCGAAGCGCGTCGACCCCGAGTGGATTCGGACGGCACTCGACCGCTCGCTCGACCGACTCGACATGGACTACGTGGACGTGTTGATGCTCCACAACGCCAACGTCGACGAGGTGACCCCCGACGTGCTGGAGACGCTGGACGAACTCCGAGAGGAAGGCAAGATAGAGGCCGTCGGTTGGGCACTCGGCCCCTCCATCGGGTGGCTGGCAGAGGCCGAACAGACCGTCGCCGAGGAGTTCGACGCCCTCCAACTCGTCTTCAACGTGTTCGAGCAGGTGCCCGGCCGCCACGCCATCGACACCGTCCGTGAGATGGACGCCGACACGAGCGTCCTCCCGCGTGTCCCCCACTCCTCGGGGCTGTTGAACGAACAGGTCACGCCCGAGACGGAACTCGGCGAGGGCGACCACCGCGCTCACCGCCCGCAGGAGTGGTACGAGACCGGTTGGGAGAAAGTCGAGAGCCTGCGGTTCCTCGAACGCGCGGAACGTAGTTCCGCGGAGGGCGCGAGCGGGGAGCGGACGATGGGACAGGCGGCCATCCAGTGGCTCCTGAGCTTCGACGAAGTCGCCAGCGTCACCCCGACCTTCCGCACCACCGACGACATCGACGAGTGGGCCGGCGCGCCCGACACGCCCGCGCTCTCCGAGGAGGAGGTCCAGCGCGTCGAAGAACTGTACGAGGACAACTTCGGCATCGACCGCGACGACGGGATGGACGCCCTGCGGTCCTCCGTCGGCGGGTCGGACCTCGAAGGAATCGACAAGCAGGCGGCTGGCGACTAAATTTTACTCCCTCGGGTTTCCTCGGCCGGCGCGTCGCGCCGGCCTGCGGGAACCACTCGGTCGCAAAATTTAGTACAAAACTACCCGCGAGCGCGTCCTGCGGGCGCGCTCGCGGTGAACCGCGCTCACTCCGTTCGCGCGGATGCTGGTCTCACAGCGGCGGCTGGGAGCGCGTTTCATCGCGCGACTCGGGGGAGGGCAGGCCTGCTGTGGGCATCGAGCCACGAGTTCGCGCGGCGCGTTCATGCGCCGCGCCGGGAACCGCGTGTTCGCCGCCGGAGAACCGCGGAAGACCCCTTGTGGGTCCACCTGGTTAGGAATACTAAGGGCGAGGCCCGCCTGCCAAGGCGGGCCGAGGGCTTAGTCACAGGAAGTCACGCACGTCGCTGTACCACATGTCGTGGTGGTCGACGGCGTCGATGGCGCGGGCGATCTTGACGGCGATGACGTGCCAGCAGAGGTCGGTTGGGTCCTCGGGGTCGAGGTTGTACTCGCTGTCGGCACAGTTGCAGGAGTCGCCCTCGACGATGTACTCGTCCTCGTGGCCGACGACGACGGTGAAGTCGCGGTACTCCTTGACGCGACGCTCGCCGACGGCGTCGATGGCCCGCCGGCCGCGCTCGCCGTGGAGTGAGACGAGACGGTCGACTGCCTCGGGCGTGAGTTCGCCCGCCTCCGAGAGCGTCGCCACCCAGTCCTCGACCGCTGTCACGAGTCCACACTTCGGACACCGCCGACAAAACAGGTTCGATGGGTCGGGGACGGGACCGTGCCGCTTTTTTCCCGTGGTCACACCGGATACGGTATGCTCGTCGAGGAGGGCGGTGTCGAACTCGAAGTGCCCGGGGAGGCGACCGACGGGAAACAGGACGGGGTGTTCTACAACCCCGACATGGAACTCAACCGGGACGTGACGGTGGCGACGCTGCGGGCCTACCGCGATTCGGGGGTCGGTCCGGCCGCCTCCTACCTCGACGCGACGGCCGCGAGCGGCGCGCGCGGCGTCCGCGCGGCCGCCGACGGGTGGGACGTGACGCTGTGTGACGTGGACCCCGACGCGGTGGCCCTCGGGGAGGAGAACCTCGCCCGCAACGACCTGTCGGGCACGGCCGTCCACCGGGACGCGAACGCGCTCATGCACGAGGCGCGGTTCGACGTGGTCGACGTGGACCCGTTCGGGACGCCGATGCCGTTCGCCGACGCCGCCGTCAGGAGCGCGGGCGGACTGCTCTGCGTGACGGCCACCGACACCGCGCCGCTGTGTGGCGCGCACTTCATGAGCGGCGTCCGCAAGTACGAGACGGTCCCGCGCAACACGGAGTACCACGCCGAGATGGGACTGCGCGTCCTCCTGTCGGCACTTGTCCGGACTGCGGCCCGCCACGACGTGGCCGCGACGCCCATCTTGAGCCACGTCTCCGACCACTACGTCCGGACGTACCTCGACGTGGACAGCGGGGCACGGGCGGCCAACGACTGCATCGAGCAGTTGGGCTACGTGGACCACTGCCAGCGGTGTCTCTACCGCGAGGCGACGACCGGACTCGTCCCGGACCCGCTTTCGGAGTGTCCCCACTGTGGCGAACACATCCAGACGGCCGGCCCGCTCTGGCTCGGCCCGGCCCACGACGCCGACTTCGTGACCGCCGTCCGCGAACGGGTCACCGACGGCTTCGGCACCGCGGCGCGGGCGCGCCGTCTGCTCGACACGATTGCGGGCGAACTCCACACGCCGACCCACTACGACCAGCACAGGCTGGCGAAGCGGTGGGGCGAGTCCGCCGTCGGGATGGCGGAGTTCGTCGACACGCTCCGGGACGCGGGCCACGAGGCGACCCGGACGCACTACGGCGGGACGACGTTCAAGACGACGGCGGACGTGACAGAAATCGAGGCCGCGACGCGCTAGGACCGCTCTTCCTGTATCTCACGGCCGACTTGAGCGACGGTCCCGAGGACGTACGAGAGCAGGCGGTAGACGGGGCGCAGGAACAGGTTGACCACGCCGAGGAGGCCGACGAGGCCGCCGATAGCCTGCAGTTCACCGGCCGTCCACCCTTCGAGGACGCCGACGACTGCGGCGGCGGCGGCGACGGCCGGGCCGACCCAGAGCCAGTCGAGATACGGTGCGAGCGACGCGGACGCGTCGAGACGCCGGAGCGAGACGGTGGCTCCAGCGAGGAGCGTGAGCAAGCCAGCGACCGGCAGCGACGCGCCGAACCCGAGGAACCCGAGTGCTATCGAGAGCGCGGCGGCGACGAGCAGAACGGTCGACGAGACGAGGACGAACCGCTCGAATCGGGTCTCCATACCACCGCTGGCGTGGCGGACCCTAATGACGTTTCGGTGTCGGCAGTCCGTGACTAGGCCCCACGGCTATGTGTCCCCGAATGGTATCGCTCTGACGTGTCCCGGAACGCAGACCTACTCGAGGTGCTACGGTCGGTGGCCGTGGCCGCCCGCTCCGAGCAGATAACGTTCCTCGCGGCCAGCCTCGCCTACTACGCCTTCGTCTCCATGTTGCCGCTCCTGTTGCTCGCGCTGGCCGTCGGGTCCGCCATCGGCGGTGCGGCCTTGGCGTCGCGACTCGTCAGCCAACTCGGGACGGTCCTCTCGCCGAGCGGCCAGCAACTCGTTATTGGCGTGTTGACCGACGCGAGCGGACGCGGGGGTGCTACCGTCTTCGGCGTCCTCGTTCTGCTGTGGGGCGGATTGAAACTGTTTCGCGGGTTGGACGTGGCGTTCGCGTCGGTGTACGGGAGAGAGACGAGCCTCGGCTTCCTCCAGCAGGTGAAAGACGCACTCGTGACGCTGTTGGCCGTCGCCGCCGGGGTGGGCGTCACCGTCGCGGCCGGACTCGTCGTCAGTCTCGCACGCGTCCCACTCGTCGGTATCGTGGGGACACTCGCGACGACTGCCGGGTTGACGTTGACCTTCCTCCCGCTGTACGTCCTGTTGCCGAACCCTCGGGTACCGGTCCGGGACGCGATACCGGGTGCGGTGCTCGCGGCCGGTGGCTGGACGATACTGGGGACCGGATTCCGCATCTACGCGGCCAACGCGGGTGGGTTTCAGCTCTACGGCGTCGTCGGCGGTGTCCTCCTGTTGGTGACGTGGTTCTACTTCGGCGGCATCGTGTTGCTCCTCGGCGTCGTGTTGAACGCGGTGTTGGCGAACCGTGCCGGACTGTCCGACAACCGGCAACTACAACAGGTGTCACGCCGACGTGGCGCACAACCGATGACCGACGAGCACGGGGACCGGGACCCGTCGGCGACCGGGGAGCGGGCCGACGACGGTGACCACGGCGAGGCGGCGGGCGACCGACACCCAACGGACGAGGACATCGCACAACTCCGGGCGGAACTCGAAGAGATGGAAGACCGCACTGTTCACCGCGACGAAATCGAGCGGGAGTTGAAACAGTACGTCCGCCGCCGCGTCCGGCGCGGCCACGCAACCGGGTGGGGTCCCTACCTCGTCCTGCTGTACGGCACCGCCATGACGCTCGGGGCCTTCTCCTTCCTCTCGGGCGGGTGGGCGATTCTGGCCATGCTCATCGTCTGGCTCTCGACGCTGGGGCTGTACGCGCTGATGCTCGTCGTGGGCATCACCGTCACGGCCGCGGGCCTCCCGGGACGCCTGCGGGACGCCGTCGGGAACTTCCGGCGATGACGCTCGGCGGTGGCGAAATCGAGGCGGTCCAGTCACTGCTCGGCGAGTTCGTCGTCGTCTTCGCGCTGGTCACCCAACTGGGCGACATCTGGTTTTACTTCACGGTGCTCGGGACGTGGTACTGGCTCGGGGACCGAACGCCCGTCCTCGGCCCCCTCGCCGACCGCCGCCTCACCGCCGGAATCGTCGGCCTCGGCGTCGGCGCGATGGCGGTGACCCTCGCGCTGAAGGGGGCGTTCGCACTGGAGCGACCGCCGGGCGCGGAGGCGGCCGTCGCGGCCGAGGCCGTCCCGCGGGCACTTCGCAGTCTCTACGCGGCGGCGGCCACCGGCGACGGCTTCGGGTTCCCCAGCGGCCACGCCATCGGGACGACGGCCATCTGGGGCGGCGTCGCGTGGTTCGCCCGCGGCGGCAACCGACGGCGACGGCTCGCCGTCGCGGGGAGTATCGTCGCCGTCGTCGGGTTCTCTCGGGTCGCGCTCGGCGTCCACTACGCCGTCAGCGTCGTCGCCGGCGTCGGTATCGGCCTCGCGTACCTCCTCGCCGTCACCCGTCTGGGAAGCGACCCGGCGCGGACGTTCGGCGTCGCGCTCGTCGTCGCCGTGTGTGCCGCCGTCGTGACGGGGGGCGGCGAGGACGCGGCAGTCGCGTTGGGGCTGGCCGGCGGGAGCCTCCTCGCGTGGCTGGCTCTCGGCGCGCGCGTCCCGGCACAGCCGACGACGGGACGGGAAGCGGCCGTGACGGCACTGCTCGGCGTGGTCGTCTGTGGTGGGCTGTTCGGGGCGACGCTGGCACTCGACCCACCGGTTTCGGTCGCAGTCGCTCTCTCGGGGCTGGTCGGCGCGACGGTGCTGGTGCTCCCGGTCGTGACACACGGCGTCGAAAAAGCGGAAGGTGAGCCGACTTAGAACGTTTCGAGGTACCGGTCGAGTTCCCACTGGGAGACGTCGACGAGGTAGTCGGTGTGTTCCTCGGTCTTGGCCTCGACGAACTTCGGCCCGACGTGTTCGCCGAGCGCGCCGTAGACCGTCTCGTCGGCTTCGAGGGCGTCGATAGCCTCGCCGAGGTTCTCCGGGAGCGTGTCGATGCCGTACTCCTCGCGTTTCTCCTCGTCGAACTCGTAGATGTTCTCACGGACCGGGTCGGGACAGTCGAGGTCACGCTCGATGCCGTCCAGACCGGCGTGGAGGAGTGCGGCGAAGGCGAGGTACGGGTTACACGACGGGTCGGGGAAGCGTGCCTCGATGCGGCTCGCGGCCGGGATGCGCGCGGCGGGCTTGCGGATGAGTGCCGAGCGGTTCCGGTCGGACCACGCGACGTAGACGGGTGCTTCGTAGCCGGGCACCAGACGCTTGTAGGAGTTCACCGTCGGGTTGGTGACGGCCGCGAGGGCCGGGGCGTGTTCGAGGATGCCCGCGATGAAGCTGTGGGCCTCGTCGCTCAGGTCGAACTCGTCGTCTTCGTCGTGGAAGGCGTTCTCGCCGTCCTCGAACAGCGAGATGTGGGTGTGCATCCCGGAGCCGTTGATTTTCGGGATGGGTTTGGGCATGAACGTCGCGTGCAGGTCGTGTTCGGCCGCGATGGCGCGAACGACCGTGCGGAAGGTGGCGACGTTGTCTGCCGTCGAGAGCACGTCGTCGTACTCGAAGTTAATCTCGTGCTGGCCCTGTGCAACTTCGTGGTGGCTGGCTTCGATTTCGAAGCCCATCTCCTCCAGTCCGTAGATGATGTCGCGGCGCACGTCGGAGGCGAGGTCCTTGGGTGCGACGTCGAAGTAGCCGCCGGCGTCGCTCGTCTTCGTCGTCGCGCGGCCGTCCTCGTCCTCCTCGAACAGGAAGAACTCGGGTTCGGGGGCGCAGTTGACGGTGTAGCCCAGTTCCTCCGCGCGTTCGAGTGCCTGCTTCAGGACGTAGCGCGGGTCACCCTCGAACGGTTCGCCCGTCGAGGTGTTGATAACGTCACAGATGAGGCGGGCACTCGCGTGGTCCTCGCTGTTGCGCCACGGGAGGACGGCGAACGTCGAGGCGTCGGGGACGAGGCGCATGTCCGACTCCTGAATCCGGACGAAGCCCTCGATGGAGGACCCGTCGAAGTAGATGCCCTCGGTGAAGGCCTTCTCGACCTGTTCGGCCGGGACCGAGACGTTTTTGACGGTGCCGAGGATGTCCGTGAACTGTAGTCGGAGGAAATCGACGTTCTGCTCTTCGATCTCGTCTACCACTTCCTGTGCCTCTTCAGTGAGGCCGCCGTCCGCTTTGACGTTCGGGTTTGTCATATTTCTCGACACGCGATGGGAATACCCGAGATACTAAAACCCTACTGATTTGCGCAAAGATTCCACCTCTACAGATAGAATTGGATGTTCGTAAAATTCTAATACCCGGGACGAGTGTCACGAAACGATGACGTACGAAAATCTCGACCGGAAGTTAGTAAATGCCCTGCTGGGGGATGGTCGCGCCAGCCTGCGAAGCCTCGGAGAAGACCTCGACGTGTCGGTGACGACCGTCTCGAACCACCTGAGTGACTTGGAGGAGGACAACATCATTCAGGGGTACACACCCAAGATAGATTACGACGCGCTCGGGTACGACGTGACTGCTATCCTCCAGTTGAAAGTGGAGGGGTCGGCACTCGTCGACGTCACGGAGCGGCTCAGGGAACACGACCAGATGATAAGCGTCTACGAAGTCACCGGCGACTACGACATCATCGCCATCGGGAAGTTCACCGACACCGACGGCATGAACAACCAAATCAAGGAACTGCTCACCGAACCCGACATCAACGAGTCGAACACCAGCGTCGTCCTCAACGCCGCCAAAGAACACGAGCAGTTCACGCTGGACTTGGAGTGAACCGCACGCGGGCACCACACAGGTCCCAGTGACGCCACGTCAGGCCGATGAGAGATAGTGACACGGCTACCGTCCGGCGTTCCCAACCCTTTTGACTGACCAGTCAGTTAGTTACGGTACTAGATGGCCGACGACGTGACGGGCGATATTCTGGACGCGACGTACGTCGCACTCTGTGAGCGCGGCTACGCCGACGTGACGATGCAGGACATCGCCGACCACACGGACAAGAGCAAAGCGACGCTACACTACCACTACGACAGCAAGCGTGACCTCATGGTCGCGTTTCTGGACTACCTCTACGAGGAGTTCACCGGCCGCGTCGGGGACCCGCCGGGCGAGACGGCTCCGGAGCGACTCGACGCGTTCATCGAGCGCGCGCTGTCCCCGCCTGAGACGGACCCCGAACGCAGACAGGCGTTCGAAACCGCCCTCCTCGAACTGAAGGCACAGGCACCGTACGACGAGGCGATTCGTGAGCGACTGGTCGCCTTCGACCAGTTCCTCGTCACGCGGGTCCGCGACATCGTCGCGGACGGCATCGAATCGGGAGCCTTCCGCGACGTGGACCCCGCGGACACGGCCCGGTTCGTCGCGACGACGCTCGACGGCGCGCACACGAAGCGGGTAGCTGTCGGACAGGACATCGACTGCACGCACCGGATGCTGCGGTCCTACGTCCAGACGCATCTGGTCGCCGGGCGGTCCGACGCGGAGGTCGTGCCCGAATGAAACTCCTCAAAGGACAGGACGAACTGAACCTGACCGACGGGAGCATCGCCAAGCCGCTGTTCTACCTCTCGTTGCCCATCATCGTCACGAACCTCCTGCAGGTGGCGTACAACCTCGCGGACACGTTCTGGCTCGGCCAGTTCGACGAACCCGAACCGCTGGCGGCCATCACCTTCGGGTTCCCGCTGGTCTTCCTGCTCATCTCGCTCGGCATGGGACTGTCCGTCGCGGGGAGCGTCCTCGTGGCCCAGCACACCGGGGCCGACGAGAAGCGGGAAGCCGAGTACGCCGCCTCCCAGACGGTGACGTTCGCGTTCATCGCCTCCACACTGCTCGGCCTCGGGGGCTATTTCGTCGTCGCGGACTTCATGGCCCTGCTCGGCGCGGAGGGGGAGGTCCTGACGCTGGCCACCGAGTACATGGAGGTCATCGCGCTCGGGTTGCCGTTCATGTTCGGCTTCTTCGTGTTCATCTCGCTGATGCGCGGGTCCGGGGACACCATCACGCCGATGCTCGTGATGTTCGGCACCGTCGTGTTGAACATCACCTTGGACCCGTTCCTCATCTTCGGGTGGGGACCGTTCCCGGCACTCGGTGTCCAAGGAGCGGCCGTCGCCACCGTGTTCTCTCGGGGGTTGGCGATGCTCGTCGGGATGGGAATCATGCTGGCCGGGACACGCGGCATCCGCATCCGTCTCACGGAGATGGCACCGGACCTGACCTACATCCGGAAACTCCTCCGTATCGGCATCCCGGCGTCCATCGAGGGGACCGGGCGTGCCCTCTCGGTGAACTTCCTGCTGGTCATCGTCGCCACCTTCTCCGTGACCATCGAAGCGGCCTTCGGCGTGGGTATCCGGGTGTTCTCGCTCGTGTTCATGCCCGCCATCGCCGTCGACCGCGGCGTCGAGACGATGACCGGCCAGAACATCGGGGCCGACAAGCCCGAGCGGGCGGCCGCGACCAACCACTTCGCGGCCCGGGTGTCGTTCCTCGTGCTCGCCGCATTCGGCGTCGTCATCTTCGTCACCGCACCCGCGATTATGAACGTCTTCACCGACCAACCGGACGTCGTCGCGGAAGGCGCGACGTTCCTCCGGTGGGTCGCCCCCACCTTCGGGTTCATCGGCATCGTCCGCGCCTACTCCGGCGGGTTCCGCGGCGCGGGCAAGACGCTGACGGCCGCGGCCATCTCCATCACGATGCTTGCGGTCATCCGCCTCCCCGTGGCCTTCGTGGCCTCACAGGGCTTCGCCCCGCCGGGATGGTGGATTCTCTCCAGTCCCGACCCGCGCGGTATCTGGCTCGCGTTCGCCGTCTCGAACGTCCTCGCGGCCGGCATCGCGTTCCTCTGGTTCGAGCGCGGGACGTGGCGCGAGGCCGACCTCACCGAGGACGAGGGCGACAGCGAGGCCGGCGGTACGCCGACGCCCACCGACGACTAAGCACTACTTTTCCCTCGTGAGAAGCGGTTTCGCGACGACAGCCGTGGCTCCCCGGGGAGCGTCGAAAGAAATCGAGTGTCTGTTAGCAGGCGGTGCGACCGACGAGCGAGCGTGGCGTGTGGTTGGCCGGGCTTACATCGCGCCGCCCATGCCACCCATGCCGCCCATGCCACCCATGCCGCCGCCCATGCCGCCGCCGGGACCGCCGGCGGGTGGTCCTTCGTCGTCGTCGTCGGAGCCGCCGCCCTTGAGGTCGCCGGCCGCGATGACGTCGTCGATGCGGAGAATCATCACGGCGGCCTCCGTGGCGGACTCGACTGCCTGCGTCTTGACGCGGAGGGGTTCGACGACGCCGTCCTCCTGCATGTCGACGACATCGCCCGTGTAGGCGTCCAGCCCGGCGGTCGTCGCGCCGCCGTCGTGCTGTGAGCGGAGGTCGACCAGCGAGTCGATGGGGTCGAGTCCGGCGTTCTCGGCGAGCGTGCGCGGGACGACGTCGATGGCGTCGGCGAAGGCCTCGACGGCCAGCTGTTCGCGGCCACCGACGGAGTCGGCGTGGTCACGCAGACCGAGCGCGAGTTCCGTCTCGGGAGCACCGCCGCCGGGGAGGACCTTGCCGTCCTCCAGCGTGACGCTCACGACGCCGAGCGAGTCCTCGATGGCGCGCTCGACTTCGTCGACGACGTGGTCGGTGCCGCCGCGGAGAATCATCGTGACGGCCTTCGCGTCCTCGACGTCCTCGACGAAGATGCGCTGGTCGCCACCGATGTCCTTCTCGGCGACGGAGCCAGCGAAGCCGAGGTCTTCCTCGGTGACGTCGTCGATGTTCGAGATGACGCGGGCACCCGTCGAGCGGGCCAGCGCCTGAATGTCGGAGGACTTGCCGCGGCGCACCGCGAGGATGCCCTCCTCTGCGAGGTAGTGCTGGGCCATGTCGTCGATGCCCTTCTGGCAGAAGACCACGTCGGCACCGGCGTCGGCGAGTTTGTCGACCATCTCCTTGAGCTGTTTCTCCTCTTGGTCGAGGAACTGCTGGAGCTGGTCGGGGTCGGTGACGTTGACCTCGGTGTCGAGTTCGGTCTCGGGGACCTCGATGGCCGTGTCGAGCAGCGCGACGTCCGCGTCCTCGACGGCGTAGGGCATATTATCGTGGACGCGTTCCTTGTCGACGATGACGCCCTCGACGAGTTCGGACTCGTCGATGGAACCGCCGACGACCTTCTCGACTTTGATGTTGTCCGTGTCGATGCCCTCGTCGTCAGCGACGGCGCGGACGGCGTCGACGACGAGGCCCGCGAGGGTGTCCTTCGCGGCCTCGGCACCCTTGCCGGTCATCGCCGTCGCGGCGATCTGTTCGAGGATGTCGGTGTCGTCCTCGCTGACCTCGATGGCCATGTCCTCGAGAATCTCCTTTGCCTTCTCGGCGGCCTGTCGGTACCCTTGCGCGAGGATGGAGGCGTGGATGTCCTGGTCCAGCAGGTCCTCGGCCTTGCCGAGCAGTTCACCGGAGATGACGACCGCAGTCGTGGTCCCGTCGCCCACCTCGTCCTCTTGGGTCTGGGCGACTTCGACGATCATGTTCGCCGCGGGGTGCTCGATGTCCATCTCGTCGAGGATGGTGACGCCGTCGTTCGTGACGACGACGCTGCCCGTGTCGCCCACGAGCATCTTGTCCATCCCTTTCGGGCCGAGTGTCGTCCGTACCGCCTCGGCCACGGCCTTCCCGGCCGTGATGTTCATCGACTGTGCGTCTTTGCCCGAGGTTCGCTGACTCTCCTCGGAAAGTACGATGAGGGGCTGGTTGCCCATCTGCTGTTGAGCCATAGTCACTCAAAGGTTGTATTGCCATTCTATATAAAAGTTGTGTCCACAGCGTGCCGGAACCACCACAGGGAAGCGTCGCCCTTTACCATGACAAACCGTGCCACGAACGGGTTTAAACGCACACAGGGAGCGGGGTCGGACCGGGCAGTGTGCAACAAATTTACGTATCGGGTTCTCGACGTGTAGCCATGGAAGTCGGCGTCGACCTCGACGAGGAGACCGTCGAGGAACTGCGGGTAGAGGCCCGGCGGCAGGGGTTCGACGGCATCGAGGCGTACCTGCGCTGGATAGTCACGCACCGTCCGGCCTCGGACCTCACCGGGACTCAGGCACCAGCCATCGCCAGCCGCGTCTCCGACATCGACCAACGGCTCACGGTCCTCGAACGCTACCTGAACGTCGAACGGGGCGAGGACGGGACGCTCGACGTGTCGGGGGACACCGACGGGGCGTTCGGGTCGACGGCGGCGGAGACCGAGGACCCCGACGAGACAGCACCCGACGCGGACGAGGAAGGGGACACGGGCACCGACGACGAGGTGATTCCCGACGAGGAGGCCGAAGCGGGGGCCGACGACGAAGACATCGCGGCCGCTGTCGACGAGGTGCCGTTGGACGACGAAGACTGAGGACGAGAACGGACGAGGGAATCAGCGGCTCCTCGATTCCAGTTTTTGCACCGAGTTACCCGGTGAACTGGTGGTACTCCATCCCCTCGCGTTTCATCTCGTTGTGGCGGCGTTCGAGGAACGAGTAGACGGCACCGTGGGGCGCGCCGTCGAGTATCATCTCGGCGGCCTCCCGGACGGTGTCGACCTGTTCCGGTTGGCCGATGACACCCAGCGTCGACCCGTAGATGACGACTGCCGCCCCCGAGAGTTCCTCCATCAGTTCACGGGTCCGCCCGTCCTCGCCGATGAGGCGGCCCTTGTTCCGGCGCATGTCCTTCTTGTTCCGGGAGGCCGCCTTCAGGTCGACGACGTCGAACATCATCATGTCGTCGGCTAGCAGTTCGAGCGCGTCCTCCGGGGCGAACCCACGACCGATGGCCTTCACGATGTCGGGACCCTTCAGTCCGGTGATGGGGTCACCCACCTTCTCGATGCGGACCGACCCGGTCTCGCTGTCGATGTCGAGACGCACCTCGGCGCGGGACTCGATTTCGCGCATCGTCTCGCCGCCCTCGCCGACGAGTACGCCGATGCGGTCCTGCGGAATCTTCACGTGCTGCATAATATACACGACGATACGGCACCGCGCCGTTTTAAGCCTTCGCACGGCGGGGCCGCTAGCAGGCACGCCACTCTGTCACTTTGTCAATTTTATCGTGTTCTTTTACAATTTTCCTCGTATATTATGCGGTTACTGGTTGGTACACCTACAAAAGTGCCGGTACGTTTTTCACGTGTCGAAATGAGTTCAAGACGTGATATGTGATAGCCGTCCCGTGGTTGGTCCAACCACAACAGAGAGTACGTTGCCTGTGAATCGATACCCGACTGCCGGAACGTATCGATGAGGTGTGATTCGCGGTTCGGCCTCCTCTTCGAGTTGATAGAGGACGCCGTCGTGGACGTGGAACTCGTCGACGGCGTCCCCGTCGTCAGGGAGGTCAATCCGGCGTTCGTCGACATCTTCGGCTACGACCCCGAGACGATAGTCGGCGAGTCGCTGAACGAGTTCATCGTCCCGGAGACGCAGGTGCGGGAGGCCACGAAGTTCGACAAGCGGACGGAGCGCGGTGAGGTCAACCGCGCCGTCGTCTCCCGCCGGACGGCCGCCGGCGTTCGGCGTTTCCGCTACCGTGGCGTCCCCTACACCCGCGACGGCGGTCGGCACGGCCTCGCTATCTACACCGACATCACCGACCAGCGGCGGCGGGAACAGCACCACCGGGTCCTCCACCGCGTCCTCCGGCACAACCTCCGCAACCGACTGACGCGAATCATCGGCTCGGCCGAACGGTTGCACAAACCCGACGCGGACGTGGAGCGACACGCCGACGACATCCTACAGGCCGCCCTCGGCCTCAGTGAGTTGAGCGACCGCGCGGGAAACGTCGAGGATATCCTCGATTCGACCAGACCCGAGCGACACGAACTCGACCTGAGTGACGTCCTCGGCGGCGTCGTCGAACGGGCACGCGAGCAGTACCCCGGCGCGACGTTCGAAGCGGAACTTCCCGACACCCGTCCCGTCCTCGCGGACGACCGCGTCGCCGTCGCGTTCACGAACCTCGTGGAGAACGCCGTCGAACACGCCGGTGGGTCACCGGTAGTGACCGTCACTGCCGAACGCGAGGGTGCGGACGTGGTCGTCACCGTCACCGACGACGGCCCCGGGATTCCCGACCACGAACGGGCGGTCATCTTCGACGGCCAGCGAGTGTCCCAGCACACCCACAGTACGGGCCTCGGCCTGTGGGTGACGAAGTGGCTCGTCGAGGGGTTCGGGGGGCGACTGGACTACGGGAGAGCGGACGGCAGGACACACGTCTCGGTCCGGCTCCCGACCGCCGCGTGACCCGACTGTGGGTGTTGCCCGCGCGTTTCGTTCACTCGCTACCATCCCGCGGGTCGTTTCTCCCCGCTCCGCACGGGCCTTCGCTCACGCCGTTCGTTCGCTCTCGCCCTGCTCGCGGCTCACGCCGCTCGCTTTTCCGGTGGCTCGCGCGCTTCGCTTACTCGCCACCGCCGACCACGAACTCGAACAGGTCGTCGTCGCGCACGTCCATGCCCTGCCGCCGGAAGAACGCCGCCACGTTGTGACAGTCCCGTTCGAGGAACTCCCGGCTGTTGGGGTGGTGGACCGTCACCGCCTGCCCGAGGTCGATGACGACGAGTTCCGACCCGTGGAGCAGGATGTTGTACTCCGAGAGGTCGCCGTGGACCAGTCCCGCGTCGTGGAGACGGCGCATGTACTCCCGAACGACTTCGTAGGCCGTCTCCGGGTTCTCGACGTGGACCTCGCCCAACCGTTTCGCCCGGTCGTCGGCGAGGCCGAGCAGTTCCATCACGAGGACGTTCCGTTCGACGGCGATGGGTGTCGGGACGCGCACACCGGCCGCCCGGGCGCGCGAGAGGTTCGCGAACTCCTTGCGGACCCACGCCTTGACGACTTCCCCTTTGTCCTGCCCGATGCCCTCGAACCGCGGGTCGCCGTCGAGGTAGCCCCGCATGTCGCGGAAGTCGGAGGCGTTGATGCGGTACACTTTGACCGCCACCTCCCGGTTCTCGCCGGGCCGTGGCGAGTCCTCGGGGAGGTGTTCCACCGCCGTCGCACCGCCGAGTGCCTGATAGACGTTGGCCTCCTTACCCGTGGAGATGGGGCCACCGAACGCGTCGATGTACCCGTCCTGAACGAGTTTGTAGAGGGCGGCGAAGGTGGCGTCGTCGAAGACCGAGGCCTCGACCTTGAACTGGTCGGCGTCCTTGATTCGCTCGCGGAACTGGTCGAACTCCCGGTCGCGCTTGCGGGCGATGCGGTCGGCGTCCGTGTCCGAGACGTCGACTTCCTCCCACTCGTCGCCCGGCGAATCCACGTCGTCGGTGTCCACGAGGTCGAACTCGGTCACGGCCACATCCCCCCGGGTGTTGGCCGGTCGACTGTCGGGACCACACGACGCGATACGACGGACCGCATTAGGGGTGAGTCACTCCCGGATGTGCCCCTCCTCCCGGAGTTGGTCGGCTTCCTGTTTCTCGTAACGCCACGTGATGTCCCCCTTCTCGTCCTGCCAGTCCCACGGTTCGACCAGTACCACGTCGTCCTCGCGTATCCAGATGCGCTTTTGCATCTTGCCCGGGATGCGGGCTGTCCGTGTCTCACCGTCCATACACCGGACGCGAACCCGGTTGGCCCCCAGCATGTCCTCGACGACGGCGAACACTTCGTCCTCGTCGGGCATGCGGAGGTCAGTGCGGCCCTCGTTGTCGCTCATGGCCGGTGGTTCGGCCGCGGGACGGTTTAACTTTTGCACAATCGCGCCGAACGCGCGCGAGCGACGAGGCACCCACCGAACCCCGATTTTCCGGTGGAATCGTCCACTCGACGGGCAGTCGTGCGGTTCCCCCTATAACCGCGCCCCCTGAAAGAACGGGGTGCTAAAGTAGAGGACCAATGATTTATTATGATGTCTTTGCTGGGTAGGGGTGCATGAAAGCCGCAGTTTTCCACGGGGTGGAGGAGCCCCTGCAAATCGAGGACGTACCGGAGCCGACGGCCGACGATGAGCAGGTCGTGGTCGAAACCGAAGCGTGTGGTATCTGCCGGAGCGACTGGCACGCGTGGAAGGGCGACTGGGACCACATCGGCGTCGTCCCGACGGACGGCCTCATCTTCGGCCACGAGCCCGCGGGTACCGTCGTGGAAGTCGGTGACAACGTCGACCGTATCCGCGAGGGCGACAAGGTCACCGTCCCGTTCAACCTCTCCGACGGGACCTGCCACCACTGCCGGAGCGGCCGCGGAAACATCTGTGAGAAGATGGTGCCGCTCGGCTTCCTGCAGATGGCTCCCGGTGCCTTCGCCGAGAAGTTCCCCGTCCGGCAGGCGGACCACAACGTCATCAAACTCCCCGACGGCGTCGACCCCGTCGACGTCGCCGGCCTCGGCTGTCGGTTCGCGACGGCGTTTCACGGCCTCGTCCACCGCGTCGACGTGACCGCCGGGGACTGGGTGGCCGTCCACGGCTGTGGCGGCGTCGGCCTCTCGGCGGTCCACATCGCCGACGCCCTCGGCGCGAACGTCATCGCCGTCGACATCATGGACGAGAAGCTCTGGGCGGCCGAGGAACTCGGTGCCGACGAACTCGTGAACGTCACCGAAGTCGAGAACGTGGCCCAAGCCGTCAAGGCACACACCGAGTCCTCGCGCGGTGCCGACATCGCCGTCGACGCGCTGGGTGTCGCGGAGACGTGCCGGAACGCCATCAACTCGCTCGGCAAGGCCGGCCAGCACCTCCAAATCGGGCTGACGACCGGCGAGGACAACGGTGAAGTCCCCCTGCCCGTCGACAACATCGTCATGGACGAGCGGGAGTTCTACGGCTCGTTCGGGATGCCACCCAACGAGTACGACGAGATTTTCCGCATGATGGAGCGCGGCAAAATCAACCCCGGCGAAATCGTCACCGAGACGGTGGCCCTCGAAGAGGTGCCGGACATGGTCGCGGGCATGGGCGACTACGACACGGTCGGCATCCCCGTGTGCAACGAGTTCTGAACCCCACGGCTGCCGTTCGGCCGCAGTACGGCGCAACGTAACGCTCCGTCGACAACTCTTGTTGCGAGTCAGGGCGTTTATCCTACACGGCCTGTCAGGGTCGATATGGTCGATAAGTACTCGCTCGGGATGCTCACTGGCGCGCTGCTGGCAGTGGGCGGTCTCGTCGCCATCGCCTCGGTCAGCCTCGTCGCGGGTGCCGGTGCGACGGCTATCGTCGTCGGTCTCGTGTTGCTCTTCGGGATGTATATGCTGAAGATGCTCAGCGCGTTCGGGTTCTAACTCTGTGTCCGGTCGGCGCGGTGTTCGCTGATGAGGCGGTCGACCATCTGCTCGTTTTGCTGTTTCTCGCGCTCGTCCGCCCGTTCGTGCCAGTCCTCGATGACCGTCTCCACGTCGCTCTCGCGTGCCACCGCGAGCGCGTCCACCTCCTGCATCGCCACGTCGTCGGCCGGGCCGACCGGGATGTCGTGTTCGAAGAGTACGTCGTCGGCCGCCTCCGAGAGCGACCCGCCGGCACGCAGGACGACTCGGGGGTTCACCGCCGCGAGTCGCTCCGCCGTCGACCGACCCGCGCCGCTCCCGTCTCGGAGGTACACCACGTCCGCCTCGGCGAGGCCGTACTGTTCGTCGGCGGCGGCGATGGCGTCGCGGGTGAACTCCTCGATGACCTTCACCGGCACGAGGTCCTCGCTCTGTTCGGACACGTCCGCGAAGTTCGAGTGGTCGAGTCGCCAGAGTTCCTTGAGACGGTCGAGTTTGTCCTCCAGTTCCGCGACCCGTTCGCGCTCCTCGGACAGTTCCCGTTCGAGACGCTCGTTCTCCCGTTCGAGACGGGTGACCTCGCGGCGTTCGCGGGCCTCGCGGCGCTCCTCGCGGCGGGCCTGCGAGAGTTCGTCCTCATACTCGTCGATGCGCTCGTCCTTCCGGGCGATGGTCTCTTTCAGGTCCTCGGCGTGTGATTCGAGGCGGTCGACGCGGGCTTCGAGTCGCTTGATGCGTTTCTCCTCGTCGGTGAGTTCCCGCGGCGAGTGTTCGGTGGTCTCCTCGCTGTCCTCGTCGTCGGCCGCGAGGTCCGTGAGGACCGCCTCGACGGACTCCTCGCCGGCGACGACGCGAGCCAGTACGTCCCCCAAATCGTGCTGTGGCGGCACCTTCTCCGCGACGCGCTCGAACTGGTCCTCGTGGGCATCGTAGGCCTCCAGTGCCGCGGCCAGCGCGTCGCGCTCGTGGTCGTTGTCGTACGCTTCCTCGCGCGTCCGGTGTTTCTTCCCGTCGACCGGCAGGTCCGAGTGTGGCACCCACCCGGCGGCCTCGAAACTCCGGCGAACGCCCTCGACAGTCTCGGGCATCGGCGTCACGTCGGCGGCGACGACGATGGGGCGGCCGCGCTCGATTATCCACTCGATGACCTCGGCGGTGTCGGCCGTTCGGGTACTGAACACGTCGAGGACGCCGCCGTCGAGGTCGACCACCGCCACGGCCGTCGTCGTCCCGGGGTCCATCCCGACGATGACGTGGTCGCGTCGCTTGGCCAGCGGCTGGAACTCGATACCGTCACGACGCTCACGGTCGATTTCGACGCGTACGTCGCCCGACCGGCCTGCCGAGACGGGGATGTCTGCGGGACGTCCCTCGACCTCGAACACCGCGTTCGAGAAGCCGCCGTACTTCTCGGTTACGTCGCGCTCGTACTCCAGGCTCGCCTCGTCGAGTTGGCGTTCGACCGTCCGGGCGCGCTTTTTTACCGCGCCGTGGATACGCCGCGTGTAGCGGTCCTCGGACCACCCGCCCTTGCCCGTCGAGCGACCGCGGGCGACCTTCACCTGCGTCGTGTCGGTGAACGCCGAGACTTCCTGCCCGACGTTCATCGCGGCCAGGCGAGCGGCAGCCTCGGCTTCCTTCATCGGGTCCTTCCCGTAGGGAACGCCGTGCCGGGAGGCGACGCGGGAGAGCGGGTCGGGTCGCTCGGCCCCGGTGACTTGGACCAGTTTCGTCTCGTCGGGGAGCGTCCCGAGGAAGTGGACCAATTGGTCCTTGTCGGCGGCGAGTTCGTACATGTTGTCCGTCGCCACGATGGCCGGTTCCTCCCGTTCGACGAGGCGACGGAGCTTTCGCCGAGAGACCACGTCGCGGTCCATCGACTCGCCGTCGAAGGCAACAACTGCGTAGGACGGCGCGTCGCCTCTCACGTCCCCGCTCTGGACATCGACCCCGAAGACGACTGCATCGAGGGCACTCGTGCGGGCGTTCACGTCCCTCGATAGGGACCTGTCGGACATAAATTCGGTGCCGGGTCAGCATCACTCGGCGAGGGTCACAGGGGCAGGGACCCGCCGGCCGTAGCCGCTACTCGTCGGCGTCGGGGAAAGGGATGTCGAGTTCGTCGCCGTCGTCGGGGAGGAACGCCTCGCCGTCGAACACCTCGCGGGCCTCGGCTTCGAGGCGGTCGGACTGCCCGGCGTACCGCGTAGAGACGTGCGTGAGCGCGAGTCGTTTCGCGCCCGCCCGGTTCCCGATTTCGGCGGCCTGTCTCGCGGTGGTGTGACCGGTCTGGCCCGCCCGTTCGCGGCGGTCCTCGGCGAACGTGGCGTCGTGAATCAACAGGTCGGCGTCCTCGGCGGCGGTGACCACGCTGTCGGTCGGGCGGGTGTCCCCCGTGTAGACGACGCGGCGGCCGGGCCGTGGCGGCCCGACGACTTGTTCGGGTTCGACCACCCGACCGTCGTCGAGTTCGACGGCTTCGCCCCGGTGGAGTTTGCCGTACTTCGGCCCCGGCGGGATGCCCAACTCCGCTTCTGCCTTCTCGCGGTCGAATCGCCCCTTACGGTCGTCCTCGACGAGGGCGTAGCCGACGGACTTCGTGCGGTGGTCGGTCCCGAACGCCCGGACCTCGAAGTCGCTCCGGGAGAGTGCAACGTCGCCCGCCGAAACTTCGTGGACCCTGACGGGAAACGAGGGAGTCGCGCCGGTGACCGAAACGAGGTCCTCGACCCGCCCACGGGTCCCGGCGGGCGTGTGAATCGACAGGGCCTCCTCGCGGTCGTTGAAGTCCCACGTCTGGACGAGGCCCGGCAGTCCGAGCACGTGGTCGCCGTGGAGGTGCGAGAGGAAGACGTGGGAGACGGCAAAGCCCGTCCCGAAACGCATCATCTGGCGTTGGGTTCCCTCGGCGGCGTCGAAGAGGAACCGCTCGCCCTCGCGGCGGACCATCACCGCGCTGGGGTTGCGAACCGAGGTCGGGACTGCTCCGCTGGTCCCGAGAAACGTCACGTGCATATCGCTGGAGTCGGCGAGCGGAGGGAAACCGGCTTCGAAATACCGCGGTCCCGACGGGACTAAGCCCGGCTTTCCTCGCCGTCGGGACGGACCACGGCGCGCGCCGCCACACAGGTACTGGCAGTGACACTTCGAAGCACTACTTACTGTGAGAGTGCCACTTTGGCGACGAACTGAAGTCCCTGATTATTGGATTTTCAGTCGGTGTATGGATTAGTTTCCGATTTGAATCGACGTGCCGGCTTATGCCGTCCTGCGCCGTGGAGACGTTCGCACGCAATGGCACAACGACACACTGCCCTCCTGCTTGCTGGGCTGATGGTGCTCTCCGCTGGCGGCGCGGTGGCAGTCACCGCACCGACAGACGGTGTCACACTCCAACAGGCCGAGCAACAGGGCACACCGACAGTAACGTTCGAGAACCAGACTGCGACAGGCACGGTGACTATCGCGAACGCGACACTTCCCGAAGGCGGGTTCATCGCCATCCACGAATCCGACAACGGGACTGTGGGCGACATCGTCGGCGTTTCGGCCTACCTCGAACCGGGGACGGCCGAGACGGTCGAAGTCGCGCTCGACACCCCAGTCAGCGGGAACGCGTCGTACATCGCGATGGCTCACCGGGACACCAACGGCAACGAGACGTTCGACTTCGGCCCGGACAGTATCGAGGACGGTGCCTACATCGCCGAGGGTGACCCGGTCACCGACGCCGCGCAGGTCACCGAGGGTGTCCCCGACGACGCCGACACGCCGGACGACGCACCCGACGACGCCGACGACGCACCCGCGGATCTCGTCGTGACTGACCTCGACGCGCCCGCGAGCGCGACGGTCGGGCAGACACTCGCCGTGACGGCCACAGTCGAGAACCAAGGCGAGGAGTCCGTCACCGAGCAAGTGGAGTTCCGATTCGCCGGAACGCTCGTCGCGAACCGGGCGGTGAGCGTCGACGGCGACGGCAACGAGACGGTCACCTTCGAGGTACCGAGCGGCCTGTACAACCTCAGCGCGGGCGAGTACACGCACGGCGTGTTCACCGAGACGGACGGCCAGACGGCCACCATCGCCCTCGACGAGTCGTTCGCTCTCACCGACCTCGACGCACCGGCCAACGCGACGGTCGGTGACGAGGTGACCGTCAACGCGACGGTCCAGAACCCGAACGACGAGAACGCGACCCAGACCGTCGAGTTCCGCTTCGCCGGGGCACTCGCGGACTCGGAGGACGTCGAACTCGCCGCGGGTGAGAACGCGACGGTCTCGCTCTCGGTCGACTCCACCGGCGTCGAACCCGGCAACTACACGCACGCCGTGTTCACGACCACCGACGGTGCGTTCGCCGAAATCACGCTCGAACCGGCACCGCCGGAAGCGAACGTCACGTTCGACAACCAGACCAGCGACGGAACCACGGTCGAAGTCGCCTCGGTGACCACCTCCGACGGCGGGTTCGTCGCCATCCACGACGCGACGCTGCTGGACGGCAACGTCGTGGGGAGCGTCATCGGCGTCTCCGAGTACCTCGACCCCGGTGAGAACGAGAACGTCACCGTCGAACTGTTCGACGTGCCCGGCGCGGACTTCGAGAACGAAACGCTCACCGAGAACCAGACGCTCGTCGCCATGCCGCACCTCGACACGAACGGGACTGAAACCTACGACTTCGTCGCCACCAACGGGAGCGTTGACGGCCCCTACACCGAGGACGGCGCGGCGGTCCTCGACGACGCCTTCGTGACTATCGGGCCGGCGGCACCGCCGACGCCGAACGCTACGGAGACACCCACAGAGACGGCGACTGAGACGGAGACGGCGACCGAAACCGCGACCGAGACTGGGACGGAAACCCAGACCGGCACGGAGACCACGACCGAGACGGGGACGGCGACCGAAACCGCGACCGAGACGGTAACTGAGACCGCGACCGAGACCGAGACCGAAACCGGTACCGAGACGCAGACTGGCACCGAGACGGAGTCGACGACCGACACGGAGACCGACACCGGCACAGAAACCGACACGGAGACCGGGACCGACACGGAGACCGGAACGGACACCGACACGAGCCAACCGGGCGAGACGGCGAACTAACCCGCCCCGTCGGTTCACGGCTCGCGGCATCCGAACTTTTTCGGTGGTCGCGGCGGGACCGACCGATTCTTACTGTCCGATGCCGTAGCCGCGGCCGATGGACGCACCCCTGTGGACGGCGACACACCGGCCGGACATCGACGACCTGCCCCAGTCGAGCGTCCGGGAGGCGATGTGGGGTGCCGTCTCCGACCCGATGAACCTCGTCGTCTACGGCCCGCCGGGGAGCGGCAAGACAGCCGCCGTCCGGGCGTTGGCCCGCGAGGCGCACACGGACCCGGACAACGACCTCGTGGAAATCAACGTCGCCGACTTCTTCGGGATGACGAAGAAGGAACTGAGCGAGGACCCCCGCTTCGAGTCGTTCGTCACGCCGAAGCGACGCCGGGAGTCCTCGAAGGCCGACCTCATCAACCACGTCCTCAAGGAGTCGGCCAGTTACGCGCCGGTGTCGGGCGAGTACAAGACGGTACTGCTCGACAACGCCGAGGACGTGCGCGAGGACTTCCAGCAGGCCCTCCGGCGCGTGATGGAGCAGTACTACGAGACAACACAGTTCGTCATCGCCACGCGCCAACCGTCCGCGCTCATCCCGCCGATTCGGTCGCGGTGTTTCCCGGTTCCCGTCCGCGCCCCCACGCACGAGGAGACTGTCGCCGTCCTGCGGTCCATCGTCGAGGACGAGGGTGCCGACCACGACGACGACGGACTGGAGTACGTCGCGGGCTACGGCGACGGCGACCTGCGGAAGGCCATCCTCGGCGCGCAGACGACCTACGAGGCGGCCGGGGAAATCACCATGTCGGCCGCCTACGAGGCACTCGGCGAGGTGGGCGTCGACGACCGCATCGAGTCGATGCTCGACGACGCCGAGGCGGGCGAGTTCACCGACGCGCGCTCGACGCTCGACGACCTGCTCGTCGAGGAGGGGTTCAGCGGCGAGGAAGTGCTCGCCGACATCCTCCGCGTGGCGCGGAGCAGGTACGACACCGAGCGGTTGGCACGCCTGCACGCGCTGGCCGGCGACATCGACATGGACTTGAAATCGGGGACGAACGACCGTCTCCACGTCTCACACTTGCTCACGAAACTCGCGGAGTGACGCCGTACCGGACGGGTCACGTCACCGCGTGAGAACGTGAACGTGTCTGACCAGCGAACGGTGGACGCGCCGCTCGAAGCGGCCGGTGACCGTCCACCCGGCGTCGCTGGCCGCGTCCGTCCACGACTGGTCGGCGACGAGGACAGCACGCGGAGCGAGGCGGCGTGCCTCCGACAGCGCGCCCGCGACGACCCCAGCGAGGTCACGGCCCTCGATTTTCGACTGCCGACCGTACGGCGCGTCGAACACCACGCCGTCGGCGGCGTCGGCGGGGAGGGGGAGACGCGTCGCGTCGGCCCGCAGTACGGCGTACTCACCGGGGTCGGGCAGTCCGGCGGGCGAGTTTGCCGGGTCGAGCGCGTGTGCGAGGTTCTCGGCAGTGCCGCGGGCCATCTTCGCCTGCGCGTCCGAACCGATCACGTCCGTGCCGACGAGACCCGCCTCGACGAGGACGCCGCCGGTTCCACACATCGGGTCCAGAATGGTCGTGCCGGGGCGCGCACCGGCGACGTTGGCGATGGCACGTGCAAGTAACGGGTCCATGCTCCCGGGTTGGAAGAACGGGCGGTCGGTCGGCTTGCGGTCGCCGAAGTCACGGACGCTCTCGGCGGCCAGCCACCCGAGGGCACAACACCCCTCGGAGAACACCGCACGGAGCACGTTGTCGGGGTCGTCCAAGTCGACGGTGTAGCCGCGGGCGACCAGTTCCGCGCCGAGTTCGCGTTCGGCCCGCTGGGTGTCGACTCCGGTCAGACTGCGCACGTCGCGAGCGCGGACGGCCACCGTGCCGGTCCGGTCGGTGTCGGCGGCCCCGAGGAGCGCGACTGCACTCGCCACGTCGGGGTCCGTCCGACCCACGAGGTCGCTGGCGCGGCGGGTGAACGCGAGGCCGCGGACCCGGTCCGTGAGGCCGCGGGCCGTCGCCACCCCGGGCGCGACGCGCTCGACGGCACTCGCGGCACTCGACGCCTCGCGGGCCGCGAAGGCGTCGTCAGTCCCGGCGAATTCGAGCAGGTACACGACGGGAAATGGCCGCGTGACGGCTTTACCGCTTCCGGTCGAACCGCCCGCTGTCGGGTATAACGCCGTCTTCGCCGCCGGATACAAGTCGAGATGGTGACCTATCAGTTTCGGGTATCAACCTTTATAAACCTTAAATACGTGGTTTAAGTCGAGACATGGTTGACCCCAAGGAAACAATCAACATCGAGAACGTCGTCGCTTCGACGGGTATCGGGCAGGAGCTCGACCTCCAGAGCGTGGCCATGGACCTCGAAGGGGCGGACTACGACCCCGAGCAGTTCCCCGGCCTCGTCTACCGGACTCAGGAGCCGAAATCGGCCGCACTCATCTTCCGGTCGGGGAAGATCGTCTGTACCGGTGCCAAGAGTACGGACGACGTTCACGAGAGCCTCCGCATCGTCTTCGACAAGTTGCGTGACCTGAACATTCAGGTCGACGAGGACCCCGAAATCGTCGTCCAGAACATCGTCACCTCCGCGGACCTCGGTCGCAACCTCAACCTCAACGCCATCGCCATCGGCCTCGGGTTGGAGAACATCGAGTACGAACCCGAGCAGTTCCCCGGCCTCGTCTACCGGCTCGACGAACCCGACGTGGTGGCCCTGCTGTTCGGCTCCGGGAAACTCGTCATCACGGGCGGGAAACAGCCCGAGGACGCCGAGGAGGCGGTCGACAAAATCGTCTCGCGACTCGAAGAACTCGGCCTGCTCGACGGCTGAAACACAGGCTACATACCACGGGCGTCCGAACGCGGGGTATGATTCCGTTGCAGAGTGTGACCGGCGGCGGACTGCTGGCAATCGTCGTCACCTTCCTCGTCGTCGCGCTCTTCTATGCCGTGACGCTCCACCTCGCGGCCACCTTCTTCATCGGCGACGTACCGAGCCAGCACGCCGCGACTGTCGCGCCCGTGCCCGCCGTCGTCTCGATCCTCCTTCAGCAGTACGGGACGACTGCGTTCGGTCCGCTCTCGCCGAGTCTCGGGGCTGGCGTCGCCATCCTCGTGACGCTCGTCGCCGACGCCATCGCCATCAGCTACGTCTACCGGCTCAAGTGGTCCTCGACGATACCGCTCACGCTCCTGCATTTCGGCTTCGCGGCCGTGTTGGGGTTCGCGCTGAACAACATCTTCGGCTTCATCTAGGTTCGACGGTAATCGTCCCGTCGCTCCACACGTCGACTTCCGTCCCCGCGTGAGCGAACGTGACGTGGACATCACCGTCAGTTAGCAGGAGGCTGTTGAGGGCGTCGGGGTCGATGCTCTCGAACAGCGCGGGGAGGTCGGTACTGTCACACCCCGACGAGGCCGCGATAACCGCAACGATGGCGGCACTGGGCGGCCTATCCGACCAGGCATCACGGACGACAGTCATGCCGTCGTCAGGCGCGTCCGGGTCGCTCATTGTCGAACCCAGCCTGTTGGTATAGAACGGAAGGGCGGCACATGGGACGACGTAGCAGTCTCAGCGGCAAGAGACTTGTGTGGTTGGCCGGGTCGGTCCAGACTGGACCTGACGAAGAACAGAAACGAACGTCGACTCGTGGTCGGGACTACTCGACCATTCGCTCGATTTCGGTGACGAGGATGCCGCTCGCACCCTCGCGTTCGAGGTCGTTGATGGTCTCGAACACCTGTCGCTCGTCCACGACGGCGTGGACTGCGACCTTGCTGTCGCCGGCGATATCCATCACCGTCGGCCCGCCCAGCCCCGGAATCACGTCTTTGACCGCTTGGAGGTTCTCCTCGGGAACGTTCATCATCAGGTACCGTTTCCCCTCGGCCGTCTTGACCGACCGCAGTGCCGTCGTCACCTGCTCGACCTTCGGGTCGTCGAGTGCGTCCTCGCGGGCGAACAGGCGGACGGAGCTTTCGAGTACGTCGTCGACGACGCCCAGTCGGTTCATCCGCAGGGTCGTCCCGGTGCTGGTGATGTCGACGATGGCGTCGGCGATGTCCACGTGGGGCGTGAGTTCCGTCGCGCCGGACACCTCCGCGATGTCGACATCGACGCCTTTGTCCTCGAAGTACGCACGGGTGACGTTCGGGAACTCGGTGGCGACGGTGCCGCCGGCGAGGTCCGCTACCGACTCGACGGGGCCGTCCTCGGGAGCGGCCAGCACCAGCCGGCAGGCCCCGTACTCCAAGTCGAGTAGGTCCACGAGGTTGTCGACGGCGGCCTCCCGCACTTGGTCGAGACCGGTGATACCCACGTCGGCGGCCCCGTCGCTGACGTACTCGGGGATGTCGGCGGCGCGGGCGTAGAGGATGGTCACGTCGGGGTCGACCGTCTCGGCGTAGAGTTTGCGGTCGGCACCGTCGACGACGTGCAGTCCGGCGCGGTCCAGCAGGTCGACCGACGGCTCGTGCAGTCGCCCCTTGTTGGGCACGGCGATACGCATACACGCACTTCCCGACCGTCGGTCAATTGCTTTTCGGGCCACGGAGCGGTCCGGGATACCGGGGATTAAGTCACTCCCCGGCCGAAGTCGGGACATGACGACGCTCGGAATCACGGGCGGGCGCGTCCTCCGGCCCGACGGGACCGTCACGCGCGCAGACGTACTCGTGGACAGCGACGCGGGCGAGATCCTGTCCGTCGGCGAGGCCGACGGTGCGGACGAGACACTCGACGCCACGGACGGACTGGTCGTCCCCGGCCTCGTCAACGCCCACACGCACGTCGCGATGACGCTCCTGCGGGGATACGCAGACGACAAGCCCCTCGACGCGTGGCTACAGGAGGACATCTGGCCCGTCGAGGCGGAACTCACCGCCGCCGACGTGCGCGCCGGGACGGACCTCGGACTCCTCGAGATGATTCGCTCCGGGACCACCACCTTCGGCGACATGTACTTCTTCATGGAGGAGGTGGTCGAGGCAGTCGCCGACGCCGGGATGCGCGCCCGCCTCGGCTACGGGGCCATCACCGTCGGCAAGGACGACGACGCGGCCCGCGAGGAGATGCGGACGGGACTCGACTTCGCCCGCGAACACGACGGCGCGGCCGACGGGCGCGTCTCCACGATGTTCACCCCCCACAGCCTCACCACCGTCGGCGAGGAGTACCTCCGCGAGTTCGTCCCGGAGGCCACCGAGGCGGGCGTTCCCGTCCACTTCCACGCCAACGAGACCGAGGACGAGGTGACCCCCATCGTGGACGAACGGGGGGAGCGACCGCTGGCGTACGCCGACGATATCGGGATGCTCACCGACCGAAACTTCCTCGCTCACGGCGTCCACGTCGACGAGCGCGAAATCGAACTTCTCGCCGACCGCGGCACCGCCGTCGTCCACTGTCCGGCCTCGAACATGAAACTCGCCAGCGGGATGGCTCCCGTGCAGGCGATGCTCGACGCGGGCGTCCCCGTCGGCCTCGGAACCGACGGCGCGGCGTCGAACAACGACCTCTCGCTGTTCGACGAGATGCGCGACGCCGCGATGGTCGGCAAACTCGCCGCCGACGACGCCGCCGCCGTCGACGCCGGGACGGTCGTCGAGATGGCGACTGCCGGCGGTGCCGCCGCACTCGGCGTCGACTCGGGCCGTCTCGAACCCGGCGCGAACGCGGACATCGCGGTCGTGGACTTGGACGCCCCGCACCTGACGCCGGCCCACGACCCCGTGAGCCACCTCGCGTACGCCGTCACGGGGTCGGACGTGCGCCACACAGTCTGTGACGGACGGGTGTTGATGCGTGACCGCGAAGTACTCCCACTCGACGCGGAGCGCGTGGTCGACGAGGCCAGTCGGCGCGCCCGTCGCCTCGTCGAGCGTGCAGAGAGTTAAACCACGAAATTCGTTTTTGAACGCTCTAACTATTTCTCGTCCGGTCGTGTAGCGTCTGAACGTCGTGAACGGGATACCGGCTTTATCGTAGTCTCTCCCGTGGCACCGGACACGATGAGTTGGCAATCCAAGTCACTGGCAGTCGTCACGGTCACACTGTTGCTCGTCGGGGCCGTCGCACCGGCCGCGGCGGTGGGGTCGACCCCCGGCGACGTGGTCGCACAGCAGACGGACACGGACGAGGACGCGACGGACGTGACCGAGACGGCGACGAACGAAACCGACGGTGACGACGGGACCGAGACCGAGTCCGAAAACGAAACCGACGCGACACCGTTCGGCGTGGAGGTGTCGACGTTCGTCCACGCGCTCCAAGAGGAGCGTAATATGACGGTGAACGGCACGGAGAACGGCACCGACCAGCCGTTCGGGCTGGTCGTCGCCACCTTCGTGACCGCGAACAACCCCGGCAACGGGCAGGGGCCGCCGTCGTGGGCCGGCCCGGGTGAGGACGACAACGAAAGCGACGACCGGCAGGGACCGCCGCCGTGGGCCGGCGATGAGGAAGACAACGAGAGCAACGACGACCGGCGTGGGCCGCCGGAGTTCGTGAACGAGAGCGACGGCGACGAACAGGGACCGCCGCCGTGGGCCGGCGGTGACGACGAGGACGACGAAGACGAGGAGGCAGCGAGCGAAGACGAGGAAGATGAGACTGAAGGGGATGACGAAGAGACCGAGGCGGACGACGGAGAAGAGGAAGACGAGGACGACGAGACGGACGACGGGCCGCCGGCGAACGCCGGGAACGGCAACGGTCCGCGATAGGTTCGACGTCCTGCCCTCGCAGTGTCAGTCGTCGCGTTCGTAGACACGGACGTTTCGGAACGCTGAGGCCGCGGAACAGCCGTCACAGTCGTTGACGAAGAGCAGTGTCGACGCGTCGCCGAGATACCCCGGATTGTTCGAGTTGTACACGTCTCCGATGGGGATTTCGTAGCGAGTCCAGCCGTCGCCTTGGGCGTACGACGGTCCGTAGCCGTTCGTGACGGGGACGCCCCAGTTCTGGCTGCCCGCGAGTTGGACGACGCGGCCGCTTTGTTGGTTCGTGTCCGTCTCGAATCCGATGGCGTGTATCTCGCCCACGTCGTCGCTCCGAAACTCGAACGCGACGACGGTGTCCTCGGTCACGGTGTAGTCGAACGGGACGCCCGCCCAGCGGTTCCCTTCGAGGGAGACCGAGCGGCCGCCCCCGTCGACGGTCACGGCACCACCGACGTTGACGTTGCCCGACCAGTTCGCCGGCGGTGACCGGTCGAAGCGCGCGAGGCGGGTGGGCGTGGCGTCCGAGAGGTCGAACGTCCGCTCGTGGACGACGGCGTCGCCGCTCACGACGAGGACGCGGAGTTCCCCCTGCACCGCGTGGGCGAGACTGAGGGACTCTCCGGCACTGAGTTTTCCGTCACCGTCCTCCGTCACGGGCACGGTATCCGACAGCGGGACACGGTCGGGGCGGCCGTCGCTCCGGAGGACGACGGCGGCGTCGTCGAGTGGAAGCGGGTCACCGGACTGGTGGACGAGCGTGACGGTCCGTTCGTCGGCAGTCGACTCGACGGCGACAGTCGTCGGGTCCTGTGTCGCACGGTCGGCGAAACCGAGGGCCAGTGTCCCGATGACCGCGAGGAGGACGACGCCGACGGCCACGAGCAACAGGACGGCCACCGACTCGGACTGCCCGCGAATGTGGGGGGCGGCTTCAGCCACACCCGATACTTGCTCGTGCTGATACTAACGGCTTTGGTCCGTATCGGTTCGCGACTGCCCCGGTTCGGCAGTGTTTTGAGGCCGCTTTCCTTCAGTTCAATCATGACTGCGACCATCAGCGAGCGGCTCGCCGACCCGGCGAGTGCGCGCGAGGCGGGACGGCAGAAGGTGGACTGGGCACGCGAACACATGCCCATCCTCGAATCGCTGCGCGAGGAGTTCCGCGCCGAGGAACCCTTCGCCGGCGAGCGAATCGGGATGGCGATGCACGTCGAGGCCAAGACGGCGGTGCTGGCCGAGACGCTGGCCGACGGCGGGGCCGAAGTCGCCATCACCGGCTGTAACCCCCTCTCGACTCACGACGACGTGTCGGCGGCACTCGACGCCCACGAGAACGTCACCTCCTACGCCGAGCGCGGCGTGGACGACGAGGCGTACTACGCGGCGATGGAGGCGGTCATCGGCCACGAACCCACCATCACCGTCGACGACGGGATGGACCTCATCGCGGCCATCCACGAGGACCACCCCGAACTCATCGACACCATCGTCGGCGGGTGCGAGGAGACGACGACCGGCGTCCACCGCCTGCGGGCGATGGACGACGACGGCGCGCTCCGGTATCCGGTGTTCGCCGTCAACGACACGCCGATGAAACGCCTGTTCGACAACGTCCACGGGACCGGCGAGTCCTCGCTGGCCTCCATCGCCATGACGACGAACCTCTCCTACGCCGGCAAGACCGTCGTCGTCGGCGGCTACGGTGACTGCGGCCGCGGCGTCGCCAAGAAGGCCAGCGGGCAGAACGCCCGTGTCGTCGTGACCGAAGTCGACGCCCGCCGCGCGCTGGAGGCGCACATGGAGGGCTACGAGGTCATGCCGATGCACGAGGCCGCCAAGGAAGGTGACGTGTTCATCACCACGACGGGCAACCGCGACATCATCACGAAGGCGGACTTCGAGGTGATGGGCGACGGCGTTCTGCTGGCCAACGCGGGCCACTTCGACGTGGAAATCGACCTCGACGCGCTCGACGACCTCGCCGCCGACCGCTACGAACCCCGCGACGGCGTCGAGGCGTACGTCATGCCCGACGGGCGGGAGTTGAACGTCCTCGCGGAAGGACGGCTGGTCAACCTCGCCACGCCCGTCGCCTTGGGCCACCCCGTCGAGGTTATGGACCAGAGTTTCGGCGTCCAAGCCGTCTGCGTCCGCGAACTGGTCGAGTCCGGCGACGAGTACGCGGCCGGCGTCCACGACGTACCCGACGAGTTGGACAGGGAAGTCGCCGAGGTCAAACTCGACGCCGAGGGCGTCGCCTTCGACGACCTGAGCGACGAGCAGCGCGAGTACATGGAGTCGTGGCAACACGGGACGTAGCGACGTGTCCGACGGCACCGCGAACCGCTGGGATGCGGACGACTACGACGACGGCCACGGCTTCGTCGCCGAGTACGGCGCGAGCCTCGTCGACCTGCTGGACCCGAAATCGGGGGAACGGGTACTTGACCTCGGCTGTGGCACCGGCCACCTGACTGCCGACATCGCCGAGCGCGGCGCGACGGCCGTCGGTATCGACCAGTCCGCCGAGATGGTCGAACAGGCCCGCGCGGCGTACCCCGGCTTGTCGTTTCGGCGAGCGGACGCGCGGTCGTTCACCGCCGAGGACCGCTTCGACGCCGTGTTCTCGAACGCCGCACTCCACTGGGTCCCCGGGGCCGACCACGACGCGGTCATCGAGGCTGTCGCCGACGCCCTCCGTCCCGGCGGCCGGTTCGTGGCCGAGATGGGTGGAACGGGCAACGTCGACCGCATCGTGACGGCGACGCTGGCCGAACTCCGCGAACGCGGGTACGACCGCGAGAACCCGTGGTACTTCCCGTCGGTCGGCGAGTACGCGACCCGACTCGAAGCAGGCGGGTTCGAGGTGCGGCGGGCCGTCCTGTTCGACCGACCGACCGAACTGGAGAACGGGGCCGACGGCCTCGCGGACTGGCTCTCGATGTTCGGCGACAGCCTGTTCGCGGGACTCGCCGACGACGAACGCGAGGCCGTCGTCGCGGGCGTCGAGGACCGCCTCCGCCCGGACATGTTCGACGGCGAGACGTGGACGGCGGACTACCGCCGTCTCCGGTTCGTCGCCGTCCGGGCGGCGTGAGGGGAGCCAGCCACACGGACTCGGACTGTCCCGTCGGCGAACTACCGGACGATTCCCTTTTGCCGTCACCCCACGAAGTCCGCGCCATGTCGAGCAACCGGAAGGGGGACAGGCGCGAGCGCGAACTCGTCAACGAACTCGACGAGGCAGGCTTTGCAGTCATGCGCGCGCCGGCCAGCGGGAGTGCCACCGAGCGCGAACTCCCCGACGTGTTGGCGGGCGACGGCGAGACGTTCTACGCCATCGAGGCCAAGTCGTCGGCCGGCGACCCCATCTATCTGGACGGCGAGGAGATAGAGGCTCTACTCTACTTCGCGCAGAACTTCGGCGCGAAACCCCGCGTCGGCGTGCGGTTCGACCGCGAGGACTGGTACTTCTTCCACCCCGGCGACCTCTACACCACCGACGGCGGCAACTACCGCGTCAAAAAGGAGACGGCACTCGCCGAGGGCACGGACTTCGCGGAGTTCGTCGGCGACACCCAGAAAGTGACGCTCGAAGACGCCGCGGCGGCCGCTGGCGGGGAGAGCGGAGACGACGACGTGCGCGAGGTGCTGGCGGCGTTCGACCGTGGCGACATCAGCATCGAGGACGCCGCCGAGATGCTCTAAACGACGGCGGCGTCCTCGGTCCGTGAGAGCCGCGAGTACGGGAACGCGTACACCCGCGGGTCGTCGGCGCGAAGACTGTCGCCGAGGTAGACGGCGTCCACCACGACGTCGTCGGCCGGATAGTCGTGGTTAGTCGGGTGGGCGGCGACGGTCCGGCCGGTCGCCTCGATGACGTACTCGTCGGCCCGAGCCGACCGCACCCGCTCGACGACGAGCGTGTCGGCCGTCTCGCGGTCCACCACCACGTCGCCGGGTTCGACCCGGCAGTCCTCGCACAGCGGCGGGTCCGCGGTTTCGGGGACGAACGACTCGTGGCCACAGTGGGCGCAGTCGGCGACGCGCTTGCCCGGCGGCGGGACGCGCCCGCGGGTTATCTCGATGGCGACGCGGCGGCGGTGTTTGCACCGGACCCCGCGGTAGCGGTAGTCGGGGCAGGTACACCGACCGTCGAGGACGTCGACCGTGTACTCGCGGTCGCTCTCGCTCTCGACGGCGTAGCACCCGCCGCCCAGCGGCCTGACGGCCATGGGTTCGGTCCACGCGCGAGCGGCGCGCTCGTCCAACTCGGACAGGTCGGGCGCGAGGGCGACTTTGTGGTGACGAAGGGGTGGCATAGCTCTCACGGACGCGGCTCAGGTTTCGGTGCGTCCACTTCGTGGTAGGTGCTGGAAGTACCTAAGGGACACGGCCGGAGAGGCCCGAAACAGCCGAAATTACCCGGAAGAGGTGTATGAGTAGTGCCGAAGCGGACGTGTCGAGCGCGGTGGACGCGGCGCGCCCATCGAAGGTCTTTTAGATTGTCCATCGGAATCCGCGAGCATGGATATCCAACGGGAGACGGTCGTTCAAGCAGGCGTCTCCTTCGCGGCCGTGTTCGTCTTCATCGGAGCCGTCGTCTACGTCGGGACGAGCTTCCGGGCGAACGGGAACATCACGCCCGACGGCGGACTCGCCATCCTCGGTGCGATAGTGCTGTTCATGGTGGTCATGAGTGCCGTCGGCTACTGGCTCGCCGGTCAGGGGTCCTAACCGGTCGCTTCCTCGTCTCGCTCCTCGCGCCAGTCGGTGAGTTCGTCGTCGTCGGCGTCGTCGAGTCTGTGTTCGTAGTAGTTCAGCGGGTGTGACTCGTTGATGACGTCCTCGCAGATGTCGTCTTTGCCCACGCAGTCGCCGTAGGACTGCATCGTCGCACACGCCGGCGTCGAGTACGCCGTCGGACTCGTCTCGCCGCGGATGTGATTGACCTGATAGCGCGTCTGCTCCTCGCCGAAGCCGGGGTTGACCTGGAACAGGTCGACGATTTCGTCCGTCGTCATCCCGATGCCAGTGAGAAACGTCGCGATGGCGAAGCGGGAGTGGTGTTCGAGGTGTTCGCCCTTCTGCACCCGGTCAAGCAGGTGTTTCATGCAGGGCGGGAACATCTCGGGAACCACCGTGTCGATGTCCCGGGTCAAGTCGAGGTCCGCCAGCAGTTCCCGAACGCGGTCGGTCTCCTCGGTGAGTTCCGACGCGATGGCGTCGGGTACCTCGAAGGGGAGGCCGTCGGCGACGCGACTCTGGACGGCCTGCCGGAGCAGAATCAGGAGGTCCGATTCGTCTATCGGGACCTGTCCGTCCGCGAGCGGGCGGTTCACCAGTCGCCACTCGTCGCCCCACTCGCCGGCGGCGTGTTCGAGGTACGCGCTCACGTCGACGGCGTACTCGTCACCGGGGGTTTCGTGGACACTCCCCCCGAGGTCGAACTCCGCGAGCAGGTCCGAGAGGCCGAGTCGCTCGGTACGCGTACTCTGGAACTCCGTCGTCGTCGCGAGTTCCTCGGAGAACTGCTCGTAGGCCGACCGGGCCTCCGCGCGCGTGTACCGGCGGTGTAGGATGTGTTCGTCCACCAGTGAGACGATGACGCGAGCGACCGGATACGAGAGGAGTTCGACGCGGGTCCGCCGGTGTTGGTCGCCGACGGTCCCCTCCGTGATGGCCCACTCGACGCGCTCCAGCCCGCGCTCGACGACGGCTTCGTCGGTGGCGACGAGGTCCGTGAGGTCCACGCCCGCGGCTTCGACGGCCTCGCGGGCGGCCGAGAGAAACGGGTACCGTGCGTGGAGCGCCTTCATCGGCCCTACGATTGGGGCGGGTCAGAATAAACCCGGCGGTCGGTGCCGAAATTCCGGCGGTCGCGGCCGGTCAGCGCGACCGGCGGTCCTCGATTTCCGTGAGTACCTGTTCCTCGTTGCCCCCGTCACCGAGGAGTGACTGGTAGCGTTCCAGTTCCTGCGGGGACACCTCCATCCGGTGTGTCTCCCCACCCTGTTCGAGTTCGAGTGTGACCGTGCCGTGCGGGTCGTTGCGCCGCCGGACGTTGGCGACGGCAACGAAGAGGAACCACAGCGCGACGAAGCCGCCGAGGAAGTAGACGACGGCCGTCTCGAACACCAGCGGGTCCGCCGACTGCACCCAGCGGTCCGGGTACGCGTAGGCGAACAGTGCGACACCGGCGACGGCGACGGTCGCACCGGCGACGACGCCGACCTGCTGGCGACGTTTCGACGGCAGGACGACGACGACACCGAGCAACACCGCCGGGCCGCCAAGTCCCGCGAGGACGCCGCCGAGGTGCTTCGCGGCGATGGGGTCCCGTGCGCCCAGCAACGGGCCGAGTGGCGTCGTCACCACGAGCAGGGCCGCGACGAGTGCCACCGCGCCAGCCAGCGACACCGCCCCACCGAGTGCGACCCGACGCGGGTCCCGGCCGTGGCGGTCACGTCGGCTGTCGTAGGCCTCGGAGAGGCTCGGCATACTCCCTACTGGTCGCTCCTGCTACAAAACGATGCGTCAGACAGGCGTGTGACGCGGCGGTCAACGGCGGCCGAAGACGCGCTCGCGGAGGTTCCACCCGTTCGGCCGCTCGGTGAGCAACACCGAACAGTCCACCTCGTCGACCACGTCCATGTGGAGCGAGTCGGCCACCAGCCGCGAGAGGAGGCCGCGCTCGGTCGCACCCATGACGACCATCGTGGAGTCGGTGGCCGCTCGCTCGATAGCGGCCTCGACGTCGCCGGACCCGTCGACCGTCATCGTCGCGTCACCCAAGTCGTGTTCGACGGCCCAGTCCGCGAGGAACTCCTCGGCCGCGGTGCGTTCCGCCGCCCCGTCGACGACGTGCAACAGCGTCACCTCGGTCCCAGCGACCGATTGGAGCGTCCGCGCGACTTCCGCGCTGAGGGCACAGTTCTGTCCTCCGTTGGTCGGGAGGAGGAGCCGCGAGGTGTCGAACCCGCGGTCCTTGAGGATGAGGAAGTCACAGGGGAGCCGCCGGGTGAGGTCACTCAGTGACTGCTCGGAACGGGCCGCACCCCACAGGCGGTCCTCGCTCCACCCGAGGACGACGGTGTCGGCGTTCTTGCGCCGGGCGATGTCGAATATCTCCTGGAAGGAGCGATGGGAGACGACCGTCGATGCTTCGAACCCGACATCGTAGGCGTCCGCCGTCGCTCGGACCGGTTCGAGGAGGGTCTTCGACTCGTCGACGATGCGGCGGTGCTGGGAGACGCCGTACCCCCCGGACATCCGCTGGGGCGTCTGGACGACGTGGACCGCGTGGACCGTCGCGGCCTCGTGGTCACTGGCGAGGGTACAGGCCAGTTCCACGAGGTGGTCCTCGGTCCGCGGGTTCGCGATGGGAACGACCACCCGATAGTCGCCGTTGTCCTCCTGTACCGCCGGTTCGACGGTGTCGACCAGCGGGACGTAAGCGCGGCCGACGACACCGCCGAGGAGCCACTCTCGACTGGAGAGTTGCCGGTTGGCTCCCTCGAAGCGGGCCGATTCGAGGCGGTGCTCGGTCGTCTGGAAGTAGTTGACCAGCGTCACCAGCACGACGCCGCCGACGGTGTTGCCGAGCAACACCGGGAGGACGAACTCGACGAGCCCCACACCGACCGCGAGGTCCCCGAGCAGGACCAGATACACCATCTCGGTGAACGAGACGACCGAGTGATACAGCCCGCCGAGCGGTATCGCGAGGAAGGCCAAGTAGATGACGACCAGTCGGGAAATCGTGTCCCGTGCGGCGTACTCGACCCAGACGACGCCGGCGACGATGAGGCCCGCGAAGGCGGCCTTGGCGAACAGCGGCCACCACGCCGTCGCCACGCCCTTCTGTGCGAGCGAGGCCGCCGCCGTGGCCGCACCGGGGTCCAGAACGCCACCGAACACGAGCGCGAGCGCGCCGAGCGCGCCGCCGGTGAAGTTCCCCGCCAACACGAGGGTCCAGTTGCGCAGGAGTGCCGGAATCGAGGCCAACCGCTCCAGCGTGAGTGCCACCGGCGGGAGCGTGTTCTCGGTGTAGAGTTGGTAGCCGCCGATGATGATGTAGATGAACCCGAGCGGATACAGCATGACGCTCAGGACGGTGTCGCCGCCGGTCGACGCCGTCAGCGACGCGTACAGCAGGAAGGTGATGGTAATCGCAAAGCCCGCGGCGAGACCGCTGAAGAACAGTTCGCGGCTCCCGGAAGTTATTTCCTCGTCGGCGGCGGCGATGATGCGCTGGAACACCTCGTCGGTCGAGAACCGGTCGCGGACGACCCGACCGGCCGCCGGGGCACCGCTCCGGGACCGTTCGACCGCCTCCCGGACCGACTCCGCCGGGTCTTTTCCGTCCGGGGACCGGGCGTCACCGTCTCGGTGCTCGGGGTCACTCATCGGGTATCGATGTGCAGATAGGAGTCGTAAGCGTTGTGAAGCCGGTTCGAGCGGCCCGTCACGGATGTCGGGTCAGTCGCTCTGGATGCGCGGGGCGAGCATGTAGGTGACCTGCCCGTTGCCCTCGGCGATGTCGAAGTGCATCTTGACCGGGAACTCCTCGCCCAGTTCCATCTCCACCTCGGCGTTGCTCGGTATGGCCTTGTTCATGTCCTTGAGGTAGTCCAGCGAGAACAGCGAGTGAGCGTCGCCGGCGGTCAGGTCGATGAGGTCGTCGGTCCCCAACTCGAAGTGAACGTCGTCGGTGTCGCCCTCGGCGTCGACGTAGAAGGTCTCGTCGCCCTCGTCGACACCCAGCGCGATGTGGTCGCTGACCATGTCGGCGGCCGTGACGGCCCGGTCGATGTCCTTCCCTTCGAGGACGATGAGGGCGGGCAAGTCTAGGTCGGGGAGGTCTGGTTCCTGCCGAATCGAGTCCGGGTCGATGAGTGCGAGCGTCCCCTCCAGTCCGTCTATCTGGACGTGGAGTTTGCGCGTCTCCTCGTCGAGTTCCAACTGGATGAGCTGTCCCGCGTCGGCCATGCTCGCGAACTCCTCCAACCGGGAGAGGTTGACGCCGATGGTACCCCCGTCCGTCTCGTAGGACTCGAAGGCCGCGGCGTCGAGGCGGAGGTCGACCATCCCCACGTTCGCGGGGTCGACGGCCCGGATTTCGATGCCCTCGTCCGTGAGGTGGATTTTGCACTCGTCCACCAGCACGCTCACGGAGTCGAGCGTCGCCCGGAGCGTCTCCGCACTCACAATCGCGTTGAACATCTTGCCCCCGGCTACGCCCCCATCTGTTAAAAATGCCCGTCCTTCGGCCGCGTGCGCGTGTATGCCGTAGCGCTGTTCCCGGGCCGACAGGTTATATTCCACCATGTCCAAGCGAGCGTATGCGCGAACTCGTCTTCGCACTCGAGTACGAGTCCGGGTGCAACAGGGTGGCCGACACGCTCGCGAGTCACCCGGACGCCCGGATTCGCTCGCTCTCGCTGCACGCCACGGCCGAGAGCCTCTGGCGCGTCGACCACGCGACGGGGACGCCGGACGCGCTCGCCGCTATCGAGGACGCCTTCCTCGACACGGACTACTACGCAGACTGTCTCGCCACCGAGGACTGCAACGCCACCCAGACCACCGAAGTGCTCGACCACACGGACGAGACACTCGTCCTCTACTCCCACTGGGAGCGGACGCCCACCTGCGCGTCCGTACCCCACATCGCACGCGACCACCTCGGCGACGGCGTGCTGTTCGAGACGCGCCACGAGGGGCGACACTACACGTGGCGCGTCATCCACTCCGGTGCGGGCGACGTGGGCGCGTTCTTCGACGCCCTCGAGGCGGCTGTCGGCGACTGCGCCCGGATGGAGATGCTGCGGACGGCGGACACCGCGGCACCCGCGGGCGACACCGACGGCGAACGACGTGGCCTCTCCCCCGAACAGGAGGCCGCGCTCCGGGCCGCCGTCGAACACGGCTACTACGAGTCACCCCGTGCCGTCGATGTCGGTGAACTCGCCGCCCACCTCGACGTCCCGCGGTCGACGCTCACCTATCGCCTGCGGCGGGCCGAAGAGACGTTGGCGAAGCGGTACGTCGCCGACACGCGACTCCCGACGGAACTCGCCCCACAGCTGTGAGCATCGCGTTTGGAATATTCCAACTAACCCTTATTCAGTCGACGGTCCTACGGGCAGGTAGTGACCGACGAGAGAGACGCGACGGACGAGGGTGGCGAGTACCGGGAGGGAACCGCCCAACTCGTCGTCCCCGAGATGGACTGTCCGTCCTGTGCGGGGAAAGTCGACAAGAGCCTCGCGCGTGTCGACGGCGTCGTCGATACCACGCTCCAGCCGACCACCGGCAACGTCTCCGTCACGTACGACGCCGACCGCATCGACGAAGGCGACGTGACCGCCGCCATCGAGGGTGCCGGCTACGACGTCCTCGGGGCCGACGTGTCCGACCCCGACGAATCCGAAGACGGCGTCGATATCGCGCCGCCGACTGAAGTGTGGACGAGTCCACGGGCGCGCAAGACGTGGGCCGGTGCCGTCCTCGTGACGCTCGGCCTGCTCTTCGAGTTCGTCCTCACGGGGAGCAACGTCGACGTGGCGAGCGTCCTCGACGCCTCGCTCGCACTCGCGGACGTGCTGTTCCTCGGTGCCGTCGCCGTCAGCGGGCTTCCGGTCGTCCGGAGCGGCTACTACTCCGCGCGGAACCGGAACCTCGACATCGACCTGCTGATGGGGACGGCCATCGTCGCCGCCACCGGTATCGGCTACTTCGTCGAAGCCGCCACGCTCGCGGTGCTTTTCAGCATCGCCGAGTTGCTGGAGGACTACGCGATGGACAGGGCCCGCGACTCCCTGCGCGAGTTGATGGAGTTGTCGCCCGACGAGGCCACTGTCCGGCGGGAGGGCGAGGAGGTGACCGTCCCGGCGGACGACGTGGCCGTCGGCGAGACAGTCGTCGTCCGCCCCGGCGACAAGGTGCCGCTCGACGGGTCGGTCGTCGAGGGGGAGAGTGCCGTCGACGAGTCACCGATTACCGGCGAGAGCGTCCCCGTCGACAAGGGGTCGGGCGACGAGGTGTACGCCGGGTCGATAAACGATACGGGCTATCTCGAAGTGACGGTCACGTCGACGGCGGGCGATTCCACGCTCTCGCGCATCATCGAGATGGTGCAGGGGGCACAGGCGAAACAGACCGAAACCGAGCAGTTCGTCGACCGGTTCGCGGGCTACTACACGCCGGCCGTCGTCGTCCTCGCGATTCTGACCGCCGCCGTCCCGCCGCTCGTCATCGCCGACCCCGTTTCGGTCGGCGCGGCGGGCTACGCGGTCACCTTCACCGGCGACTGGGGGACGTGGTTCGTCCGCGGCCTCACCCTGCTTGTCATCGCCTGTCCGTGTGCGTTCGTCATCTCGACGCCCGTCTCCGTCGTCTCTGGCGTCACCAGCGCGGGCAAGAACGGCGTCCTCGTGAAAGGAGGCAACCACCTCGAAGCGATGGGCAACGTCGACGCCGTCGCCCTCGACAAGACGGGCACGCTCACGCGGGGCGAACTCGCCGTCACCGACGTGGTGCCGCTCGGCGACACCGACGAGAGGACCCTGCTCCGACGCGCCGCCGGGTTGGAACGGCGCAGCGAACACCCCATCGCCGAGGCGATTCTCGCCCGTGCCGAGGACGCCGGCGTCGGCGACGTGCCGGACCCCGTGGCGTTCGAGAACCTGCCCGGCGAAGGTATCCGCGGGGAGTTCGACGGCGAGACGTACTACGCGGGCAAGCCGTCGCTGTTCGAGGAACTGGGCTTTGCGTTCTCCCGAGGGACGGGTAGCGGGGCCGCGGACCTGCAGTCCGACGGCGGCACGACCCCCGAGAGTGCCGTCGCGGGCGGTGACGGTGCGTTCGCCGCGGACACCCTCGCCACGCTGGAGCAGGAGGGGAAGACGGTGGTGCTCGTCGGCACGGAGACGGAGCTACTGGGGGCCATCGCCATCGCCGACGAGGTGCGTCCGGCATCGAAGCGGGCCGTCGAGCGACTGCAGGAACTGGGCGTCGCGCGCGTCGTGATGCTGACCGGCGACAACGAGGGGACGGCGCGGGCCATCGCCGAACAGGTCGGCGTCGACGAGTACCGCGCGGAACTCCTGCCCGACGAGAAGGTGGCCGCCGTCGAGTCGCTGCAGGCGGCGTACGGCGAGGTGGCGATGGTCGGCGACGGCATCAACGACGCGCCCGCCCTCGCCACCGCCGACGTCGGCATCGCTATGGGCGCGGCAGGTACCGACACCGCGCTCGAAACCGCCGACATCGCCCTGATGGGTGACGACATCGGGAAACTGCCGTACCTCTACGCGCTGTCGCACACGGCCAACGGCGTCATCCGGCAGAACATCTGGGCGAGTCTCGGCGTGAAGGCGGTGCTCGCGCTGGGCGTGCCGCTGGGGCTGGTGAGCGTCGCCGTCGCCGTCGTCGTCGGCGACATGGGGATGAGCCTCGGCGTGACCGGCAACGCGATGCGACTCGCGCGGGTCGACCCCGAGCGGTTCGCCTGAGCGCGGTACGCGGTCGATATCCGGCACGCGGGCGGGTCGTTCGGGCAGAGAAGCGGTGCGTCAACCCTATCAGCGGCCACCCTGTCTCTATAGACATGACCGAACAGCGCGCGGCGAGATGCAGTGCCGTCCGGACGGCGAACCCATCGCAGAGGTCGGTGTAACACTGATGACGGGCAAAGACGAGTACTACAACAAGGCGAAGCAGGAGGGGTATCGCGCCCGGTCAGCGTACAAACTCGCCCAGTTGGACGAGACGGCGAACCTCATGCACGAGGGGGACACCGTCGTCGACCTCGGGGCCGCACCGGGCGGGTGGCTACAGGTCGCCAGCGAACGGGTCGGCGAGTCCGGCACCGTCGTCGGCGTGGACCGCCAGCGAATCGACCCCATCGAGGGCGTCGAGACGATTCGGGGCGACATGACCGAGGCGGACACGAAAGACCGGCTCCGCGAGGCTGTGGGTGCGGCGGACCTCGTCGTCTCCGACATGGCACCGAACGTGAGCGGGCAGTACGAACTCGACCACGCGCGGTCGGTCCACCTCGCACGGCAGGCCCTCGGTGTCGCACTCGACGTACTCGCGCCGGGCGGGGACTTCGCCGCCAAGGTGTTCGACGGCCAGGACCTCGCGGACCTGCGGGCCGACGTGGAGAGCGAGTTCGAGTACGCACGCGAGGTCAGGCCCGACGCCTCCCGCGACGAGTCCTCCGAGTTGTATCTGGTCGGGAAGGGCCTGATAACCGCCCCGGTCGAGGCGGGCGACGTGGTGGAGGTCGAAATCACCGACACGGGCCACGAGGGCGACGGCATCGCCAAGGTGGACGGGTACACCGTCTTCGTCTCCGGGGCGAGCGAGGGCGAGACCCTCCCCGTCCACATCGACGAAGTGAAGCCGAACTACGCCTTCGCGCAACCGGCCGAGTAGCACCTCAACGCGTCCCGGTCACGTAGGCGTCCTGGGACCCGTCACGCGAGCGCGCGAACGCGACGACGGCGTAGACGACGGGCGTGTCGACCAGCGCGATGAGGAGTTTCAGGACGTACTGCCCGACGACGAGCGACGCGACGACCGAGGGCGGGAGCGCGGCCCCGACACCGAGCGCGTTCGGGACGACGTAGAACGCGAGCGAGACGAAGATGACCGTGTCGATGGCCTGACTGCTGGCCGTCGACGCGATGTTTCGGAGCCAGAGGTGGTCGCCACCGGTGGCGCGGCGCAGACGGTCGAACACCACCACGTCCCAGTTCTGACTCACGAGGTAGGCGACGAGACTCCCAGCGACGATGTTCGTGCTCGACCCGAGAACCTGCCGGAAGGTGGTGGGGTCGATGCTCGTGCCTGCCGCCGGTGCGAGGATGGTACTCCAGACCAGTGCCAGCAGGACGAAGTTCATCACGAAGGCGACGTTGACCATCACCTGCGCCGCGCGGCGACCGTACAGTTCCGCGTAGCAGTCCGAGGCGAAGAAGGTGAGCGCGTAGGCGAGTGCCGCACCCGGGAGCGTGAGCGTCGCCCCCGCGACGGGCAAGGAGAACGGGAGCGAGAACGCGAGCACCTTCGCCGCCGTCACCTGCGCAGTGACGAGAGCGGTGACGAACAACGCCAGCAGGCCGACTTGGGCGGTGCTGACGCGCTCACTGCTCATCGTCCAACCTCCCGTGCCGGGCGTCTATCTCGTCGAGTTGGTCCAGCGTCTTCCGAATCGACGCACGAATCGCCTCGCTCCGGTTGACGAACTTCCCGTCGCCGCCGACGTGGCCGTCCAAGTCTTCGAGCAGTTCCTGTGGCACCTCGACGCTTATCTTGGGCATCCGGCCACCTCCCGAACGACCGTACTGTCCGCCCTCGGGACGCCATCCGTCGCCCGTCCGTCCGTGTACCGTGGTATTCTCATAGTATTCGTGAACGCATATCGCGAGTTGCGCAGTATAAGCACACCGACTCGGCCGGCCCGGGCGGTGTCAGGTCAGACGGCGACCGCAACACGTCTTGGCGGTGGGAAAATCGGCCGTGTCACCGCGGGTCACCCGCGACGAACCGCGTCAGTCCGCGCTCGCCTGTGGCCGTGGCCGTCCGCGCCGGCCGCCGAGGGTGATGGCCCACAGAATCCCGAGTCCGAGCAGGTACGCGAGGGCGGCGGGAACGGTGATGAGCAGCATCGTGAAGATGCCGCGCGGCGAGAGGAACGCACCGGCGACGAACAGGCCGACGAGGACGTGTCGCCAGTAACTCCGCATCGTGTGGTACGGGACGATGCCGCCGACGTGGAACAGCACCATCGAGACGGGGATTTCGGCGAGGAAACCGATACCGACGGTGGTGTAGATGACCAGCCAGCCGAAGTTGCTGATGCGGTAGGCGATGACCATGTTCGACTGGATAGCGTCGGCGGCCAGCCACGAGATGACCGACGGCGCGACGTAGAGGAACCCGACGAGACTCCCGCCGATGACGCCGACGACGAGCGACCCGCCCCAGACGAGCATCACGCGGGCGTCGCCGCGGACCAACCCGCGCTCGCGCATCGCGGGCCACATATAGTAGAGCGCGAGCGGGAGCGTCACCACGATGCCGAGGAGTGCCGAGAACTTGATTTCGAAGATGAGTGCCTCGACAGGGTGGAGTGTCACGATGCTCACGTCCGGTTGGAGCGCGGCGGGCATCTGGGAGAAGAACACGTCCTTGACCCGCTTGATGCCCCCCTGATAGAGCCAGACGAACGACCCCCCGAGGACGAGCATGAACAGGCCGACCAGCCGGAACGCCTTCGAGGTGAGCGATTCGAGGATGAACGCCACGTCGTAGTAGTAGCCGCCGATGTCCTCCTCCGTCGTCTCGTCCTCGGTGAAGGCGTTGAGCATCCCCGCCGCTGTCCCCGTCGCCGTCCCGCCCTCGTCGCCCCCGTCGTCGGCCGCCGCCTCGGACGTGTCGTCCTCCTGTGCGTCCGCGAGGGCCTCGGCCTCGTCGAACCGGTCGAGGATAGCGCGGGCCTTCTCCGCGTCGTCGTCGTTCATGGCCGCGTTGGCCTGTCTCGTCGCCGCTTCCTCGCTCATCTCGGCGAACACTTCCGGCGGGGCGGCGCGGACGCCCGCCGCGTCGAGTTCCCCGAGGTCGATGTCGGCCGGTGACCCGGTACTCGCGGGGGCGGGGGCACCGCCGGCCGCGCGGTCGGCGGCCGCCAGCACGCGGCCCAGAACGAACAGGACGGCGACGCCGGTGGCGAGGACGGCGACGAACAGGCCGACGAGTATCGCCGCCGTCGTGTTCGGGAGGCCGGTCGTCTGACTCAGGGGTACGAGCGGGTCCGGACGGTACCCCGCCGGGATGGCCTGAAACACGGCGTTGACCGCTTCGAGGCCGCCGCGGGCGAAGAAGGCGTAGACGGCACCGAAGGCGACGACGGCCGTCCCGGCGAGGACGTTCCAGCGGTCCCGGGCCACGCCCGGCACGTCGACGTGGGCACTCGACCGCTTCGCGATGACGACGACCTGCGTGAGTTTGAGGCTGAACGCGTAGAGGGCGACCAAGGGGAGCGCCCACATGACCTGCGTGAACGGGTCTGGCGGGGAGAACAACGCGCCGAAGCCGAAGATGGCGAGGACGGCGTACCGCCAGTTGTCACGGAAGGTTTCGTAGCGGACGATGTTGGCGTAGGCCAGCGCGCTCATCACGAGGGGCAACTGCGCCGCGAGGCCGAACGAGATTGTCAGCAGGAAGACGAACTCGGCCCACTGGACGATGCCGTACGTCGGTTCGAACCCGACTTGGACGGCGTTCGTGGCGAGGAAGTTGAACATCAGCGGGAAAAAGAGGAAGTAGGCGTAGGAGACGCCGACGACGAGCAACCCGACTGCGAGCGCGGCGATGAGCGCGAGTTGCCAGCGTGGCACCCGTTCGCTCGGCCAGCGGTCACGCTCGCGGAGGGCGTCCCGGGAGTACCAGAGGAACACGAGGACGCCGACGATGACGCCCACGACGAGGCCGATTTTTACCTGTAGCAAGATGACGTCGAACGGCGTGAGAACCACGACTTTCGTCGCCTCCCGCACGTCGGGGGGCATCTGCGCGAACAGGTCCGTCTTGAGCCGTTGCCAGACGAACCGCTGGAGGGTGTAAATCGTCAGCACGACGCCCAAGAGGGCGAAGACGAACACGCGCTGGAGGTCGGCCTGTGCGGCCGACAGCATGGCACCCAGCGTCTCGCGGCCGCTGTCGATGGACCGACGGGTGTCCTCGTCGAGCGCGCTGGACATTCGCTTGTGGCTTACCGAGTCGCCGTTATCAACCTTTTTGAAACGCGCGGGACGGAGCGGGCGTGGAACCGGACGACGGTAGTCGGGAAAAGAAGGCTTACAATACCTGCCCGGCAACTCGGGGTACATGAGCGACGGCGAACCGGGGGCCTTCTCCGAGGTAAACACGGACATGGACACCGGCCCGCCGCAACCGACGCCGGGGGCACCCGGCGACGAGGAGATGCCCCTCACCGAACACATCGAGGAGATGGTTCGCCGTCTCGCCGTCGTCGCCCTCGCGATGGCCGTCGTCGGTGCCGTCGCGTTCCCGTTCGCCGACCGCCTCATCAACTTCCTCTGGTTCTCGATTCTGCCCGGCATCGCCGACGTGTGTCCGCCACCGACCGCCGCCGGTGCCGCGTCGGCCGACGCCGCCGAGGCGGCCTGTCCGCGCGTCTACCACCCGCTCGCGCTGATGCTCGCCCGCCTGAAGGTGTCCGCGCTGACCGGTTTCGTCGTCGGTCTCCCCGTGTTCGTCTACCAGACGTACCTGTTCATGCGCCCCGGCCTGTTCCCCCGCGAGCGTCGGTACTACCTCGCGGCGGTGCCGACGAGCCTCGTCCTCGCCGGCATCGGGGTGGCCTTCTCGTTCCTGCTGGTCCTCCCGGTCATCTTCACGTACTTCCTCTACTACTCCGAGAGTGCCGCCGACATCGCCTTCGGGTTGACGGAGACGTTCAACTTGATGGTGACGATGCTGGGGATGTTCGCCCTCATCTTCCAGATTCCGCTGTTCGTGATGCTCGCCATCATGATGGGTGTCACCTCCCGGCGGTGGATGGCCCAACGCCGCCTCTACTTCTGGGGTGGGTTCGCCACCATCGCCTTCCTGTTCGCGCCCGACCCGACCGGGATGGCCCCCATCTTCGTCGCCATCACGATGATACTCCTCTTCGAGGGGACGCTCCGTCTCGTCGCGTGGACCGGCGAGGACTCGCTGGTACCCACCGCCGCCGGCATCGCCTCCGTCCGGCCCTACGCGTGGGGACTGGCCGCCGTCGCCGCGTACGTCGCCAGCGACGCACCGGTGCCGGACGGCTACTTCGGTGCCCTGCCGCCGGTGGTCGTCGACGCCCTCGAAGCCGTCGGACTCGTCGGTGCCACGCCGGTCATCGTCGCCGCCGCCATCATCGGTGCCTACGAGGTGTTCCGTATCCTCCTCCGGCGCGCCGGCGTGGGCGTCCGGGTCCGGTATCAGGTCGTCCGGCTTCGCCTGCCCGTCTGGCTCACCGCCGTCGTCGTCGGCTACCTCGGGAGTCCGAACCCCGCCGTCCTCCGCATTCTCGGGACGACGTATCTGGCGACCACCGACGCGCTACTGCTCGCCGGCGTCATCGTCGCCCTCTACGAGGGCGTCCTGCTCGCGTGGCGGTTCCAGGAGCAGAATAGACGCCTCTGACGGGTTCGTCGGAAGTTGAGTGAGCACCGTCTCCATGTCCCGTATCTGGCGCGCAGGCTGTCCATTCGGACTTCAGCACGAACGAAGACCTTCGACCAGTACAGCCTCGGGGTCGCTGAGACGCGCTGGTCGCGGCGTCAGGACCCGTCGGGGTAGTCGGTGTCGAACACGTCCTCGACGAGGGGTTCGTCGTCGGCAGTGTCGTCCTCCTCGGCGGGGCTGACGCTGCCCGTCTGGTAGCCGTGGAGGTCCAGCGTCACGTGGTCGAAGCCCAGGTCGCCGATGTGGTCGCGGGCGGCCCGGACGAAATCGGGGTCGAGGGCCGTCTCCAGTTCGGCCTCGCCCACCTCGATACGGGCGATACCGTCGTGGTCACGGACCCGGAACTGCTCGAAGCCCCACGTCCGCAGGACGCGCTCTGCCTTCTCGATGCGGGAGAGGCGGTCCTCGGTGACCTCCAGTCCCGTCGGAATGCGCGAGGAGAGACACGCCATCGACGGTTTGTCGGCCACCGAGAGGTCGTAGGCGTCGGCGATTTCCCGGACCTCCGATTTCGTGATGTCGTGTTCCAAGAGGGGGGAGTAAGCGTCCAGTTCCTCGACGGCCTGCAGGCCGGGGCGGTGGCCCTCGCCGGGGTCCGAGGCGTTCGTGCCGTCACAGACCACGTCGATGCCCAACTCGCGGGCGTGGTCGAACATCGCCGAGAGGCGCATCGTCCGGCAGTGGTAACAGCGGTCCTCGCCGTTCTCCACGAACGCCGCGCTGTCGAGTTCCGAGAACTCCACGATGTCGTGGCGGACGCCGATTTCCTCGGCGACGCGCGTGGCGTCGTCCAACTCGGCGGCCGGGAGCGTCTCGCTCTTTGCGGTACAGGCCACCGCGTCCTCGCCCAGCGCGTCCGCCGCGAGTGCGGCGACGACGCTCGAATCCACACCGCCGGAGAAGGCCACGAGGACGCCGTCCCGGTCGGCGAGTGAGGTACGCGCGGCGGCGACTTTCTCCGCGAGTGCTCCGTCGAGTTCCGACTCGGGTGTCCCCTCGACTGGCATATGGCGGTCTACTCGGTTAGTGGGCAAAAGCCCGTTGTCTCGGGACTGTCGGAGCGACGGGCGTCTCCGTCTCGGCGTCGCTCATCCCTCGTCGCCCGGGGTGGCGGCGAAATCGACCTTGTAGTACGACCCGTCGTACTCGAAGGCGCGTCGCCGGTGGGGTGGCAGGTCCTCGTCGCCCTCGGTCGGCAGGGTCGTCGCGTCTCCGAGGTCGAGTCGCTGGAGGACGTGTGCGTACCCCGCCGAGACGGGGGCGGATTCCGCGTACTCGGTCCGGCCGGTGAGTTCGTCGAGGACCGCCGCCGTCTCGCTCGACAACTGGTCGGGGTAGAACGTCGTCGTCACCTCCGCGGCGAGGACGGCCTCTGTGAACTCTGCCTCGGACTCGGCGACGGGCGTCAGGACGGCACGCATCCGTGGCTCGCTGAGTCGCTCGCGGGAGACGTGTACCCGGAGGACCAGCCGGCCTTCAACCTCGATGAACTCGTGTTCCGGCTCCGGAATCAGTTCGCTGTCCGCCGGGTCTGTCCGCCGGTAGACCGCACCACCGTGGTCGACGGCATCCCACGGCGCGCCGCCCCACTCGCCGCCCGGTTCGTCGGGTGCGGCCCGTGCCGCGAGGTACGCCAGTCGGGCCGCGCTCCGGTCGGGGTCGGGCAGGGCGTCGATGCTCGTCGCCTCGGGCGTGTCCGAGTCGTCGCTGTCGCCGACGCGTTCGAGTCGGAGGACGTACCGCTCGCGCGTCTCCCGGCCGACGTGAACGGCGTCGGTTCGGTAGTACGTCCCGTCGTGTTCGACGTATCGCCCCTCGGGAAGTGGCGGATAGCCGACGGTGACGTACCGGTCACCGGCGGCAGTCGCGTCGATTGCCTCGCGGACCTCGGCGGTGCGTGGTGTCTCCGGATTCCAGAGGAACGCGAACTCGTCGGCGGACTGTTGTTCTGCGGTCAGTTCGACTCGGGGCGGGGGCGACGACGAGATGACCGAGTTACAGCCAGCGAGCAGGGACGCGCTGGCGGCACCCGTCGCCGCGAGGAAGGTGCGTCGGGACCAATCGGGCATACGGCCGGACGTGAGTGTCGAGTGGCATCTATCTGGTGGTCCCGCCCGCCGACTGGCCGCCGAATCGACCCGAGCACTCTTTTGTGGTCCGGGGGATAGGTCACCTCGTCCGATGGACCTCGAAGCGATTCCGGGCGTCGGCGAGAAGACGGCCGACCGGTTGGCCGAACTCGACGACCCCGAGGCGGCACTCGACGCGGGCGACGTGGCGGCCATCGCTCGCGCCCCCGGTATCAGCGAGGGACGGGCCGCCCGCATCGCCCGCGCGGCAATCCGCGAACGGCACGGCGACCCCGGCACGTTCCTCGGCACCGACCGCGCCCGCGAGCTCTACCGCGACGCGCTCTCGCTGGTTCAAGAACGCACCGTCACCGACTACGCCGCACGGCGACTGGAGACGCTGTACCCGAGTGCGAGCGAGTCACGTATCGAGGAAGTCCGAGCGTTCGCCGCCGAGGCGATGGACCGCGACCCGAGCGACGACGTACTGGACGCCCTCGCGGGTGTCGAACCGCTCGAACCGCCAGCGGACCTGCGGGTCCGGGACCGCTGTCTCGCCACCGGCGACGCCGAGACGTACGCGAAGGCACAAGAAGCCGTCCCCGAGGTGAGCGTCGAACTGGTCGAGGACGCCCGCCAGTTGTCGGAACTGGCCCGGGGCTACGCCACGGTCGTCGCCTTGGACGAGGCGTTCGCCGGCGTCGACATCGAGGGCGACGTACGGGTCGAACCCGACGCCCTCGACGAACCCGAGCGGGTCGTCCCCGAGCGCGTGCTGGCGTTCTTCGCCCGGAACCGCGACAGCCTTCGGGCGGCCGTCGCCGTCCACCGCGCGGCGGGACTCGACGCCCCGTGTGACCTCGATTCGCTCGCCGCCGCCCTCGACAGACTCGACGGCGAAGGTGGCGTCCGCGGCGACGACGAACTCGACCGCCTGACGACGGCGGTGAACGACATCGACGCCGCCGTCTCCACCGCCGAGAGCGTCGCCAACGACCACCTCCGGGAGGCCATCGAGGAGCGAGACGTGACCATCGAAGGGTCCGACCTCCTCTCGCTGGTCGAGCGCGGGGCGGGCGTGGACTCGCTCCTCCAGCGCGAACTCGCCGACGAGTACGACGCGGCAGTCGCCGCCGCCCGTGACCACCTCGTCGACGCGCTCCGGTTGGCAGACACCGAGAGCATCGCCCGCCGAGCGTTCCCCGACGACCCGACATTCCCGGTGAACCACGACGAGGGCGTCGTGAGCCGACTCCGTGAGGAGTTGACCGCCGCACGGGACCGCCGGGCGACGCGGCTCAAGCGGGAGGTGGCCGCCGACCTCGCGGACGCCCGGCCGGACGCCGAGGGGCTGGTCGACGCCGCCCTCGAACTCGACGTTGAACTGGCGGTTGCGCGGTTCGCCGACGACTTCGACTGTGCGATTCCAGCCTTCGAGGGTAACGGGTTCGAAATCGAGGAGGGTCGCTCCCCGCTGTTGGACGTGCCATTCGAGGACGTCGAACCGGTGGACTACGGCGTCGAGGGCGTCACACTCCTCTCGGGGGTCAACAGCGGCGGGAAGACGTCGACGCTCGATTTGGTCGCGCTCGTCGTCGTCCTCGCGCACATAGGTCTGCCCGTCCCGGCCGACCGCGCCCGCATCGAACGGGTGACCGAACTCCACTACCACGCCAAGACGCAGGGGACGCTCGACGCGGGTGCGTTCGAATCCACGCTCCGGGAGTTCGGCGGACTGGTGACCGGCGTGGGGGACACGGACGGCGACGGCCCAGCGGACGCCCACAGACTCGTCCTCGTGGACGAACTCGAATCCATCACCGAACCCGGCGCGAGTGCCAAAATCATGGCGGGTATCCTCGAAGCACTCGACGGGCGGGGCGCGACGGCCGTGTTCGTCTCCCACCTCGCAGGCGAGATACAGGCCGCCGCCGAGTCGGCGGTGCAGGTGGACGGGATTCAGGCCGTCGGCCTCGAAGACGGTGAACTCCGCGTGAACCGCTCGCCGGTGAAGGGACAACTCGCCCGCTCGACGCCGGAACTCATCGTGGAGAAACTCGCCGACGACGAGGCCAGTCCCGAAGACGAACGCGAGTTCTACGCACGCCTGCTCGGGAAGTTCGACGGCGAAGAGCAAGAGTGAGCGGCCCACGAACGGGCCGCTCCGAACAACTAAGTGCTGTGGGGAGCGTGGTGAAAGTGATGGCAGACGACCCCGGGGACGGGATGCTCGGGTGGGACGAGTCCGTGTTCCGCAACGAACACGTCTTCGAGATAGATTACCTGCCGGAGACCTTTCACCACCGAGAGACCCAGATGGAGAGCCTGAAGTACGCGCTCCGTCCGGCGGCCCGCGGGTCGCGGCCGCTGAACGTCATCGCGCGCGGGCCACCGGGAACCGGGAAGACGACCGGCGTCCAGAAACTGTTCAGCGAGCTGCGGGCCGAGGCACCGGACGTGCAGGCAGTCCGCATCAACTGTCAGGTCAACTCGACCCGCTACTCCGTGTTCTCCCAGTTGTTCGAGGGCGTCTTCGACTACGAACCGCCCTCCTCGGGCATCTCGTTCAAGCGGTTGTTCGAGCAGGTGACCGACCGACTGGTCGAGGACGAGGAGGTACTCGTCGTGGCACTCGACGACGTGAACTATCTGTTCTACGAGAACGAGGCCTCCGATACCCTGTACTCGCTGTTGCGCGCCCACGAGGAACACGCCGGGGCGAAAATCGGCGTCATCTGCATCTCCTCGGACCTCGATTTGGACGTCATCGAGGAACTCGACGGCCGCGTGCAGTCGGTGTTCCGTCCCGAGGAGGTCTACTTCCCGACCTACAGCGAGGCCGAAATCGCCGACATCCTCGGGGAGCGCGTCGAGCGCGGCTTCCACGAGGGCGTCGTCTCCGCGCCGGTGCTGGACCGCGTGGCCGCGCTCACCGCCGAGGCCAACGGTGACCTCCGGGTCGGCATCGACCTCCTGCGCCGGGCGGGCCTGAACGCCGAGATGCGCGCCGCCACCGAGGTCAGCACCGAGGACGTGGAGGACGCCTACGACAAGTCCAAGTACGTCCACCTCTCCCGGGCACTCCGGGGGCTCTCGGACAGCGAGGCGGCCCTCGCGGCGGTCATCGCCGAACACTCCGGCGAGCAAGCCGGGGCGGTCTACGAGGCGTTCAACGACCGGACCGACTTGGGCTACACCCGCTACTCCGAAATCATCAACAAACTCGACCGCCTCGACATCATCGACGCCACCTACACCGACGTGGAGGGGCGGGGCCGGTCGCGGGAACTCGCCCTGAACTACGACGCCGAGGCGGTGCTGGACCGCCTCGGTGACGGATAAGCCGGTCAGAACGCTTCGACGTGCGGGCGCAGGTCCAACTCCAGCGTCCACGCCGCGCGGTCCTGTTCGACGAGGTGCCAGTAGCTCTCGGCGATAGCGTCCGGGTCGAGGTAGTCCTCGGGGGCAGCCACCTCGCGGTCGGGTGGGAGAATCTGTCCGTCGAGGACGACGTGAGCGACGTGAATCCCGTCGGGACCCAACTCGCGCGCCATCGACTCGGCCATCCCGCGGCAGGCGAACTTGGCGGCGGAGAACCCGATTGCGTCCTCACGGCCACGGACCGACGTGGTCGCGCCGGTGAAGATAATCGTCCCGCCGTCGCCGGCCTGCATGTCGTCCACGGCGGCCTGCGAGCAGTGGAGGGCGGCCCGCGGGCCGACGGCGAGCGCGCGGTCGAACTCCGCGGCCGAAACCGCCTCGACGCCCTTCCACGGGGCGGCACTGGCGTGGTTGACCAACACGTCGACGGGACCGAACGCCTCGCGGATACGGTCGAAGGCCGCCGCGATATCGTCGGAGTCGGCGAGGTCGGTCGGAACTGCGAGGCCCGCACCTGCCGTGTCGTCCAACTCGGCGGCGAGGTCCACGATGTACGACTCCGTCCGGGCGAGGAGTGCGACCCGACAGCCCTCGCGGGCGAACGTGCGAGCGAGCGACGCACCGAGGCCGGGGCCGACCCCGGCGACGACTGCCGTGCGTGACATGCGGTCGAATAGCGGCCCCGTGGACAAAAACCCGTAGTCGCCGTGTGACGGTCAGAAGACGGCATGAGAGAGTGTATCTCACATCACCCAAAGTTAAGACACCCCCATCCTTTGAGGGAGGTGTATGCCGGAATGTCAGAACTGCGGCGCGTTCGTCACTGCCGCGTATGCACGTGTTTTTACACCGAACGGCATCCAGAAACCACGGGTCTGCCCGCAGTGCGAGGACAAGATTCGCGACGGTGCGGACGTGCGGCAAGCACGCTCGACGCGCCGAAGCTAACTGTTCGTTCGCTCCTCGCCGTCGGTTCCAACCCGGAGATCCCCGTCACGCTCGCAAAGGAAAGGGTGCGACTGCGGACGAAGTCGCCCCGGACGCGTCACACAGTCGACAGCAGCGGCTCGGAGGAGCCGAAAGCCGGGCCGTCGTCGGTGTGGCCCGTGGAAGCAGTTTTTATGTTCGTCCGTCTCGACCGGTCGACGTAGAGGAGTCGCGCTAGTTTCATCATGGACCCGGACGATTTCACCTTTATCGACCTGTTCGCCGGTATCGGCGGTATCCGCATCGCGCTCGAGCGCGCCGGGGGGCACTGTGTCTTCTCCTCGGAGATAGACGACAAGGCGCGAGCGACGTACGAGCGGAACTTCGGCGAGACGCCGAGCGGCGACATCACCGAGATTCCCGCCGACGACATCCCCGACCACGACGTCTTGGTCGGCGGGTGGCCCTGCCCCTCGTTCAGCATCATGGGTGACAAGGAGGGCATCGACGACGACAGAGGGGCACTCTTCTTCGAAATCGAGCGTATCCTCGAAGCGAAACAGCCCCACGCGTTCCTGCTCGAAAACGTCAAACATCTCAAGGGTATCGACGGCGGCGAGGTGTACGAGTTCATCGAGGACAGACTCGAAGCGGCGGGCTATCACGTCCAGTCGAAGGTCCTCGACGCCCGGGATTACGGCCTCCCGCAGAAGCGAGAGCGGACGATGATAGTCGGGTTCGAGAAGAACTACAAGTTCACCATTCCCGAGCGAAACAGGGAGCAGAAGGACTTATCCGACGTGCTACAGCCCGAGAGTGCGGTCGACGAGGAGTACCAAGCCACGGAGTACATCAAGGAGAAACGACAGGATGCGGTGAACGAGGAGAACGTGTTCACCCCCTCGGTGTGGCACGAGAACAGGGCCGGCAACATCTCCATCCTGCCGTACTCGTGCGCACTCCGCGCAAACGCGTCGCACAACTACCTACTCGTGAACGGGGAGCGACACCTGACTCCCAGAGAGATGCTCCGCCTGCAGGGGTTCCCGGAGGACTTCGAGGTTGAGGGTGCCTACACCAGAATCAGGGAGCAGGTCGGGAACTCCGTCCCGGTTCCCATGATAGCGGCGGTGGCCGAGGCGATGATGGACGCAATCGAGCGCGACGAGACGACGCCCGTGACGGAGCAGACAGAACTGCCGATAGAGTGACCGTGCTGTCGGCCAGTCCGAAGAGCGAAGGGTGACGAGGGCGAACCACGGCCGAGATGAGTGTCGAAGACGCGAAGGCGGAGATAGACACGCTAATCGGCAACTCTCGATTCCGCTGCTATCGACCGCTCCGAGTCGCCGAAATCCTCTTTCGGTCACGGACCGACGCCGAAATCGACATCGCCGACCCGGAGAGCTACCGCGTCGCGAGTGCGCGGTGGCGCGACGAGATTTCGGAGCGACTCACCGGGAAGGGGTCCACGTCGTCGCGGTCCTACCAGAAGGACTTCAGCGATTTACTCTCCCCGGAGGATTTGGGGGTGTTAGACCGGGTGAACAGAGAGAACGACGGCCTCGTGGAGTGTTACATCTACAGCAAACTGCGACACGACAAGTGGGGCGGCCTGATAGCCGCACAGGAGTACGTCGAGTCCGCGGACGTGGACACGTTCACCTTCGCGGAGTACATGGCCCTCACCGACGAGAGCGGGCTGCAGGAGGACTCGATGCTCGAAATCGCGGTCTACGCGCTGTTTACGGCCCTGACCGAGGAGTTGGACGCCGAGGCGGTACTCGAACTCGGGAACCCGGACCGTGCCGTCACGACGGACTTCTCGGACTTCGTCGGCGTGTTCTTGGGCCTCGCGCCCGACGAGACGTCGTTCCGAACGCCGGTCGACATCCACCGCGCGGGGCAAGGGACGTACGCGGCGGACAAGGGCGTCGACATCGGGACGAACTTCGGGACGATGGTGCAGGTCAAACACGTCTCCCTCGACACGGCCCAAGCCGAGAAGATAGACGAGAACTCACACGTCGACCGCGTCGTCGTCGTGTGTCGGGACGCCGAACGCGACGTCATCGAGAGCGTCTCGAACCAACTCGGCTTCGACCGGGTTCAGGACATCGTCACCATCAGCGACCTCGAAGCGTGGTACGACAGGGCAATCGACGACCACCGCGACAGCATCGGCCGGCGACTGCTCGCGGCGTTACGGGACGAGTTCAGCGAGGAGTTCCAGCGCGGCGAGTGGAAGGTCCCGGAAATCGACGCCCTCCTCGACGAACGCGGGTACGACCCCGACCGGCTGACCGGCCGCTGGGCACTGTGAACGTGCTCCGCGGCGAGTCGTCTGCACGCCGTTTCGCGCCGCTCACTCCCGTGCCGCCGACAGCACCGAACGCGCCTCCGCGAACACGGCGTCCGCCCGAGCCGGGTCCCGAGCCTCGGCGGTGATACGGACGAGGGGTTGGGTGCCGCTGGCCCGGAGCAGGAACCACCCGTCACCGAGGTCCACACGCACGCCGTCGAGCGTCGACACGTCGGCGTACTCGTCGGTGACCCGAGCGCGGACCCTCTCCATGACCGCAGTCTTCGCGTCCGTCTCGACGCTGTCGCGCCGGATAGGGTAGGTGTCCACCTCGGCGGCGCGGTCGGTCAGGGGTCGCTCGCTCGCCAGTTCGACGAGTTTGCAGGCCGCGAGCGGCCCGTCCGGGCACAGCGTCGCGTCGGGCCATATCCACGCGCCGCTGGGTTCGCCGCCGAAGGCCACCCCGTCCTCGGCTACCCGGTCGGCGACGTACACGTCACCGACCCGCGTCCGCGTGACCGTGACGCCAGCCTCGGCGAGGTGGTCGTCGACGGCGAGGCTGGTGTCGACGGGTGCGGCCACCTGTTGGCCGTCGCTGGCGGCCGCACGGGCTAGCAGTGCCAGCGTCACGTCCCCCGAGAGGTACGTCCCGTCGCCGGCGACGACGCGGGTCCGGTCGGCGTCGCCGTCGTGGGCGATGCCGAGGTCGGCGTCCCCCTCGGCGACCAACCGGGCCAGCGACCGGCAGTGCTCGGCGGTCGGTTCGCTCGGCCGCCCCGGGAACGCCCCGTCGGGTTGGGCGTTGAGCGTCTCCACCGCACAGCCGAGGCGTTCGAGCGCGTCGACGGTAACGCCGCCCGCACCGTTGCCCACGTCGACGACGACGGCGGGCGGGTCTGACACGTCCACGGCGTCGACGAGCGCGTCGGCGTGGCGTTCGCGGGCGTCGACTCGGGTCCGGTCGCCCAACCCGTCCCACGCCCGCAGGTCGGCGGCCTCTGTCCGGACGCGCTCGCTGATTTCCTCGCGGAGCGGTGCGTCGAACGCCTGTCCGGTCGGCTGCCAGAGTTTGATGCCGTTGTCCTGTGGCGGGTTGTGCGAGGCCGTCACCGAGACGCCCGCGTCGGCGTCCTCCCAGCCGACGGCCCGGGCGACCGTCGGCGTCGCCGCGAGTCCCACGTCACACACGTCGGTGCCGGACTCCCGGAGTCCGGCGGCCAGCGCGTCGGTCAGCAACTCGCCGCTCTCGCGGGGGTCCCGTCCGACCACGACGCGCTCTGTGTCCATCCCGACCGCTCGCCCCACCGAGAGCGCGAGGGCGGCCGTCACCTTCTCGCCGACTGGCCCGCGGATGCCGCTCGTCCCGAACATACCGGGGCCGACGGGTGACGCGGTAAAAAGTATCCCCCGTCTACGCTGCCGGGTCGAACTGACAGCACGCGCCGGTCGTCAGGTCGTCCGCCTCGATGTGGGCCGACAGACAGGCGTAGTTGCAGAACTGACCCGTCCGTTCAGGTTCGCCGTCGGCGGGTTCGGCGACGAACACGGGGTCGTGGGCCGTCACGTCCTGTCCGCAGTAGGTGCAAGCGTCCGTCACACATCCAGTACGGGGCCGGCGAGGAAGGCTTTTGTCCTACCGGACGGTTCCCCCGGGCATGAAACGCGGCGGGAGCGACGAGGCGAAGCGACGGGCGGGCGAGTCCGCGGCCGAGGCCGTCGAGGACGGGGCGGTGGTCGGCCTCGGCACCGGGAGTACGGCGGCCCACGCGATTCGGGCACTCGGGCGGGCAGTCGGGTCGGGGCACGACATCGCGGGGATTCCGACATCCTACCAGTCCCGGCACCTCGCCCGCGAGGTGGGCATCCCGCTGACGACGCTGGACGACGACAGCCCCGACGTGGCCATCGACGGTGCGGACCAAGTGGCCGACGGAGACCTGCTGAAAGGCGGCGGTGCGGCCCACGCACGGGAGAAGCTAGTCGACAGCGCGGCCGACCGGTTGCTCGTGGTCGCCGACGAGTCGAAACTGGCCGAGTCACTCTCGGTACCCGTCCCGGTCGAGGTCGTCCCCGACGCCCGGCGACCGGTGGCCGACGCCGTGCGCGAACTGGGCGGCGACCCGACCCTCCGGGCGGCAGAGCGCAAGGACGGACCCGTCGTGACCGACAACGGCAACCTCGTGTTGGACTGTGACTTCGGCACTATCGGCGACCCGGCGGAACTGGCGGCCAGTCTGTCGGCACTCCCGGGCGTCCTCGAACACGGGGTGTTCGTCGGCCTCGCGGACGAGATACACGTCGGGACGGACGAGGACGTGACAGTCCGTCGTCCCGACGCGTAGTCGTCACTATCCGGCTGAAAAAACGAGAAGGGTGAAACCCTTACAGGTCGCGGGGCTGGACCGTCTTCCGGTCGTTCTCCTCGGCGCGTCGCGCGGCGTCGTCGAGCAGTTCTTCGACTTCGTCGTCGAGGGCGGCGTAGAAGTCCGAGGAGACGTTCATATCATCGAGCGCTTCCTTCACGGCGGCTTTGACGATCAGGTCTGCCATACAGGCGGTTAATCCAGAGGGGCCTTTATATACTTTCCTGATTGTACCGCTTCTCGCCGGGACTCGCGGGGGTCTGAGCGGTCTCATCCCCGCAATCACGCACCCGAGAGAACGGTCACCGATGCTGACAGGTGCGGAATCCGGGAATCCACGGGGCGGCAGTCGGTCGCCCGCGGTTGCGAGGGGTTGCCACGCGGGCCGGTCGTGACGAGACGATAGGTAGGAGTGGGTCCAGCGTCGAGGGAGGGTATGCGCGAGTTGCTCGAAGCGGTCGCCGCTGGCGAGGTCAGCCCCGCCGAGGCGGAGGCACAGCTCGCTGGCTACGCCACCGGCGACGCGGGACGGTACGACGCCGCCCGTGAATCCCGGTCGGGCGTCCCGGAAGCCGTCCTCGCCGACGGAAAGACACCGGTGGAAATCGCGGACCTGTCCGTGACGGCCGTCGAGACGACGGGCCGGGCCATCGTGACGCGGCTCTCAGAGGACGGTGCCGCAGTGGTCCGCCAGCGACTGGGCGAGACCCACCCCGAGAGCGAGCGGACCTATCACGAGCGGGCAGGCGTGTTCGTCGCCCACGCACCCGGCTTCGAACTGCCGACGCTCGACGCGACTGTCGGTGTCGTGACGGCCGGCACGTCCGACGCGGTGCCCGCCGGCGAGGCGAGCGTCATCGCGAGCGAGATGGGTGCCACCGTCGAGCGAGTGAACGACGTGGGCGTCGCCGGTATCGCTCGTCTGTTCGACCGGTTGGACGAGTTGCGCGAACTGGACGTCCTCGTCGTCGCCGCGGGCCGGGAGGGCGCGCTCCCGACGGTCGTCGCAGGACTGGTCGACACGCCCGTCATCGGTCTGCCGGTGTCGACGGGCTACGGCCACGCCGGCGAGGGCGAGGCGGCACTCGTCGGAATGCTCCAGTCCTGTACCGCGCTGACCACCGTCAACGTAGACGCGGGCTTTACCGCCGGGGCGCAGGCCGGACTCGTCTCGCGCGCGCTCGACTGCGCGCGCGAGCAGGCGAACACGCGCGGGTAGCGGAGAATACCGCCGGAAGACGCAGTCTCGGCCCGAAATTTGGTGGAATTTTGGAATGGGTTATTAGTGGTCCCAGCCCGTACATATGCTGTCGGCAGCAACCCGTTGCCGGCAGTAGCAAATGCCAAAGTGTAATCACTGTAGCGCGCACGTCTCCGAGCAGTTCGCTCGGGTCTTCGCGGATGAGTTCGGCCAAGTTCACGCCTGCCCGAGCTGTTCGGCGAACGCTGGCATCGCCGAAGTAGCCCGCGAGCGCGCTCACGAGGCATGACGGCCACTGTGGCCACCCGAACCGTGGTGTAAGTACCACGCGAAGCCCATTCACGCCTCGTCCGGGGACGACCCGGGCACAACACTGACTTCCTACGGTCCCGACGCTGGTCTGTGAGCGACCACTACGTGTACGTCCTGCGCTGTGCCGACGACACCCTCTATACGGGCTACACGACCGACATCGAGCGGCGCGTCCGCGAACACGAGCGAGGCGACGGCGCGAAGTACACCCGCGGGCGAACGCCCGTCGACCTCGTCCACGTCGAGCGGTTCGACTCGAAGTCGGCCGCGATGTCACGCGAGTACGAACTCAAGCAGTACTCGAAGGCCGAGAAAGAGCGGCTCGTGGGTGGTTAGCGAGGGTTTTTTCTCCGGGGCGTCAGGACGGCACGTATGGAGGAGATTTCGTTCGGCACCGACGGCTGGCGGGCAACGCTAGAGACGTTCACCGACCGCCGCGTCCGGGCCGTCGGACAGGCCGTCGCCACCTACCTCCGCGAAGAGGGAGCGGGCGGCACCGTCGCCGTCGGCTACGACGCCCGCGAACACTCCCGGGGGTTCGCCGAGGAACTCGCCCGCGTCCTCTGTGCCAACGGCTTCGACGCGCTCGTCCCCCAGCGCGACGTGCCCACGCCGGTCCTCGCGTGGACCGTCCGTGACCGCGAACTGGCCGGCGGGCTGATGGTCACGGCCTCGCACAACCCGCCCGAGTACAACGGCGTGAAGTTCGTCCCGGCGGGCGGCGCGCCCGCGAGTGCCGACGTGACCGACGCCATCGAGTCCCGACTGGCACCACCCGACCCGCTCCCCGAGGCCGAGTACGGGACCGTGACCGAGACGGACCTGCTCACCCCGTACGTCGACCACGCACGCTCGTTCGTGGACGCCGACCTCGGCGGGTTGCAGGTCGTCTACGACGCGATGCACGGGAGCGGGCGCGGCGTCACCGACCGCGTCCTCGACGCCGCCGGAGCCGACGTGGAGCGACTCCGCTGTGACCGGGACCCCACGTTCGGCGGCGAGTCGCCGGAACCCAGCGCGGAGCGACTCGGCCGACTCCGCGAGCGTGTCCGGTCCGGCGAGGCAGACGTCGGCATCGCCAACGACGGCGACGCCGACCGCATCGGCGTCGTGACGCCCGGGCGGGGGGTCCTCGACGCGAGCCTGTTCTTCGCGACCGTGTACGAGTTCCTCTTGGGGGCACACGACGGGGCGGCCGTCCGTACCGTCTCGACCAGCAGCATCGTGGACCGTGTGGCCGACGCCCACGGCGAACTCGTCTACGAGACGCCGGTCGGGTTCAAGTACGTCGCCGCCAAGATGCAGGAACGCGACGCGCTGGTGGGCGGCGAGGAGAGCGGCGGCTTCGGCATCCGCGGCCACCTCCCGAACAAGGACGGCGTCGTGACCGCACTCTTGGCGGCCGCCGCAGCCGCCGACCGACCGTTCGACGAGCGCGTCGATACCCTCGAAGGAACACACGGCGAGGTCCATCAGGACCGCGTGAGCGTCGACTGCCCCGACGACCGGAAGGCGGGCGTCGTCGCCGACCTCGACGGCGCGCTCCCCGACGAACTGGCCGGCGAGGCAGTCGAGCGCGTCAACGACGTGGACGGGTTCAAGATATTCCTCGCCGACGGGACGTGGCTCCTCGTGCGGCCGAGCGGGACGGAGCCGAAACTCCGGGTGTACGCCGAAGCCACCAGTGCCGACCGGGTCGAGGAGTTGCTCGCCGCCGGGCGCGAACTGGTCGAACCGCTCGTCTGACTCACTCGACCGACCGCACGCCACGAAGTCGGCCGTCCGCCACCACCTCGATTTCGAACCCGAGTGCGTCCCAGAACGGGCGGACACGTGGGTCGAACTCGGCGACGAGGCGACCCCGTCGGTCGGCGGCGGCGGCGACCAGTGCCGTCCCGATGCCCTGTCCGCGGCGGCCGGGTCGAACCGCGATAGCCTCGATTTCGTGCCCGTCGAGGAGACACGCCCCGAGGACGCGCCCCTCGCTGGTGGCGACGAGCAGGTCCGCACCGTCGATGGCGGCCTCGACCGCTCCCGCGTCGGTTTGGAGCATCGCGCTGTCGAAGACGGTCATCGCTGCCGGGAGGGCATCCGAGCGTGCTTCGTGGACTCGCACCGTCAGCCCCCCTTGACGAGTCGGAGGATGCGCACGTGGTCGGCGTCGAGTGGCCGGTCCTCCGGGACCGGTGCGTCGTCGACCAGCACGGACACTTCGTGCGGGCTGAACCCGACGGCGGCGAGGAGGTCCGCGTACGTCGGGTCCGCCCCGAGGTCGGCGGGGTCGAGTTCGCGCGTCTCCCCGCCGACGACATCGACCGTAACCATACCCACCCGTTCGGCCTAGCGGGTGAAGGCGTTTCGGAGTCGCTCGGGGCGGAGACGTGCGGGAACTCCGCGCTGCAGTCCCGGGCAGTTTAAGACTGCCCCACTCCAGGGTCGGGACATGAGCGAGGCCGACGCCGAGTCGCGAAGCGGGCGCGACGAGATATGGATAGAGAAGTACCGCCCGCAGACGCTCGAAGACATCGTCGGGCAGGAGCAAATCGTCGAGCGCCTCCAGAGTTACGTCGCCCGGGACGACCTCCCCCACCTCATGTTCTCGGGGGAAGCAGGCGTGGGGAAAACGACCAGCTCACAGGCTGTCGCCCGGGATCTCTACGGCGAGGACTGGCAGGAACACTTCCTCGAACTCAACGCCTCCGACCAGCGCGGCATCGACGTGGTGCGCGAGCGCATCAAGAGTTTCGCGCGCTCCTCGTTCGGCGGCCACGACTACCGCATCATCTTTCTCGACGAGGCGGACTCTCTGTGCGTGCCACCGGGTACCGAAGTCGTCACCGGGTACCCGTCGAAGCCAGAGGTGAAACCGATAGAGGAGGTCGCAGAGGACGGTGAGCCGGTTCCGTCCGTCGACTTCGAGACGAACGAGATACAGTCCGACAAGGGCCGCCTCGTCGATTCCGGCGTGGCCGACTTCTTCGAACTCGAACTGGAGGACGGACGGACGACCATTGCGAGCCCCACGCACCCGTTTTTCGTAGTCGGCGGAGATGGCCGACTCGTCGAGAAGGAGCTACGGGAGCTGTCCCCCGGCGACGAGATTGCCGATTTCAAAGACGAGATCGGAGTGGCACAGTGCGACACCTGTGGCGATTGGACCGCAGGGAGATTCTGTTCCGTCGACTGCAAGAACGACGGGCACAGTCGTGAGATGCAGGGGCAGGGGAACCCGATGTACGGGACCGAGTGGTCCGACGAGAGACGCGAGAAAATCGTCGAGAAACTCTCTGACGGCCGATTCGAAGGTGAGAACAATCCGAACTACGACGGCGAGTTCCACGGCGTCCAGATATGGGAGATGGACGAGGAAGCCGTCGAACGGTTCCGCGATAATCTCAGTCAGATCCGGTCCGGGACCACGTGGGACGAGTGGGTCGTCGACGCCGACCCGGAGGCGGTCAAAGAAAGAATCGGGAACGCTGCGGCAGAGTGGTGGGACAGTCTGGACGACGACGCGAAGGCAGAAATCGTCGAACGGAGCACGGAAGCCTGTGACTACCCCGTTTGTGACATTACTGGGGACAACAACCCGATGCGTGACCCCGAAGTTGCACAGAAAGTTTCGGAAGCTCTGCAGGGACACGAACCGACCGGAGGAAACATCAGACACAGTGACGAACTCGGCCATCTCGTCCGCTCCGATTGGGAGTACGAAGTCGCAAAGGCCCTGCAGGATGCCGAAGTCGAATACGAGTACGAACCGGAGTTCGAGCTGTCGGATTCGATGTTCCACCCCGACTTCTTGATTGGAGATACGGTCGTCGAGGTCAAGGGTGTCGCCGAACTGTGGGGACAAACCGAGAAAGTCGAGGAGTTCTTGGAGTCGTACGGTGATGACTACACGTTCGTCGTCGTCGGAGACGGTGAACTTCCTCACCACGAACACTACGAGAGAGACGAGTTCGAGCCAGCACTCGTCTCCGACGGTGGACTACAAGCGGTCGAAACCGTCAGAATCAGTCGCATCGATTACAGCCACCGCGGAAAGGCCTACAACATCAGCATGGAGGACACACCGAACTTCATGCTCGCCAACGGGATCTTGACCCACAACACCGACGACGCCCAGTCAGCGCTCCGCCGGACGATGGAGCAGTTCTCGAACAACGTCCGCTTCATCCTCTCGTGTAACTACTCCAGCCAGATTATCGACCCCATCCAGTCCCGGTGTGCGGTCTTCCGGTTCGCGCCGTTGTCCGACGAGGCCGTCGAGGAGCAGGTCCGCATCATCGCCGACGAGGAGGGAATCGAACTGACCGACGACGGTGTCGACGCGCTAGTCTACGCCGCCGGAGGCGACATGCGCAAGGCTATCAACGGCCTACAGGCCGCCGCGGTCACCGGCGACGTGGTGGACGAGGAGGGCGTCTACGCCATCACGTCGACCGCTCGGCCCGAGGAGATACGGGAGATGGTGACCCGCGCGCTCGACGGGGACTTCCTCGCGGCCCGGTCGAAACTCGACGACTTGCTCACCGACGAGGGTATCGCCGGCAACGACGTCATCGACCAGTTGCACCGGTCGGTCTGGGAGTTCGACTTGGACGACGAGGCCGCCGTCACGCTTCTGGACCGTATCGGCGAGGCAGACTACCGCATCACCGAGGGAGCCAACGAGCGCATCCAACTGGAGGCTCTGTTGGCGTCGCTGGCACTGGACGAGTAGCCACGGAACGGGCGAAATTCCGACCGAACCGGCAGTTTGTACAGCGGTATGTAGCGGTCGGTAGCGGACAGTCCCGACTGTAGCGAGCGGCACGTATCGGGGACGGAATCACACGATAGCGGCCCCACGACGCACGTAGAGGACGGACTGGCGGCGGCGAATCTCGCCGCCTGTTCGGAACTGTTTTAGGCCGCGCTCGGCCACAGTAGGGCAATGAGTCAACTCGAATCGGAGTACCGACTCCAGTACTTCGAGGACAACGGGTTCCATCGGCTGGAGTGTGTCGACTGTGGCGACCACTTCTGGACGGTCGACGGGGGCCGGGACACCTGTGGGGAACCGCCCTGCGCGGAGTACGATTTCATCGACGACCCCGGTTTCGCCGAGGAGTACAGCCTCGCCGAGATGCGCGAGGCGTTCCTCTCGTTCTTCGAGGACCACGACCACGAACGCGTCGACCCCTACCCGGTCGCCGCGAACCGCTGGCGCGACGACGTGTTGCTGACCCAAGCCTCCATCTACGACTTCCAGCCGCTGGTCACGTCCGGCGAGACGCCGCCGCCGGCAAACCCCCTCTGCATCAGCCAGCCCTGCATCCGGATGCAGGACATCGACAACGTGGGCAAGACGGGCCGGCACACGATGGCCTTCGAGATGATGGCCCACCACGCGTTCAACGCCCGCGAGGACGTCGAAGACGAGTACGCCTACGAGGGCGAAGTCTACTGGAAAGAAGAGACCGTGGCGTACTGTTTCGAGTTCTTCGAGTCCCTCGGTGCCGACACGGACGAACTCACCTTCATCGAGGACCCGTGGGTCGGCGGCGGCAACGCGGGACCCGCCCTCGAAGTCATCTACCAAGGGGCGGAACTGGCGACGCTCGTGTTCATGTCCATGGAGCAGGACCCGGAGGGCGAGTACGAACTCAAGGACGGTAACCGCTACAGCCCGATGGACACCTACGTCGTCGACACCGGCTACGGACTGGAGCGGTGGACGTGGGTGAGTCAGGGGACGCCGACCGTCTACGAGGCCGTCTATCCCGAGATGATTGCCTTCCTCAAGGACAACGCCGGGGTCGACCTCAGCGACGAGGAGGAGTCGGTCGTCCACCACGCCGCGAAACTTTCGGGGCGGATGGACATCGACGAGGCCGACGACGTGGAGGCCGCCCGGGACACCATCGCCGAGCAGGTGGGCGTCTCCGCCGACGAACTACGCGCGTTGATGGCACCGCTGGAAGACATCTACGCCATCTCCGACCACTGCCGGGCACTCGCGTACATGCTCGGGGACGGTATCGTCCCCTCGAACGTCGGGACGGGCTATCTCGCCCGGATGGTCCTCCGCCGGACCAAGCGGCTGTGTGACAACGTGGGCGTCGACGCGCCGCTGGACGAACTCGTGGACATGCAGGCCGAGCGGCTCGGCTACACGAACCGCGACACCGTGCGCGATATCGTGCGCACGGAAGTCGAGAAGTACCGCGAGACGCTGGACCGGGGCGGCCGCCGCGTCCGTCAGTTGGCCGAGGAGTACGAGAACACCGGCGAGCCGATTCCCACGACGGAACTCGTCGAACTGTACGACTCACACGGCATCCAACCGGACATGGTCGAGGAGATAGCCGCCGAGCGCGGCGTCGACGTGGACGTGCCCGACGACTTCTACTCGGTCGTCGCCCAACGCCACGGCGGCGACGAGGACGACGAAGCGGCAGAACCCACGGCCGAGACAGCGCGGTTCACTGACCTGCCCGAGACGGACCAGCTGTACTACGAGAACCAAGAGCGAACCGAGTTCGAGGCGATGGTACTGGACGTGTTCGAGCGCGAGGACGGCAACTACGACGTGGTACTCGACGGGACGATGTTCTACCCGGAGGGCGGTGGTCAGCCAGCGGACCACGGCGTCCTCTCGACGGACGAGGTGACGGCCGAGGTGACCGACGTACAGCGGTTCGACGGCGTCATCGTCCACCGGGCGGACGACGACCCCGGCAAGGGCGAGTTCGTCCGCGGACAGGTCGACGCGAGCCGGCGGCGGCGGTTGATGCGTCACCACACCGCGACGCACATCGTCGGGCACGCCACCCGCGAGGTACTGGGCGACCACATCCGGCAGGCCGGGGCACAGAAACACACCGACAGTGCCCGCCTCGACGTGCGACACTACGAACCCATCACCCGCGAGCAGGTCAAGGAGATAGAGCGACGCGCGAACGCACTCGTCACCGAGAACACGGCGGTGACACAGGAGTGGCCGGACCGCCACGAGGCCGAGTCGGAGTACGGCTTCGACCTGTACCAAGGCGGCATCCCGGCGGGCGAGCAGATACGCCTCATCCACGTCGACGAGGACGTACAGGCCTGTGGCGGCACGCACGTCTCCCGGACCGGCGACATCGGGGCCATCAAGATTCTCGGCACCGAGCGCATCCAGGACGGCGTCGAGCGGGTGACCTTCGCCGCGGGCGAGGCGGCCATCGAGGCCACCCAGCGCGCCGAGGACGCGCTCTCCGACGCCGCCGACGTGCTGGACGTGACGCCCCAAGAGGTTCCCGAGACGGCCGAACGCTTCTTCGAGGAGTGGAAAGAACGGGGCAAGACGATAGAGGACCTGCAGGAGGAACTCGCGGAAGTCCGGGCGGCGGGCGCGAGCGACGGGGACGAGGTGACCGTCGGTGACGCGACGGCTATCGTCCAGCGTCTCGACGCCGGGATGGACGAACTCCGGGCGACGGCCAACGCCATCGTCGAAGAAGGGAACATCGCCGTCGTGGGCAGCGGTGCCGACGGCGGGCAGTTCGTCGTCGCCGTGCCCGACGGCGTCGACGTGGACGCCGGTGAAGTCGTCGGCGAACTCGCGTCCCGCGTCGGCGGCGGCGGCGGCGGCCCGCCGGACTTCGCACAGGGCGGTGGCCCCGACGCCGAGGCTGTGGACGACGCGCTGGCGGACGCCCCGGACGTACTCAAGCAGGTCAGAGACGCCTGATGTCACGGACCGAACGCGAGGGTGTCACTCTCTACTACGAGGCGGTCGGGAGCGGGCAGACCGTCGTGTTCGTCAACCCCGCGGGCTACGGCGCGTGGTGCTGGTCGTGGCTCGTCGACGCACTCGCCGGACCCGTCGAGACGCTCGTGTGGGACTACCGGGGGACGGGCCGGTCGGATGGCCCACCCGGACCGTACGACGTGGGGACGCTCGCGGCCGATCTCGACGCCGTGCTGGCCGACCACGGGGTCGACGGGGTCCACCTCGTCGGCGCGGGACTCGGCGGGATGGTCGCGCTGGAGCACGCGTTCCGCGGGGCACGGGCCGAGACGCTGACCCTCGTCGGGACGACGGCCGACGGGGCACGCGTGAACGCGGACGCCCTCGACGCGCTGGCCGCGCCGCGTGACGACGCCGACGCGCTCCGCGAGTCGCTCCGGGGTGCGTTCTCGGCGGGCGTCGTAGCCGACCACCCGGACGCAGTGGACCGAATCGTCGAGTGGCGGGCCGAGGACGACGCCGACGCGGCGGGGTGGGACGCACAGACGGCGGCGATGACGAACTACGACGCGAGCGACCGTCTCTACGAGATGACGCGCCCGACGCTGGTAGTCCACGGCCGGGCCGACGGAGTGGTACCGTTCGACGCCGGGCGTGCCCTCGCGGACGGGTTGCCACGCGGTTCGTTCCAGCCCGTCGAGACGGGCCACCTCGCGGCGGCGGCGGACCCGGGTGCCGTCGAGGACGCACTGACCGGGTTCCTCGCGAGCGAGGGCGTCGACGGCGTCTGAGCGCGTCACGGACCGCGGCGAGTCCTGCCGAAACGAAACGCCCTTTGCCGCGAACAGACTTTCACACGGTAATGTCACGGCCACGCATCGCGCTGTTGAACGCGGCTCACGAGGGTGCGAACACCCGGCGGAACTTCCGCCGCGAACTCGACGCGGACTTGGTCGAGTTCCACTGTCCCTCGGGCGACGTGCCCGAGACAGTCGCGTTCGACGGCTGTGTGGTCACCGGCTCCCGGGCCTCCGTCTACTGGGACGAACCGTGGATTGCCGACGTGAAGTCGTGGGTCGGCGAGGCCGTCGACGCCGGCCTGCCCTTCCTCGGCGTCTGTTGGGGTCACCAACTGCTCGCGGACGTACTCGGCGGCCACGTCGAGGACATGGGCGAGTACGAACTCGGCTACCGGACCGTCGAACACGACGGCGAGAACACACTCTTGGATGGCGTGAGCGACGCATTCACCGTGTTCACGAGCCACTCGGACCGGGTGGCCGAAGCCCCACCGGGAGCCGAGGTGTTCGCCGAGAACGACTACGGCATCCACGCGTTCCGCGCGGACCGGGTGTTCGCCGTGCAGTTCCACCCAGAGTACGACACCGAGACGGCCGCGTCCGTCACGCAGGGGAAAGACGACCACCTCCCCGACGAGCGTATCGAGGAGGTACTCGACGGCATCCACGAGGACCACTACGCGGCCGCCTGCGAAGCCAAGACGCTGTTCGACAACTACCTCCAGTTCGTCGAGCGCGTGACGGCGGACGGCACGACGGGACGGCACGCCGCCGACGACTGACGAGCGGGGTAGTCGCTACCGACCGGCCGCGCGACAGCCGGGGATTGCGGGAACAGTACCCCCATACAGCGTCTCGTGACGGTGAGCAGCGGGCGTCTGTGGGCAACCGGTTACCCCGCTTACAACTCTCGACAGGTTGGGGAGTGTTTTTATCGTTGGAAACCAAGTGTAGGCCATGCTCGACTACGTGAACTTGGAGTCGGACCTCTCGGACGAAGAGCGGATGATACAGGAGACCGCCCGGGAGTTCGTCGAGGAGAACGTCACACCGGACATCGGTGACCACTGGATCGAGGGCACGTTCCCGACCGACCTCATCCCCGAGATGGGCGAGATGGGCTTTTACGCCCCGAATCTGGAGGGCTACGGCCTCCCGAACGTCAGCGAGAAGGCCTATGGCCTGTTGATGCAGGAGTTGGAGGCGTGTGACTCGGGGCTGCGTTCGATGGCCTCGGTGCAGGGCGCGCTGGTCATGTACCCGATTCACGCCTTCGGGAGCGAGGCGCAGAAAGACGAGTGGCTCCCCAAACTCGGGACGGGCGAGGCGGTGGGCTGTTTCGGCCTGACCGAACCCCAGCACGGCTCGAACCCCACGGCCATGGAGACCCGGGCGGAAGCCGCCGACGGCGGCTACGTGCTCAACGGCGCGAAGACGTGGATTACCAACTCCCCGATTTCGGACGTGGCCGTCGTCTGGGCGCGTGACACCTCCGACCCGGACACGCCCGTGCGTGGGTTCCTCGTCGAAACCGACCGCGACGGCGTCACCACCAACAAAATCGACGAGAAACTCTCGCTCCGTGCGTCCATCACGGGCGAAATCAGCCTGCAGAACGTCTTCGTCCCCGAGGAGAACGTCTTGCCGGACGTGCAGGGGATGAACGGGCCGCTGTCGTGTCTCACGCAAGCGCGCTACGGCATCGCGTGGGGTGCTATCGGGGCGGCACGGGACAGTTTCCAGACGGCGCTGGACTACGCGAAAGACCGCGACCAGTTCGGCGGCCCCATCGCGCGGTTCCAGATGCAACAGGACAAGCTCGCGGAGATGGCGAGCGAGATTACGCTGGCGCAGTTGCTCGCCCACCGGCTGGCGGACCTGAAAGAACGCGGGGAGATGCGGCCCCAGCACGTCTCGCTGGCAAAGCGCAACAACGTGCGGATGGCGCGGGACCAATCACGCATCGCCCGGGAGATTTTGGGCGGGAACGGCATCACTGCCGACTACTCGCCGATGCGTCACATGGCGAATCTCGAAACCGTCTACACCTACGAGGGCACCCACGACATCCACACGCTCATTCTGGGCGAGGACCTCACCGGCATCCCCGCCTACGAGTAACTCAGGCCGACCGGAGCGCGTCGGCGACAGTCGCGCTCGCGCCCGCCGCCGCGCGGGCGAGTTCCCGGATACGTACGTACCCGCCCAGCGGTCGCTCGAGTACGTCCACCTCGACGGCGTCGTCGGCGTCCCACTCGCTCAACTCTTCGTCAGCGTGGGCGAGTTCTTCCACCGAATACCGCAGCACCCGCCGAGTGAGGTGATACCCCGATGCCGCCGCGGCGGACTCGACCGCCGACACCGCGTCCTGTCTGAGTCGCCGCACGTCGTCGCCGTCGGAGACGGTCGTGTACTCGCCAGCCGCGACACGTTGACGGAGCGAGTGGAACGCCGAGACCCGTGTCAGCGACCAGTGGAGCGAGGTGACGTACCCGGCGTGACGGTCCGGGTCTCCGTCGGGAACGTACCCGGCGTGCTGGCCGAGGCCTTCGAGTGCGGCACCGGCGGGCGCGTCCACGGCGGCCCCGTCGAGATACGACGACGGGTCGTCCGGCGCCGCCGGGAGCGACTGCTGGCGGTCACGGGCCGTCCGGGCGAGGGCGTCGGCCGCGCCGACGAAGGCGTCACGGAGCGAGCGACGCCGGTCGAGGGCGGCCACGAACTCGTCGTAGAGGTACGTCGCGTGGTCGACGGCCGCCCGGGCGCGCTCGATGTCGCCCCCGTACTCCCCGAACCAGAGCGTGTCGACCGGAGCGTCGGGCGCGAAGAGCGAACTGCCCTCGTCGAGGCGGTCCTCGATTACCGCGTGGAGGACGACCGCCGCCGCGGGGTCGTCGCCGACGTACGCCCAGCGGTCACGGAACGCTCGCAGGTCCTCCCGGACCGCCAGTCGCTCCTCGAAGAGGGCGTCGTCCGTGACGCGCCCCTCGACGGCGGCCCACGTCGTCGCCGCCGCCCGTGCCCAGCCGCGGGCGTGAGCCACGGTTTCGAGCGTACTGGCCGTCGGCGGGGCGGCCGCCACCTCGTCGAGGTGTCGTCGTGCGTGGGCACGCTCGTCGATGGTGTGTTCGCGGACGGTATCGTCGGAAACGTCGTCGACATCGAGCGGCTCCGGGACGCTGGCCAGTACCGACTCGGCACGGGCCACCTGGTCGGCGACGTAGTCTGGTTCGATACCGACCGGCACCACGTCTCGGACCGTCGGAGTTTCCCCCGACGCGACTTCGTTCAGAACGGCTCCGTCGACGGTCGGCTCCGCACCGTCGATAGCGTCACCGAGGCTGCCACACCCGGCAAGACAGCCGAGAGCGGCGGCGGTACTGCCGAGGAGGGCGCGGCGCGTTCGGGGGGCCATACTGTGGCCGGGTGGTCGAACGACAATAAATGGACACGACAAGCGTCCCCGGACGGGTCAGTCGAACCGTCCAGTTTCGGCCCCGCACTCGGCACACAGCGTCAGGATGGCGTCCCGGTCGTCGGTCAGTTCCAGTTGCTGCTCGGTCCGACCGTCACAGTCCGCACACTCCCGCAGCATCTCCGTCTCGCCCATCTCGGCGGGCGCGCCCATCGCCAAGGCGACGACGCGCTCCTCGCCCTCGTTGGTTCCGAGTTGCCACTCACCCGGTTCGAAGCGGACAGCCTCGCGTTCCGCGACGGTGACCGTCCCGTCCTCCGTCTCGAAGGTGACAGTCCCGGTGGCGACGTAAAACACCTCCTCTTGGTCACTGTGGCGGTGATAACCGAAGCCAAAGCTCTCGCTCGGTTCGAGTTCGTAGTAGTTCAGTACCATGTCCGTGGCACCGAGCGCGTCGCCTACCTTGCGCTTGGTGTCGGCCGGTCCCATCCGGTCGTCCACGTCGTCGACGTTGGTGTGGTCCATAGACGGGCGACGGGCGGGACAGGTAAAAATCTACTCGGCCGCCTCGTCGGGCCAGTAGTCCACGTCGGCGTCCTCGGGGTAGTATTTGGTCAGTTTCCGCCCCTCGTGTCGGCCCGGGGGCGTCCCGGTGTAGACGCCGACCTTGTCCATGTCGGGATAGACCACCACGTCCGGGTCACGCATCGTCGAGATGGCGAGGTACCGGAGCGGGTCGTCGCCGTCGTTGACGACGCGGTGGCCGCCCGCCTCGCCCGCCGGAAGGGCGACGTAATCACCCGCAGACAGCGCGTGCTCGCCGTCGTCGAGGCGGACGGTGCCCGTCCCGGCGAGGACGTATATCGCCTCCTCGTTGCCCTCGTGGTAGTGATACGGCCACGAACGCTTGCCCGGCGGGAGTTCGTAGAGGCTACAGCCGATGTCCTCGCCGTCCGCCGCGGCGGCCAGTTGCTTCCGGCGGAACGCCGTCTCGCCGTGGTCGGACTCGGTCCAGTCGATGTCGTCGCCGTCGACGTGCACAGCAGTCGCTGTCGGGTGGCGACGTGAAAAGCGTGTGCGGGTCACTCACTCCGCGCCGTCGATGTCGAGTTCCTCTCGGAGGTTCTCCAGTGCGTCGCTGTCGGAGAGTTCCTCCATCTGTTCTTGGAAGTGTTCCTCACAGACGCCGACCTTCACGCCGTCTTTCTCGACCGCCACGTCCGCGTCGCGGTCGCAGTAGTGACACCGCATACCTACTGGTAAGAGCCACGCGAGTAAGAACCCTGCGACCGTGTCCGACGCCCGGCAGACTACGCCAGTGCCGCACGGAACCGGGCGAGGTCGACCCGGTCCAAGCCCGCGCGCCCGAGCGTCTCGTCGTGGGCGTCGCTCCCGCCGGTGACGAGCAAGTCGTGTGCCTCTGCGGCCTCGACGACCGGCCCCGGGTCCGGGTCGTCGTCGTAGGGATAGTACAGTTCCACCGCGTCGAGGTCGGCGGTCAGTTCGAGCGCGCGCTCGGGGTCACCGTACCGGAGCGGGTGGGCCAATCCGACCACGCCACAGGACGCACGGAGGACCGCGAGGCCCGTCTCGAAGTCGGGGATGTCCCGGGCGACGTAGCACGGGCAGTCGCTCCCGATGAGCGAGTCGAACGCACCCTGATAGTCGTAGTCTGCGGGGCTGTCAGCGATGGCGCGGGCGATGTGCGGGCGGCCGACACCCTCCGTGGGGTCGATGTCGAGGGTCACGCCGAGACGGTCCTCGACGCAGCCGATAATTCGGCGTGCCCGCTCGATACGGTCCCGTTGGAGGTGAGAGACGACATCCGCGAGTGCCGGGTGCGGGCGGACACCGTACCCCAGCAGGTCGACACGCTGGTCGCCGGTGTCGACCCGGAGTTCGATGCCGTGGACGAGTGTGACGCCGTCGCGGACCGTCACCGGCTCTTCCAGCACGGGACTCAGCCGGTCGTGGTCCGTGATGGCGACCACCTCGACGCCCGCGCGCTTCGCGGCGGCGGGCACGGCGTCGAGCGTGAGCGACCCGTCGGAGGCCTGCGTGTGGACGTGGAGGTCCGCAACGACCATACGGGCGGTCGGGACGGCCCGCCAAAGGCGGTTCCGGTCGTGGTCCTTAATGCCACTAGATTACTTCGGTAGAATTAGTGAGGAAAGTTTATGAAGGTTTGAGCGTCACTGTTACGTATGCGATTGCTCAGCGGCCTCGACGAGGCAATCGGTGCCCACGAGTATCCGGCGACCACCGAGGAAATCATCGAGGAGTACGGGGACCTCGAACTCGAACTGCCGAACGGGGACGAACAGTTGGGGGACGTACTCGGCCGTCTCGATTCGGAGACGTTCGAGTCCGCCGAGGACCTGCGGCTGTCGGCCTACAGTGCGGTGAGTTCGAACGCAATCGGGCGCAAGGGCTACAGCGACCGCGACCCGTCGACGCCCGGCGAAGGCGGCCACGACCAAGTCTCCTTCTGAAGCGGGGCGGCCCCGCTGACCGTATGTAAAGCGAACGTTTGAGCCTCCACAACGGCCTTTGAGTGGGGTGTCACAGTGTGGGACATGGGACGCGACCAGACAGTTGTACTCGGAGTCCTGTTGCTCGCGGTCGGTGTCGCCGTCGGGGCCGGTGCCGTCGCGCTCGCCGACGGCGGCACGGCCGCGCCGCGAGCGACGCCGGAGACTCCGGACAACACGACCGACCCGTTCGCCGCCACGGACGCGAGCCTCACGCAGTTCGAGAGTGACTCGGCGTTCGCCGACTACGTCAGGCGCGGCCAGCGGTTGGCCGAGGACCACGGCTTCCAGAGCAGACGCCGCCCAGTCGACCGGCGGAGGGTGGCCGAAGAACCGGATATCGTGCGGGACACGCCGGTCGCCACCGAGGCCCCGGAGATGGCCGGCGGTGACGGCGGTGGCGGCGCGAGCGCCCCCGAGCGCGTCAGCGGGACGAACGTCCAAGTGGCGGGTATCGACGAACCGGACCTCGTGAAGACCGACGGCGCGCACCTCTACTACGCCTCGCCACGGGACCGCCCGCGGCCGCGCGCGCCGCGGGAGGGCGACGGCAGGGGTGACGGTGAGACGAGCGTCCTCTCCATCGAGACGCCACCGGAACCGACGCGGGTAGCCGACATCGACGCCGCGGGACAACTGCTCCGGTCGGGCGACACCCTCGTCGTGATGGAAGAAGACAAACTCGTCGGCCACGACGTGAGCGACCCGGCCGACCCCGAGGAAGTCTGGACACAGGAGCTAGCCGACGAGGTGGTCACCGCACGACTGACCGACGGGACGATGTATCTGGTCACGCGCTCTGCCGTCTCGCTCTCGGACCCGTGTCCCGTCGAACCGCTCGGCGGCGCGGCGTCCGTCGCCTGCACCGACATCTACCGCCCGTCCGGGCAGGTGCCGGTCGACGCGACGTACACGGCACTCGCGCTCGACCCGACCAGCGGCGACGTGCGCGAGACGGCGACGTTCGTCGGCACGAGCGACACGACGGCGGTGTACATGTCGAACAGGTCGCTGTACGTCACCTACTCCGAGGGGACCCGACGCGCCGAACTCCGCCTCGATTTCCTGCTGACCGAACAGTCCGACCGCCTCCCCGACCGGACGCTCGACCGACTGCGGACGCTCCGCGGGTACAACATCTCCGCGGAGGCGAAAGCGGTCGAGACGCGGCGGATACTCCGGGACTGGACCCGGACGCTCGGCGACGACGAGCGACAGCGCGTGCGGAGCAACATCGAGAACGACTTCCGCTCGTATCTGGCCGCCCACCAGCGTGACCTCGTGCGGACAGGCATCGTCCGGGTATCGACCGACGACCTCTCCGTCGAGAGCGTCGGAACGGTTCCGGGTCGCCCGCTCGACCAGTTCTCCCTGAGCGAACACGACGGGACGCTCCGAATCACGACGACGGTCCCGAGTGCCGGGAGCGCCGAGTCGGGCAACGACCTGTACACCCTCGACGCCGACACGCTCGACCGCCGCGGAGCGGTGACCGACATGGGGGCGGGCCAGCGCGTCTACGCCACACGGTACGTCGGCGACACGGCCTACGTAATCACCTTCCGTCGGGTCGACCCGCTCCACGTCGTCGACCTCTCGGACCCCGACGACCCAGCGGAGGTCGGCGAACTGGAACTGCCGGGGTTCTCGACGTACCTCCATCCCATCGACGACGACAGGGTACTCGGCATCGGCGAGGAGGACGGCCGCGTCAAGGCCGTCCTGTTCGACGTGTCGGACCCCTCGGACCCGACCGTCGCGGACGACTACGTCCTCGACGCGCGGTTCTCGGCCGTCTCCGAGTCGCACCACGCGTTCCTGCTCGACCGCGAACACGGCGTGTTCTTCCTGCCGACGGGGCAGGGCGGGCGCGTCGTGGACTACACCGACGACGACCTCTCGCTCGAAGCGACCGTCGACACCGCGGGGAGCGCGCTCCGGGCACGCTACGTCGACGATTCCCTCTACGTGTTCGGCCACCGGGAAGTCGTGGTCGTCGACGAACGGACGTGGGAGCGGACCGCGACCCTCGACCTCGACGACTGACCGGCGCGTGTCGGCGGGCAGGGCCGGCCACGACGGGCACTCGCCGCCGGAACCGGTGCCCGAAACCGCTGGTATCAGCCCCACTGTGCCGGGTTTGGTCGATGGATATATATACCAGAACTGGTGCGACCGTTACATTCATACTCGACTGTCGTTTACCGTGAGTGTGAGTACCAATGTCTATGGGAGCCTACGACGAGGACGAACACGAACGTCGTGAACGCAAGAACAGCGAAGTCGATGCGGCGTTCGACGACGAGCGGACGAGTTACCACGGGTCCGTCGAGTACGACAGCGGCGAGTCCGCCGAGGAACTCTTAGACCAGTTCGAGCAAATCAAGTCGGAGTGACGCCGTCCCTTCTGACGCCACGCCTGAGGAGGAGCACGGAGAGTCCCGTGACCACCGTCACCGCGCCGACGTGCCCGACGACTGCCGTCAGGAGGACGGGGTACGGGAGCAGGAACGGGACCAGCGCGAGTTGCAGCAGGCCGAACCCCATCGTCTCTAGGTCCGCCCGCTGGAGTGCCCACGCCGTCTCGGAGTCGAACCGATACCGGTAGGACCGCCACAGGGCCGCGACGCTCGCCCACCACCCCGTCCCGATGCGATAGCACACGTCCCACAACACGAGGAGGACGAGGTAGACGACGAGAATCGGCGGCTCCGGGCCGAGAAGTCGCTCCACGAGCGGGACCTCGGCGTACCGCGGGTCGAAGACGAACAGGTGGGTCACCAGTGCGACGTAGGCGAGGACGGCGAGGACCACTTCGATGCTCGACCCGAACAGGAGGCGTCGGTACGATTCGGGGACCGCCTCGCGGCGGACGAACCGGCCGATTCGGAGCATCTCGACGCTCCCGGCGGTGGCGACGACCACCGCGACAGTGCCCGCGATGGCCGCCGTCCAGAGGCCGTACACCGCCGCGAGCGCGAGGATAGCCGTCTCGAAGACGAGAAACTGGAGTGCCACCGCCGCCCGCGTCGAGAGGTCGATGCCCGGGAGCGCGCCGACGATGCTCTCGTAGGCCCACGTCTCCCCGTACTCTGGCCCCCTCACCGCTCTCCCGCCACCGGTGAGTATCCCTCGGTCGACTGGTCGGCCGCCGATTCCGGCGGCTTGGCGGGGTTGTGGACGGCCCGTGCCACCGCCTCGTCGAACGGCGTCAACTCGATGGGAAGGTGGTCGCGGATGCTGTCGTCGTGGACCACGACCGAGTTCTTCAGGCCGAGGATGAGCGGATAGGCGACGGACTTCGGGACGCTCGTCACGAGTCCGACCCAGTACATCGAGATTCGCGGCGTCAACACTGGAACGGGGACGATGAGCGGCCGCCGCCCGGTGACGGTTTCGGCCGTCCGGGCCATCACCTCCCGGTACGTCAGTACGTCCGGCCCGCCGATTTCGTAGGTTTCACCCGCCGTCTCTGGCTGGTCGAGGACACCCGCCAGATAGGCCACCACGTCGCCGATGGCTATCGGTTGACACTCCGTGTCCACCCACTTCGGCGTCACCATCACGGGCAAACGTACCGCCAACTGGCGCACCATCTCGAAACTCGAACTCCCGTCGCCGATGATGATGGCCGCCCGCAACGACGTCAACTCGAAGGTCCCCTCCGAGAGGACGCGTTCCACCTCCCGGCGGGACTTGAGGTGTTCGGACAACCGCTCGCGCTCCTCGCCCAACCCGCCGAGGTAGACGGCGCGTTCGACACCCGCGTCGTCGGCCGCGTCGACGAAGTTGCGGGCCGCCCGGCGGTCCCGGTCGGCGTAGTCCGGTCCCGCGTGCATCGAGTGGACGAGATAGTACGCCGCGTCGACCCCGTCGAGGGCCGCCTCGAAGCTGCCGGGGTCCAGCAGGTCACCCTCGAAGACGGCGACGCCGTCCAACCCCTCGTACTGCGTCTGGTCGCGGACCAGCACCCGCACGCGGTGGCCCGCATCGACCAGTTCCGGGACGAGATGGCTCCCGACGAAGCCCGTCGCACCGGTGACGAGAACGTGCATACTCCCGAAAAGGGGACGGGCCATCTTAACGGCGGCGTCGAGTCAGCACTCCCGGAGGTCCGAGACGTCGCTCCGCGTCTCCGCCAGCGCGTCCGTCCGTTCGGGCGAGAGGTCCGCCGCCACAGCCTCACAGGCCCCCGCCAGCGGGTCGTGGGTCTCGACGTACGCCGCCAGTGCCAGTTCCTGCTCGCTCGCACCCGCGAGTTCTAGCGTCTCCGTCCGCGAGAGGTGCCCTGTCAACCAGTCCCGGACCAGTTCGCGGCCGGTCGGCCCGAGCGGCGACACCTCCTCGCCGAGCAGGTGGAGGGTCTTGGCGGCCGTCACCGGCGCGATACCGGCGACGCGGGCAGCCGCGCCGACGGGTCGGCCCTCGGCGTACACCTCCACCACCGTCGCCGCCGCGGCCGGGTCACAGGGCAACGCCTCGCCGTACTCGGCCAACCGCTCGGCGAGCGAGGCGTCCGTCTCGTCGACGGTGGCGACCCCCCGGTCACGCTGCTCGGCCGTGACCTCCACCCCCGCCGCGATGTCCGACAACACCATGGACGCCGGTACCGCCATCTCGGTGTTAAACGTTCGTGGTTCGACGGCGTCAGCCCGCTCCCGTCCGCCGAATTCGAACGTACCGGTCACCGGTGCGTTCGAGCGACGCGGGACGACGAAATCCCGGGGTCGTCACCCGTCTTTAAATACTGCTTCCGGCCGAAGCTTCGAGTGTACGATGGCAGCCTCGACACAGCAGTGTCCCGAGTGTGCGGGACAGGTACGGACGGAGGACAGCGAGACAGTGTGTGCCGACTGTGGGCTCGTGGTCACGGCGGACCACATCGACCACGGCCCGGAGTGGCGGTCGTTCGAGGGCGAGCAGTCGACACGCGAACGCACCGGCGCGCCGCTGACCCGCTCCAGACACGACAGGGGCCTCTCGACCGACATCGGCCATTCGAGTCGCCTGAAGGGACGCAAACGCAGACAGGTGGCTCGGATGCGCCGCCAGCACAACCGCGCGCAGATTTCCTCGAAGCGCGAGCGCAACCAGGTGTACGGCTTCGGGGAGATACGGCGACTGGTCAGCGCGCTGGACTTGCCCGACGACATCCGCGAGCGGGCGTGTGTCCTCTTCGAGTCCGCACAGTCGGCAGACCTGCTTCGCGGGCGGTCACTCGAAGGGTTCGCGGCCGCCGCCGTCTACGCCGTCTG